>JAYRFH010000167.1:0-12330 GCA_041908405.1 Candidatus Zixiibacteriota bacterium
CGTCAGATCGCTGAGGTCAAATCGCTCGGTATCGAGCTTGGCCTCGTTATCGGGGGCGGCAATATCTTTCGCGGCATGAAAGGCGCCGAGCGCGGTATGGATCGCGTCACCGGCGATAATATCGGCATGCTCGCGACCGTGATGAACTCGCTCGCCGTGATGGATATGCTCGAGCAGATGGGGATCTACACCCGCGTCATGTCCGCGGTCAAGATCGAAGCCTTCGCCGAGCCATATATCCGCCGCCGCGCTATTCGACATATGGAGAAGGGGAGAACGGTCATCTTCGCCGCCGGTACCGGCAATCCCTATTTCAGTACCGATACCGCCGCCTCGCTCCGGGCGATGGAGGTTGGCGCGCAACTGATGGTGAAAGCGACCAATGTCGACGGCGTCTATTCCGCCGACCCGAAGAAAGACAAAAACGCTGTCTTCTTCCCGAAATTGTCATATATGGATGTCCTCACCAAAGAACTCAAAGTGATGGATTCAACCTCGATCTCACTGCTCAAGGATAACAAGATCCCGGTCCGGGTCATCGACCTGAACAAGCCGGGGATCCTCAAGCAGGTGGTCCAGGGTGAGAATGTCGGCACCCTTATCTGTTAAGGCCGACAGGGTAAAGGAGCATCAACATGATTGAAGAGATCCTCAAACAGACCAAAGAGAAAATGCACAAGACGGTGGACGCTATCCACCGCGAGCTGGGCACGGTCCGGACCGGCAAGGCCTCGACCCACCTGCTCGACACCGTGCGCGTCGAGGCCTATGGCACCCAGATGCCGCTCAACCAGGTCGGCACTGTCTCCGCTCCCGAAGCGCGCCTGCTGACTATCCAGGCGTTCGACAAAACGGTGGTGGGAGATATCGTCAAGGCGATTCAGAAAGCCGACCTCGGCCTCAACCCCCAGCCCGATGGTACGCTCATCCGCATCCCGATCCCCGCGCTCAACGAAGAGCGGCGCAAGGAGCTGGTGAAGCATTGCAAGCATATCGCCGAGGAGGGGAGAGTGGCGATCCGCAATATCCGCCGTGACGCCAACGAGCATCTGAAGAAAGCGCTCAAGGACCACAAGGTCGCCGAGGATGCCGAGAAAGACGGTATCGACAAGATCCAGAAGATGACGGATGACTACATCCATCAGATCGATGATCAGCTTTCGAAGAAAGAGAAGGAGATGATGGAGGTCTGATTCTCCATCGTCATCATAGAAATGAGAAACCCCGGTGAGAGCCGGGGTTTTTTGTTTTGTCAGATTGCGCGGCAATTGTCCTCGTCTGCCCCGCATATTCGCTGAAACACCAAAGCCCGCTAACAATGTCATCACGAGCTTTGCTTCATCCATTTGACAAAACAAAGCGTCGTGATCTCAATTCAATCGGGCTGAGCGCAGTCGAAGCCCGATTACCTGTGCAGCAGACGTCCCCGTCTGCTCTTTTGCTCTACGGACACCACGGCAACGTATACGTCCCCGCCGTGATATACGCGATCATCGCCGAAAGGTCAGACAGATCAATCGACCCCGACGCATTCACATTCCCTTCCTCCGGACACGGTATCACCGGCTTTGGTGTGACGGTCAGATACGATATCAGCAGACTCAAATCAGACAAATCGACCGAACCAGCCAGATTCGCGTTCCCCGTTGTTCCTTCACAACAGGAATTGCACCCAGGTTCAACCGGCAAAGCTCCCACCAATGACCCGCAAGGCGACAACTCAGGCCGACAAGGGGAATCCTCCTGCAAAAGGTAATTCCCCACTGACCGTCCGCAGAACTGCGGGTCGAGCGAGAAATTGTTGTAGAGCGTTTCAAGTGAATCGACCAGTCCTGCCCAGTCGCCGTTTTCATTCCCGTAGAGATTAGAGCAGGAGATAGCCAGAAGAGTATTTGGAAAGGTGTCGGCGGCTATTGGTAGGCTGTTGGTATTCTCACCAGTATTGAAAGCGACAATGCACGAATCAAGGCGAAGGCTCGAATTGGCCATCAACATAGCTTCCCCTTGTGAAGCTTCATTTGCTACAAACGTACACCCTTCGATCTTTGCTATTGTTCTGTCAAGAAAGACCGCACCGCCTTGTCTTCGCTGGATACCGCCAGTGTGAAAACCATTGGAGTCAAAAACGCTCCCATACACACTCAGATCAGATAGCAGGGCATAGATCGCTCCTCCACTATGCTGCGAGACAGGTAGCGGAAACGGCAATAGCGCAACAGTCGACCCCGAACTCGCTTGCCTACTTAGTGGATATAGGTCGAGTTCGTTACCATTGCGAGAGAATCGGCACCCGGCAATCGTTACCTCACTGAATGCCGAGAATATCGCGCCACCTAGTCCCTGACTCGCTTCGTTGTGCTCAAAAAGGCAATTGGCAAAATCAGCGACCACCGCACTGTCGCAGAAAATAGCTCCGCCGAACCGGTTCGGACCCGGTGGTAACTCAGTTGCCCAACAGGCGCGAAAATGCGTTCCTGAAACAGTAAGGCTGCACGCTACGCCAGCATAAATGGCTCCCCCTTTGGCAATTGCCATTGAACGGCAGGCAATGCTATCGAAGACGCAATCCACAATGTTGGCACTCGATCTGCGCAAGGAGAGGGCCCCAGCCTGCTCGGCCCAGCTTTTCCGTAGAACGGAATTCTCAATTCTCAGTTGAGAAGAATCTGCCTCAATAAGGCTCCCTTGCTCTCCTCGACAGTTGGTCACGACGCAATCAACAAGATCTAACCTGGAGGCCCATACTCTGGCAACACATGCTGGGGCATTTCCTCCTACAACAGAGAATCCCTTAATCCTTGCTGACGTACTCAGTGAACAAACAAATGCTCTTTGGCTGGATAAGCCCAGGTCAATTGTAGTAGAGCTTGATCCGTTTTGTGAAAACAGGACTAGCTGCTTTGCAGCAATTGTCAACTCCGCGTTGCCAGCTCCTGTGTATATTCCATCCGCCACGATCACGGTATCCCCGTCCACCGCCGCGTCAATCCCCGCCTGTATAGTCGGTTGGTCAGCAGGGACATGAATTGTGTTTGCATATGCTGAGGCGCCAATCTGCACGGATAACAGTACGAACAATGTGAATTTTCGCATCCCTGACTCCTATCTCTTAGGGGCAGTTGGCCCGATTGTCGATGTGAAAAACTAAGTACTGCACAAGAATTGTGACATCGTCATCATCGATAGTGTCATCGTTATTCAGGTCTGCTGCATCAAAGCAATACATCTCGTCCGCGCAAAATGAGCTGTCCTCAGTCATGGCAATGAGCAACGAGAGATCTGAGAGATCAACGACGTTGTCTTGATCACCATCAACATTGCCACGCTTGCCGGTGCAACAAGGAAGTGCACACGAAAATAGGCTATCAACGATCATCCGAATATTCGGTAGTGGCCCAATCGGTCTCGTTGCTGAGTTTGCCCCTTGCTGGGGCAATCCTATGTTGCGAATTATCTCCCTCATTTGGGCGGGTGACATTGGTTCACCGTAACACTGCTCGTACAAGGCTTCAACCAGCACCACGACACCAGCAATAATTGGAGTTGCAGCCGACGTACCATCAAAGTCGGCAGTAAATAACGAATCGTTTCCGCCATCATCATACAAGTCCCCATAGCCAAGCGACACCACCAGGTCACCGACCCCCTGCGCGTCGATCCGTCTGTCATCACCCGTCGAATTGGGTATCGGGCCATACCTGGTATCACTTCGCCATTCTCTCGCGAAGTGATTCACGTCTCCTAATACTGGACCTGGTAGTCCAGCGCCCACAATTATGGCACCCGACCATTTGGTCGAGTCAATGTATATTGAGTCACGGTCCTTGTAAGCTAAATCCTCTCCTCCATTACCTGCTGCCTCAACAACGTGTATTCCGTATCCCACTGCAGTAACTATGCACGCGTACATAGGGGGATAGGTCTCAATAGGTCCATTCTCCTGTCTGGTAGTGTCCTGAAAATCCACTTGATGAAACTGAATCTCCAACTCAATAACATCGCCCGCCTCAAGGCTGTCCATTGCCGTCGTAAACGCACTCACTGGAAGATAGATTTCGTTCGAGCAGTCAGATGTGTCCGGCGCAATCATCACAGGCGAAACGGCATATCTTGCATCAGGAGCGATTCCGGTTATTCCATAACAATTTGACTTTCCCGCTAACAAGCCCAGTACAGCAGTGCCGTGATTGACGTCGACATCCATGACATTACAGTACCCAGGGGCTATCCATAACGCGATATTCTCGGGCAGGTCAGAATGAGAAAGGTTCCAATCCCATTCGATGTCGCAGACTTTTACACCCTGACCACGCCCTGAAAGTAAGCCCCAAGAATAGTCTGCCTCGATACAGATTGAAGAATCAAGCGAGGTGTCGGCTGGTGCATAGGGTTGTAGATATCGCTGCAACGAGTCGTAAACAGGAGGTGTAGGCGGGCGGGCAGGTAAGATTGCTCGGCCAAGTTTCTCCACCTGTGGCAATTCTGCCAATCGCTCCAACCAGTCCTGTGCGGATGCTTCCTCACCGACCCATAAGTGAAAATAGGTATTCAGGTCAGCAGTCGTTTTTCCATTGAGCGCGGCCTTCAAACGCCATTCGTCTGCCCGCGCTTCACTGACCGCAATCATCCGCTCCCAGCGTCCCCCCTGCGCACGAATGTACTCCATAACCGCCTGACCTTGCGGGCTGGATATCCCGCCTCCCGATCGGTCAATGGGAATCCCTTCAGGCGAAAGCCCGATATCCAGATCGTCCTGGAATTTCACCCAGAGGAATTTGTCGTAGTAGATTCCCGGCGGCGGTTCTACTGGCGGATACATCTTAGCGGCTAGTGTACACACAGTCCAAAATAGGACTAATAGGGGGGGGTATACAAGAAGTTTGTAGTGCATGCTGAACTCCTCCATTTTTTCTGCAGCCCCTTGATTCAAGCATACGCATAATAGACAAACTTGTCAATGAATTTGTAGCGTGTTTCCAGACACGAACAGAGGAGTGGTTGAATATGGAGCCCCGCATCTTGACCCTACCCCGGATAACTCCCGTTGATATACTGCCACAAGTGACGGTTCTCGAATTCGATATTCGTGATCTGCGTTTTCACCACATCACCGATTGAGATCAATCCGACCAACTTATTCCCACATACTATCGGCACATGCCGGATCCGGTTCTTGGTCATCACCCCGGCGATATAACTGACCTCATCCGTCTCCAGCCCGACTATCACATCCGAGGTCATCAATTCCCCAACCGCCATATCCGCGAAACTGTGGCAGTCATGATACGCCCGACGGAAGATATCCTTGTCCGAGATTATCCCGACCAACTCATTCTGATCATTCACCACGGGAAGGCAACTGACCTCGTTCTTGATCAGCAGATTCATGGCGGAGCGGATCTTGGTGTCGGTGGAGGCCGTCACCACCTGGCGCTGGGACTTGGAGTTCAGGAGTTCACGTACGGTCATACTTTCCTCCTCAGGTCCGATACCGGCAACCGGCAGGAATGAAAAGCAGGTTGTGGCTGCCGTCGGGAAATGATATGTTGGGCTCGACCTGACCGTGGGACAGGTCATTGGTATAACTAATATGAACGGAACAGCCCCGATGTCAAGACAAAAAAGGTCGATAATAGCCTGCTTGCTCCTTTTTGTCACAAGCATTTCCCTCACCCTCATGGCGCAGGATGATACCGTCACTATCCCGAATGACCCGATTCTTTCCTATTATTGGAAACGCGCCGATGCTACCCTGACCAGCGGCGACCCGCATGCGCGCGGCCTGTCGTACTCATTCATTGCTACCAGCTACTACAAAGAGATTCGCGATGAAGGGAAGATCGCCTGGGTCGATTCCGTCAAACGCGCTTACTTCTACAGCTTTGGCAATCTCGATTCAACGGTCACCCGTCGCGAACCAACTCGCAAGATCCGCGACATCCGACTTGACTACGTCAATGTCTTTGGCGACCAATACTATCTGAACGACTTTCCCAACGACACCGGCGGCCCATCCATCGCGATCGGTTTCGATTCTGACACCACTCGCCCTGACATTCCAACCGGTATCGCCGTGATCGACCGGACCAACTATTTCCTCCGCTGGCTTTATCTGCATTATCCCGATGAGCCCGGCTTCCGACGGTTCACCCGTTCATTCCGTTTCACGGTTCAGGATGGCTTTATTTTCCCGGATTCTATCTGGGAGGTTGCGACCCAGGATGGCCTGTTCTATTCGACCAGCTACCGTCTTGAGACGCGCTTCGACAGCCTGACCATCTACCGATAGCCGCTTGCCGCATTTGCGCTTGCGTCCGGCATCACACCCGACTACTTTGACTGCGCTATGACCGACCAGCTCGACGACCTCAAAGCCCGGATTCTCTCTCGACCCGAACGGATCCCGACCCATATCTCTATCATTATGGATGGAAACGGACGCTGGGCCGCCCAACGGAGCAAGCCGCGAACATTCGGCCATGAGCACGGGGTAGAGGCGGTTAAGCGAGTCGTTAGTGCCTCAGGCGAACTGGGGATTAAATACCTCACGCTCTATACTTTCTCGGTCGAGAACTGGAAGCGTCCCAAGGCCGAGGTCGATGCCCTCATGTCGCTCCTTGCGAAAACCACTCTCGACAATATCGATGAGTTGATTCAGAAAGATGTCAAGCTGATCACCACCGGACGTATCGCCGGTCTCTCCGCGACGCGCCGCGCGGTTCTTGGCGAGGCGGTCCGTCGTACGCGCGACAACAAAGGGTTGGTGCTCAATCTGGCGCTCAACTATGGCGGACGAACCGAGATTCTCGATGCCGTGCGAGCTATCGCGACCTCCGTCAAAGCCGGCGTGATGAATGTTAATGATATCGACGAGAAATCCTTTTCCGAATTTCTCTATACCGCGAATATCCCCGACCCGGATCTGCTGATCCGTACCTCGGGTGAAATGCGTATCTCCAATTTCCTTATCTGGCAAACCAGCTACACCGAGCTCTATATCATCGACACCCTCTGGCCGGATTTCGGCAAAAAAGAGCTGTTCGAGGCGGTGCTGGCCTACCAGGGTCGTGAACGTCGTTTCGGCAAAGTTGCCGGGGAGACCGAGGATGAGCCGCAATCTGCTTAGCCGCATCGCGGTTGCCGCGGTCGCTATCCCGGTCATTCTCTGGATCTGCTTCCAGGGTGGGCTCTGGCTTTTCTGCATGATCGCGCTATTCGCCGCGGTCGCAACCTACGAGTTCCTTCATGGCGAATCTATCAGCCCGAAACGATTCCTCTTCTGGTTCACGTACCTTGCGGTTGCGGCCTGCTTTTTTATTGCGTTCAAAGCGGTTCCGTTCGATGACCTGACCCGCAGCATCTTCATGCGCTTCTCCTGGCTCATCTATTTGGCCGCCGGTGGTGCGGTGATCCTTCCGTTCATGCTCGTTTCAGGAATGATTTTGGCGATGGGTAAGGATTCCCCCGCCGATCTCTTCCGCAGATATACTCGGCTCGTCTGGGGGGTGGCCTATATCGGATGTCTCTACCCGATCGTCTATCTCATCGGCAACGACTACCTGGTCGCGCAGAATATCAAACCCGCCGTCAACGGCGATATGCTGATGCTGCTCTTTGGCATCCTCTGGGTCGGCGATACCGCCGCGATGGGGATAGGGAAGTGGCTCGGCAAACACAAACTCGCCCCCGCGGTCTCTCCCAACAAAACTGTCGAAGGTCTCATCGCGGGATTTGTCGGCGCCGTAGTCATCAGCCTGATCGTCTACTATTGGAAATTCTCGCACTTGCCGATTTATCACTTCCTGATCATCCCCGTACTCTGTTCGCTTTTCGGCCAACTCGGTGATCTTGTCGAATCGATGTGGAAACGGTCGCTCGGGCTTAAAGATTCCTCAGCCATTATCCCCGGACACGGTGGCGTGCTCGACCGCTTTGATTCACTCCTTTTCGCCGCGCCGGTGCTTTACTACTACACTCACTTGCTCCTCAAATGAGGTCGCTCGATTATATCTTTGCCGCTCGTCCGATGCTGCACCTCCCCGGATGGAGCATCTTTCTCGTCGCTTTGCATTACCACCATCAATTGTCGGGGGACAGATTCTCGTGGGAGGACTTCTTCGTTCTGTGCGGCATCACCTGCCTGACTTCAGGCGCGATGTACCTGAACCAGATATTTGACAAAGAATCCGACGCCATTAACCAGAAACTCGGCTATGTCGCCAATGGCATCGTCAGCGAGCAGCAGATGATGCGCGCGTTTTTTCTGATTTCCGGCGTGGGGTTAGCGATCGGCTACCTCATATCGTTTGTCACTGCCGCCATCTTCATCGTCGCGTTTCTGCTCTCCTGGCTCTACTCGGCGCCACCGATTCGGCTCAAAGACCGTCCCTTCTGGGGGCTGTTGGCCAACGGCTTTTCCATCGGCTTCCTGATATCGATTGCCATCATGCCCGACCTCAATCTGCATAACGCTGGACTCCTCGGCTGGGATAACCCGTTCTACTTCTGGCTGGTGGTCTCGGCCGTCTACTGCCTGACTACTATTCCGGATGTGGCTGGTGATACCGCCACCGGAAAGAGAACAATTGCCGTTGTCACCTCGCCGCGCATTGCTTCGACCTTGGCGCTTCTGATGTACGGTATCGCGGCTCTGCTCGCCTATCGGTCAGGCTATATTGTGCTCGCGGCCCTGTCTCTGGTCGCGCTCCTACTCGTTCTTCCATATCTGATGCGGCCATCCGACCGATATCTCCTCTTCGCCGCCAAACTCCCCATCCTGTTGCTCAGCCTTTTGGCCGGCTACCTCTATCCCGGGTATCTCATTTTTATGATTGTCCTCATCCTCGCCACTCGGCTATACTACACGCGTCGGTTTAACCTGAACTACCCGAGTCTACGATGAAAAAACACTACATGATCCCCATAGTCGCGGCGTTGGTGATAGGTTGCGCACCCAGCCCGCGCTTCACACAGTATGCCTCGACCACGCCAAAAGAGATGAGCGAGAAGGCTGACTGGCGTCGCACCGAGGATTACCTCGCTTTTGGTATGGTCATCCAGAAATACCTCGGGAAACCCTATGCCGGCAATTCACGTTATCAACCAGGGATCGACTGCTCGCTCTTTACACAGGAAGTGATGCGCGAATATGCCAGTCTCATGTTGCCGCGCACCGCGGAAGATCAGTATCGGGAAGGGATCGAGGTCTCCCGCCGCAACCTGCTCTACGGCGATTTGGTCTTTTTTGAAACAGAACGAGGACGGATCACCCATGTCGGCATCTATATCGGCTTCGGCGAATTCATTCATTCTTCCACGTCGCAGGGGGTCATTATCTCGGCTCTCAACGAAGCATATTGGGCCAAACGGTTTGTCGGCGCGCGGCGTATCCTTAAGTGATAATCGTCCAACACTGTATCAACCTTCGCCAACCCTCCAGCGATAACGGTTACTCGTGGAACTGAAACTTGCCAATCTCCCCGAATCCCCCGGCGTATACCTCTTCAAGAACGCCCACGGGAAGGTCATCTATATCGGCAAGGCGAAGAATCTGAAGAATCGCGTCCGTTCATATTTTCAGGATTCGTTTCGCGATGTCAAGACCACCGCGCTGGTTTCTCAGGTCGCCGATTTCGAACTGATGGTCACTAACAACGAGATCGAGTCGCTCATTCTCGAGGCGAATCTCGTTCACGAATACAAACCGCGCTACAATATCCACCTCAAGGATGACAAGCACTTCCCTTATATCAAGATCTCGACCAGTGAGCTCTATCCGCGCGTTTTCGTAGTACGCAAACTGCAGAAAGACAATTCCCGTTATTTCGGGCCGTACACCAATATCAAATCGATCTACAAGACCCTGCAGTTCCTCGCGCGGCTCTTTAAGATCCGCAGTTGCCATCTTGTGATCCCGAACCCGACCAACAAAAAGTACAAGGTCTGCCTCGACTATCATATTAAGCGCTGCGAAGGCCCCTGCGAAGGCTTTGTCTCTCCCGAGCAATACCGCCGCGGCGTCGACAGCCTCATCATGATGCTCTCGGGCAAATCCAAAGAGCTGATCCGCCAGTTGACCGAGCGGATGACCCAGGCCTCTGAGGCAACCCGCTTCGAAGAAGCGATGACCATCCGCGACCAGATCGAGCAGATCAAAACGATGATGACCCGCCAGTCGGTCGATGTCGGCGAGGTGGTCGACCGTGATGTCATCAACTTCGCGCGCGAGGGCGCGGTTACCATGGCAGTCGTCATGCAGATCCGCGAGGGAGTCCTCATTGGACGGCAGGATTTCTACGTCGAATCAGAAGCGGCCAACAGTGACGATGAAGTTCTGCAGACCTTTCTGACTCAGTACTACAACCACCAGCCGAACCTGCCGGAAGAGATTGTCATCCCGACCGAGGTTCCCGACATGAAACTCCTGCAGAGCTGGCTCAGGGAAGGGCGGGAGTCAAAGATCAAGCTTATCGCCCCCAAAATCGGCGACAAGATGCCGATGTTGACTCTCGCCGCCAAAAACGCGAGACTCCTGCTCGACGAAAAGCTCATCCAGAAGAAAATGTTCTCCGAGCGGATGAGCAAAATGGTCTTGGCCCTGAAGGACGAACTCAAACTCGCCAACTCACCTCGCACGATGGTCTGCTTTGACATTTCCAACACCGGCGAGACCGACGCGGTCGGCTCCGGCGTCTATTTCGACAACGGCAAACCCAAGAAGTCCGAGTACCGTCACTTCAAGATCAAAGGCGTCAGGGGACAGGATGATTTCAAAATGATGCGCGAGGTGGTCGGCCGCTATTTCCACCGCATCCGCGAAGAAAATCTGACACCGCCTGATCTGGTCATTGTCGATGGCGGCAAAGGGCAACTCTCCAACGCGCAGGAAGAGCTCGAATCGCTCGGCTTCGCCGACCAGTCAATCATCTCTCTCGCCAAACGGTTGGAAGAAGTCTTTGTCCCCGGCTTGTCGGATCCTATAACTATCCCGAAATCATCACCCGCGCTCAATCTGTTGAAGCGGATTCGTGATGAGGCCCACCGCTTCGCTATCACCTACAACCGCAAGGTCCGCACCCAGCGCACTATCAAGTCAGCGCTCGATGATATCCCCGGTGTCGGCCCTGCCAAACGCCAGTTGCTCTTGACGGAATTTGGCTCGGTCGAGCGGATACGCAAACTGACTGTTGAGGAGCTCTCTGCAGTCAAGGGCGTCACGCCTAAACTCGCCCAGGCTATTCTCCAGAAGCTGACCTCCGACGCCGCTTCTTGACAGGCTCCGAAAAGTAATTGCCAGCCTGTCCGCGCGTCCCTATACTCGCACCATGACGCCATCGATTGACAAAAAAGAACCGCGCGCCTACACGGTTACCGCCATCACGCGGATGATCAAGACCGCGCTCGAAGAGAGTTTTGTCGACCTCTGGGTGGAAGGGGAGATCTCCGATTACAAACACCACACCTCCGGTCATCGCTATTTTAATCTCAAAGACGAAAACGCCACACTTCGCTGCACGCTCTGGCGCGGAGCGGCCTCGGCGGTCAAATTCGAGATGCAGAACGGTCAGCATGTCCGTATTTATGGCGAGATATCCGTTTACGAAAAGCAGGGAAACTACCAACTCAACTGCCGTCAAATAGTCCCGGTCGGAGTCGGTGCCCTCGAACTTGCCTTTCGCCAATTGCATGAACGACTGCAGAAGGAAGGACTTTTCGACCCTTCCCTAAAAAAGCCGCTCCCGGAGTATGCGACCAAAATCGGCATTGTCACTTCACCCACCGGCGCGGCCATTCGTGATATCATCCAGATAGCCCGTCGCCGCAATGATTCCGTTCAACTGATAATCTATCCTGCCGCCGTGCAGGGCGATGGCGCGGAGAAGACTATCGCCGCAGGTATCGACTATTTTAATACGCGTGACGATATCGACCTGCTCATCGTCGGTCGTGGTGGTGGATCGCTCGAGGACCTCTGGTGTTTTAATACGGAAGTAACGGTTCGCGCTATCGCGCGCTCACGTATCCCGATCATCTCGGCGGTAGGACATGAGATCGATGTGACACTCTCCGACCTGGCCGCAGACCATCGCGCGCCGACTCCCTCCGCGGCGGCCGAGCTGGCTGTCTGGTCCAAGAAAGATTTCCAGGAATTACTGCGCGGAACCATCTCAACTCTTGCCGGAGAACTCCAGTACCTCGTAGAACAGGCTCGCACTACATTGTCTTCGATTCTGGAGCGACCCACATTCCGACGGCCACTCGACAGAATTCGTCAGCATCAGCAAACTCTCGACTTCATGCGCAAAGGACTCGACAGCGCCGGAAAATACC
>JAYRFH010000168.1:0-2883 GCA_041908405.1 Candidatus Zixiibacteriota bacterium
GTTATGGTCGGCTCGCAGAGATCATCGGATAGACCATCCTCGGATGCCGCGCTGAATCTTCAGCACGCCACGAAAACGGCGGCGGAATCGGATATCGCCGAAGTGATGGTCTGTATGTTCGGCCCGACCTCGGATGAATACGGTCTACTTCATCGCGGAACACGCGTGCGCAAAATGCACTCATCGTATCGGAGCACCTTCCGTACTATCGGCGAGATGCCGCTGGCGATGGTCAACACCAAAAAGATCACGCCGATCAAAACGGATTACAACCGTCGGCGCAAAGATACCAAGGTGACGATCCTTCCGTATTTCGAGGAAAAGGTCGCGCTGGTCTATTATTATCCGAACATGATGCCGGATATCGTCGATTCACTGATAGATAACGGCTATCGCGGGATCATTATCGCCGGGACGGGGCTGGGGCATATCAACAAGCCGGTCTATCCGGCGATCGAACGGGCGCGCGACAAGGGAGTCGCGGTCTATATGACGGTGCAGACCCTCTGGGGGTATGTGCATATGTTCGTCTATGACACCGGCCGCGACCTGATGGCGAAGGGGATCATTCCGCTGGCGAATATGTTGCCCGAAGTTGCCTATATCAAACTCGGGTGGGCGCTGGGGCAGACGGATGATCTGGCGCGTGTGAAAGAGCTGATGTTGACGCCTATCGCGGGAGAGATCACCGACCGCGAGCCATACAACGGGTATCTGGTCTTCCAGGGCGGCGTGCCGGAGGTGGAGGAGTGGCTGAGGAGGATACACAAGTAGCAGGTATCACCTGCACCGTTCCGCTTCGCGCTTGTCGACGGTCCTATATATAATGGTGGACCGAATGGGAAGCATGGGCGGTTGAAATACGGGGGGAGGATGAGGGAAGGAAAGAGCTGCATGCAATTGACCTTCAAAGTCTATCTGCTGATATCTCTTTTGTTATTAGTCTCTTTACAAGCGCTGCAAGCAGCGCCGCACCATCGGCTAGAAGAGGCACTACTCAGCGGCAATTGGCGGCTTCTCCGAGCACAAGCCGATACTACTTCCAATGACCCGATCGCCAAATTTCTAGTTGAAATCTCCAAGGACTTCACCGGTGAGCGAAGCAACCAAGATGCCTTCACGGCAATTGCTTCAGACACAACTGGCGCTCGAAAGCTCGGTGAATGGATAGTTCAATTATTGCAGCAGGAGTCAGAGAATATTCATGCAGTTTTTGCAGGTGGCTGCTACGAAATGATGGCTGGTGCCTATGAAAGTGCAGTTAGCCTGTTGTCTGATGTAATCTCGCGCGATCCGGGACTCCAGCCAGCCTATGCAGTCCGCGGATCGGCGTATTTGATGCTGGACCATCCAGAACTTGGCATTGCTGATTTCACCATTGCTATTCAGCTGGACTCCGCTGACTACACTTCGTTTGTCAATCGAGCCAATTCATATCTCTACTCAAAGGATTATGAGCATGCCCTCGCTGATTTTGACCAGGCAATCGCCTTGAAGCCAAATACGGCGAGAATTCTCTACAATCGCGGCAACGCCAACGCAGAGTACAATCGGGATTCGGCCGCTATCGCTGATTACACCTTGGCAATTGAGTGCGATTCAACTCTGGCGGATGCATATTTCAATCGCGCAAACGGCCACAACAGGCGAGGGGATTTCGATCGCGCACTCAAAGACTATTATAACTTCCTGAGAGTATGCCCAGAATCCAGGGTGCAGAGCAGAAAGCAGGCAGTGACAGAGATCGGGAGGATCAAACTGTTACTTCGCAAGATGACAGTACCCGGCAAACGTGCCGCTGAATTGATTAGCGAAGGTGCGGCACTTAGCCAACGAGGCAAGGCAACCGAAGCCCTTCAGAAATTTGAAGAAGCATACCATACCGATTCTCTGGTGATCAGTTCCTCTATTCTGGCAGCGACTCTATGGACTGTCATGGGAGAACGTGATAGTGCAATAGCCTGGTCTGAGAATGCTATACTCGTGGATTCGCTTGACGCAGATGGCTGGGAGATGAGAGGGTACAGTAGGCTGATCAATAGGCAGGGTGAGTTTAGCCTAATTGACAGCACTTGGTCTGATTCAGAAAGGATGGCGATGTACCATGCTTCACAAGTTGATTTCAGCAAGGCCATTGCACTTCAACCGGAAATCCAGCTAAGCTACTATTATCGCTCGCAGATATATCTTGCGTCGGGTGACACGACTTCCGCCTTAAAGGACTTGGAGCGGTTCCTGCTCGTTGCCGGGCGTACACAGAAAGAACTGATTCAGAAGGCGCAAGTTCAGCTTCGCACTTTGCGACCCGAACAAGATTAGCGTCGCGCCGCAGCACTTTTGTGGCGGAGACCCTTCGATTGCGCTCAGGTCGACGTTAATCAACTAACTCAAAAAAGGGTGAAGCACAATCTGGATTCCCGCCTGCGCGGATTGATGCGGTGCCGTTAGCCCTGGATTTTCAGGATACCGAGCACTTTCATCAATCATAGTCATCATTTCTCCCCAATAAAAAAGGCGGGACAAGTGTCCCGCCTTTCGCGTGGTAATCTATTCGCTTACCAGGAGCGGTTGTAGCCGCCGCCCGAGCGTCCGCCGCCGGAACGTCCACCGCCGCCACCCATACGGCCACCACCGCCGCCGCCTTCGCCTTTCGGACGAGCTTCGTTAACGGAGATCTGACGTCCGTTCAGCTCGGTACCGTTGAGCGCGGTCATCGCGGCCTGAGCCTCGTTGGCTTTCGGCATCTCGATGAAGCCGAAACCGCGAGACTGGTTGGTCTCACGATCGGTCGGGATGTTGACGCGGGAAACCTCGCCGTACTTTTCGAAAGCGTTGCGAAGATCGGATTCCGTCGCGGAGTGTGACAGGTTGCCTACATAGATA
>JAYRFH010000169.1:0-16808 GCA_041908405.1 Candidatus Zixiibacteriota bacterium
AAGAGTCAGAGAGAAATCCTTCAATCCCCAGACTCCCCCCTTGTACTGTTTGGAGAGATTCTTGATCTCAAGTTGCATGAATGAGGGTCCACCGTTCGGTTGTTTTCTCTTCTGTACGGAGATTTCGCGATTCGGATACAAAGAAAATGTACGGAACCGTTCAAGGCCGGTTTGCTCGAAACGCGAAAGGCTGCCCATTCGGGCAGCCCTTCAGCGAGCATGAATATGTATGTATGAAGAGAGAAAGTCTAGTTTGCCGACTGTTTGGCGAAAGTTTCCTCACGACCATCCAGGAATATCGCCAGCACGCCGGTCACCGTACCCGAGCTGTCGCGCTGGAACCTGAGGCGCAGGTAATCACCACTATCGCCGCCAAACCTGAACAAATCGTGAGTCATAGCGATCAAGGGGAATTTTGGCCCGCCCTGGCGCTGTGAAAATAGCGAGCCATTCTCAAACGTTATCGCGCGCGGCCCGTAGGTTCCGGCGCACGCCGCGAGTTCGGCCGCCGTCAGCTTGGGCGGATTCGCCTCACTTTCCACGCGCGCAGCAAGCCAGGCATATTGACGCTTCAGATCCGCATTCGGTGCGGATTCCTGCAATTTCTTGAACGCATCCGACTGTGCCGCCACTAACGCCTGATCAGCGGGGACATCGATATCCGGCTTCACTCCAACTCCCTCCCAGTTGGTGCCGGTTATCGGATTGATCGCCCGGGCGTACGGTACACGCATGGAGACCTTCAAATTCGGGAACGCGTACTCATTTACCGGATGCGCTCCGCCGCCGGTCGTCTCGCCGACAATGGTGGCTCGTTTCAGATTTTTCAGGTTGTAACTGAACTCCTCGGCGGCTGAGAACGTGAAGTGGCTGGTCAGCACATAGATCGGGATATCGGTCATCTTCTTGCCGACCACACCGAGACTGGTCCAGAACTGTTTGAGCGTATCATTGCCTCGCTCTTCAAAGCTATTCAGATGAACGGAGTTCTTAAAGAAGTAGCTGGAGATGAGCTGGATCATGCTCGGATCGCCACCGCCATTCTCCCGCAGGTCAATGATCAATGCGTCAGTATTGGCAAGGAAGCCCATCACCGAAATGGCGGTCTGCTGTGCAATATCCGTCTCGATGAAATTATTGAATTTCACGTACCCGATATTCCCGTCGAGTATCTCCATTTTCTCAAACCCATAGTTGCTCCGGCGCTGTTCTTCGAGATACGCCTTCTCCATTTCAGGGGTAATGGAATCGCCCGCCGGACGCGGATTCGGGTCAAATCGCACGCCGAAGTGTCCGTCCCTGCAAACCTCGCGCAGATCATTATGCAGCGCCATCAGGAAAGGAACGGTGGTCTTGAACTCCTTGTACCCGCCGGCTTTCAGCTTCTTGCGCGCCGCGCCTTCCATCTTTTTCGCGACCTCCGGAAAAACGTACGCCCGGTTGATGAGAGCGGAGACACTGTCGATGATCTCGACCTTGCGTGTATCTGTGATCGGCTCATCCTGACCAGCCGCCATTGGCTGACCGCTGGCAATGTCAGCGGCGCCAATAAAGCAAGCCAGTATGAGGCTTGCCAGCATGCTCACCTTTGTCGCGTACGTTTTCATATCCTACTCCTTTTCGCTCCCCGTCACCTTTTTCGCTTCTTATTCCCGCGTAACTCTAATCGCATTTTGATGGATGGCCGATGGTGCTCGTCGTGCGCCGGATCAACT
Organism: Candidatus Zixiibacteriota bacterium; assembly: GCA_041908405.1. Lineage (GTDB taxonomy): Bacteria > Zixibacteria > MSB-5A5 > GN15 > FEB-12 > FEB-12. Next base: position 1,716 of record JAYRFH010000169.1, read on the forward strand.
GGCACTTCCACAAACCCGGCCGACCGATAAAGGTTGGTCGCCGCAGTCAATTTCGGGTTGGTGTGCAGGAACACGGCCGTCGCCCCTTTCTGTCTGGCGTAATCAAGTGCGACCGCCAGGAGACACCGTCCCACCTGCTGACCCTGAGCCTTCGGGATCACTCCCATCTTGCCGAGCTTGAACTCCTTCGCTCCATGCTTGAACAGGGCACAGGTTCCGACCACCTCTCCATCCAGCTTGGCGAAAAACACCATCCCCCCCTTGTTGATGATCTTACCCACCGGATCATTGAGTATCACCTCGTCGGATGGCTCCACCGCGAAGTATTTCTCCAGCCACTCAACCGTAATGGACTTAAAGTATTTCTTGAAGGATGGCTTGTATTCCACTACCTCAACTGACTCCAGGCGACGATCCTGCAGTCGGGACATCACCCGCTGATACATGTCCGTTCGATCGAGTTCCTTTTCGATCTTGGACAGCATCGTCAACAGATCCTTCCCCGCCGACCTCAGCAGTTCCCGGTTCGCGGCCTCGATCTCTTCCCAAACCGGGGTCAACCGCTTGACCACTTCCTTCGCTTTGGGGGTAAGGCTGAGCATGCGCTGACGTTCATCCGCTTTGGCTTTCTGGCCCACCAGGAGCCCCCGCTTGACCATCGCGTCCGCTATCTGGTTGATCGCGGGATGCGTCAGGCCAAGCGCCCGGGCGATCGCCGTCACATTCATGGTCCCTTCCTGATTGAGCAGGTAGGTGACCGCAAACCAGCGCGGCTCGAACTCCACCTGCTGGGCATCGTAGACTCGCGTGACATCGCGCATCAATCGCTCGCTGAGCCGTCGAAGCCGACTTCCCAGGGCCAGCGGCCCCAGTTCCTTGATCAGGTCCATTGATTCCCCGTTTCTTGCCCGCGACCCCGGCGGGCCGTCTGAGCCATTTTACGTAAGTGCTTACATATTTGTTTCCGCAGTTTCTGCGAGTCCCAGGCGCCTCAAGATAGACCGCTCAGTCACCGTGAGACAATTGAATAATTGATGCCGTGCTGGGCGAAGGATCATGGTCCCGCGATATGTCACCGTGACACGCGAGGCTTGACATCGGTCAGTTTTTTCCTCTCCTTCCCTCCAGCGTGACCCGCCCAAGACCGGGTCCCCACATCAAAACCGAATAGAAAGAGTCTATGGCCGATAAGTTCATTTTCACCATGTTGCGCCTGAACAAGTTCTATGGTCAGAAACAGGTGCTCAAAGATATCAACCTCAGCTTTTTCCCCGGCGCCAAGATCGGCATTGTCGGTGAGAACGGCGCGGGCAAATCAACCGTCCTCAAGATCATGGCCGGCGCGGATGACCATTTCCAGGGAACCGCGGAGATCACTCCGGGCTACAAGCGCGGTATCGTTCCGCAGGAACCGCGTCTCGACGAGACCGCTACGGTCAAGCAGAACCTCGAAGCTGCCTTTGGCGAGATTCAGAAATTGATGGCCGAATACGACGCCATCACCGCCAAACTGGCCGAGCCGCTCTCCGATGCCGAGATGGACAAAGCGATGACCCGCATGGGTGAGTTGCAGGACAAGCTCGATGCCGCCGATGCCTGGAATCTCGACCAGAAGATCAACCGCGTCGCCGACGCGCTCTGCCTTCCCGATGATGACCGCAATGTCGCCACTCTCTCCGGCGGCGAAAAACGACGTGTCGCGCTCTGCAAGATACTGCTCGAACAACCCGACCTCGTCCTGCTCGACGAGCCGACCAACCATCTCGACGCTGAAACTGTCGACTGGCTCGAGGCACAATTGAAAGACTATCCCGGCACTGTCATTATCGTGACCCACGACCGGTACTTCCTCGACAACATCACCAAGTGGATCCTCGAACTGGACAACGGCAAAGGTATCCCGTGGGAAGGGAATTACACATCCTGGCTGGAGCAGAAACTTCAGCGACTCGCCGGTGAAGCCGCGCAGGACTCACCCCGCCGCAAAATGCTGGAACGCGAGCTTGCCTGGATCCGCATGAGCAACAATGACCGCCACGAAATGTCTCGCATTCGTCTGGCTGAGTACGAGCAGTTGGTGGCCAAAGAGACCGCCGCCTCAAAAGACGAAAACCATGTCATCACTATCGCCCCGGCGCCACATCTCGGCGACCAGGTGGTCGAATTTGACAAGGTCTCCAAAGGGTACGGCGACAATCTGCTCATCAAGGAGATGAGCTTCAAACTCCCCAAAGCCGCGGTGGTTGGCGTCATCGGCCCGAACGGCGCCGGTAAAACCACTATGTTCAAAATGATCACTGGCGACGAAAAACCGGATGGCGGCACAGTCAGTGTCGGCCCGACGGTCAAGCTCGCCTTTGTCGAACAGATGCGTGATTCGCTCAACACTGACCTCCCGGTCATTCAGGCGGTCTGCGGCGGTGATGGCGATATCCCGTTCGGCAATCGCACTGTCCCTGCTCGTCAGTATCTCGCGCGCTTCGGATTCAAAGGCGCCGACCAACAGAAATCGGTGCAGGCGCTTTCGGGCGGTGAGCGAAACCGCGCCCACCTCGCGCAGATACTCAAGGCTGGTGGCAATCTGATCCTTCTCGACGAGCCGACCAACGATCTCGATGTCAACACGCTTCGTCTGCTCGAAGAAGCGATTCTCGCCTTCTCCGGCTGCGCCATGATCATCAGCCACGACCGCTTCTTCCTTAACCGCGTCTGCACGCATTTGCTGGTCTTTGAGGGCGAAGGGAATGTCCGGTGGTTCGAAGGGAACTACCAGGAATACGAAGAGTGGCGGATGAAAGAGCTCGGCAGTGGGCTGTTCGAAAATCGACGGAACCGCTATCGCAAATTGTCACGCATATAAGCAGCATTTCCAGAGATCTGGTCGATCGCTCGGCCAGGTCTCGCTCGATCAGCTCGCATTGGCATCTTTGTTGGCGGATTCCCTCAGTTCCTTGTACGTCTGCCCGATCATTGCTCCTATGATAAACACCGCCGACGAGTAGTATATCCAGAGTCCAAGCATCACCGCCACCACATACGCGCCGTATATCTTTTTCAAGCTAGCGGCGTGCAGGACATACAGCCCAAACGCCTCCTTCGCGAGGAACCAGAGTATCGTGGCGGACAGCGCTGCGATCATCACCACCCGCATCGGTTGCCGACGTTGCGGTATGGCCAGATAAAGCGTGGCGTATCCACCCAATATCAGCACAACCGTTACCAGGTGGACTATATACCGCTGAGCCATGGCGAGGTCAAACTTTTCAAGCGCTTTGAGCTTGGTCGCCATTGCCAGCGCGACATCCGTAAGCGGCACCACGCCGATAGAGAGCACAAAATACGCCATCACCAGGAGCACGATTCCAAGATCGCGGAACTTGTCTTTGTAGATACGCGATCCCCCCTGAACCCGAAAGACCGCGTTGAGTACCGTTCGCATGCTCGAGAATAGCCCGCTCGAAGCCAACAGCAGACCCAATATACCTATCAGTCCGGCGGCATTCTTATAAATCCGAAACTCTTCCGCCCGGGCGAATACCACCGACTTGAGCGAATCGGCAAACTGCTGGTGCGGCACAACTCGGTCGATGAATTGCCCGATTTCCGCTACTAGCGCGGTCTTCTCAAAGACCAGCCCCAGCACCGAAAACGCGATCAAACCAAGCGGGATTATGCAGAAAACTAGCGAAAACGCCAGCCCGCCGGACATCAGGAACAGATGGTGCTCCCCCGCTTTGTGGTTCATTGTCGTGATGAACCGCCAGATATATAACAAGACCTGCTTTACTTTCTTCATCTCCTTCAAATATACCAATCAACAATTGCCGCCGCCAGATTTTTGCGGTGCCACACTTGCTTGAAAAGCCTTGTATCTACCTGCCGAAATCGTATCTTCTCCCCCATGCTTGAACAACACTTTGAATTCTTTACTATCGCCGAACGGCCCGATCTCGAGTCCAAAATCCATGACCTGACCTCGGCCTCCTGGCCCGCGTTCATGTACGAGAACGAGATCGCCAATGTGAACTTCAAATACCTCTTTTCCGACTTTCCGCAGTATCAATTGGCTTTGGTCGATACTCGCGATGACTCGGTCGTCGCCCAGGGAAACTCCATCAGCTTTCACTGGGATCACCCAATCGACCAACTTCCCGATGAGGGCTGGGAGTGGGTGGTTTTGAAGGGGATCGAAGATCTCCGCGCCGGGCGAACGCCCAATTGCCAATCAGCTCTGCAGATCTGTATTAGCTCGGGGTTGCGGAGCAAGGGTGTTAGCGGCGAAGTCGTCAAGTTTATGCGACGCCTCGGCGGGAAGAACGGCATCCCCCACATGGTCGCGCCCGTTCGTCCGAACCGAAAAGTCGACTACCCGCTGATCTCTATGGATGATTACATCACGTGGAAGACTGATGAGGGCCTCCCCTTCGATGCCTGGATGCGTGTCCATGCCCGCCTCGGTGCGCGCGTCGTGTCAGTCTGCCACAAAGCGTTTTGGGTGAAGAATACGATTGCCAACTGGGAGAAATGGACCGGGCTGAGATTCAAGCAGTCTGGAGAATACGTTATTCCCGGCGCGCTGAATCCGATTGAGATTGATCTGAAGACTGATATCGGGGTCTACTGCGAACCAAATGTCTGGATGTATCACCCGCCGAAGTGAGAAGCACTGACGTTTATCAGCGCCAATACGGCGCTAGTCGCCGTATCCCCTCTTCGATCTGCTCCGGCTTTGCGGCGAAGCTGACTCTAACATACTCTCGTCCCTGTTCGCCGAACGCCAGGCCGGGGATCACTACTACATCCGCCTCATCGCGAATCCGTAGAGCGAAACTGATCGGATCCGCGATCGCCGACTGCGGCAATTTCATGAAGTGATAGAATGACCCATCGGCCGGAGTCTCATCAACTTCGAAATGCTCGCGCTTGGCCGACCGTACCGCCTCCCACCGCGTAGATAATTCTCCGCGCGCCGCCCGATGAATATCTTCGCTGTTCTCTATGAGCGCCAGTGCCGCTTTCTGCGCGACATATGATGGCGAGGTCGTCGCGTAACTGTGCACTGTTCGTGCCGGGGCCAAGATATCAGGACTCCCGACCATCCAGCCCACACGCAACCCAGGCGCCCCCCACCCTTTGCTGACAGAGCTGACTACTACACCGTATGAACTGACCTCGCGCAAGCTCGGTGGGCGCGATGCAAAGTAAAGATCGCGGTAGACTTCATCTGATATCAGCAGAATCCCACGGTCACGACATGCCTCAGCTATTTTCCTCAGGTCATCCGCCGTGCATCCCGCTCCTGTCGGATTCGACGGGTGATTCACAATCACCGCCTTGACCAGCGGGTCGTCGAGGCGCGACAATACCTCTCCCGCCTTCAATCTGAATCTATTCGCTTCATCGAGTGGATAATAGACCGGCTCTGCCTGTGCAAACCGCACCAGATTGGGATAGGTGACGAACCCCGGATCGGGCAACAGCACTTTATCCCCGGGTCCCACCCACGACTGTATAAGTGAGAACAGCCCACCGATCGACCCCTGCGTTATCACTACTTCATCGAACAAAACCCCGTAATACGTAGCAACCGCGTGCCGAAGTTCCGGCAATCCTGTCCCCGCCCCGTATGGCGCGCGACCGGACCATTCACGCAGAACTCTCTGCGCCGGTTCCGGCAGATCCCAGGTCGGTTCGCCAATCCCCAATGGTATAGCTGACGGTCGAGCGCCTTCAGCAATCTGACGAATCAAACTGATATCCAGTGAGCCTATCCGCGATGCCCGTTCCATCCTTCTACTTCTTCCCCCGCTTGCTCTCTTTGTGCGCTTGCTTCACGTACTGCGACAGATCAGCAGAGTCAGGCTTGTTGATCAATTTCCGCAGTTTGGCCAGTTCCGATTCCATCCGGGTTATTGCCTTGGTCACTTCAGTTCGATTACTCTGCAGGAGGTTCTTCGTCAGTTCCGGCGATGATTTGGCCACCCGTGTCGCGCTCTTGAGACTCCCACCCGCCAGACGCCACAGCAATCTATCGCTCTGTCCGGTCTCAGCGGTCACCTGAACAAGCGCCGTCGCGATCGCGTACGGCAGATGGCTGGTCTGTGCCAGCAATCGGTCATGTCGTTTCGCGCCGATCATCAGCGGCTCCCCGCCGAGCGACTGTATTAGCTGTTTGACCAGACGTAATTGGGCCGGTTTGGCGCTCGTCGCCGGAGTCATTGTGATGGTCTTCTCCTGGAACAACCCCGCTGTCGCCGATTCTATCCCCTCTCCCTCTGTTCCGGCGATGGGATGCAGACTCACATATCCCGCTTTCAGCTTGAGCCGCTCTACCGCCTGAAGTATCTCCACTTTGGTACTCGCGACATCAACACAGAGGCTTCCGGACGGAAGCATCTCGAGTATCGAAGGGAGCAGTCGCAACGTGACATCTATCGGCGTCGCCAGTATCACAAGATCCGCGACACCCAATCCTGCCCGAAGGTTCGTCGCCGTCTGGTCGACAGCGCCGCGCTCCAGAGCGCGAACCATGACCGCTTTGTGCGAATCGAAACCGACAACGCGCCCCACTATGCGCCGCCCGACCAGATCAAGACCTATCGAGCCACCGATCTGACCAAGACCGACTATGAGCGCGGTCATCTCGCCAAGTTTTTTCATACCGTCCGTTTGACTGCCTGTGCTACATGCTCCAGATCATTCATTAGTTCGGCAAAATCCGCCGGATACATACTCTGAACACCGTCAGAGAGAGCGCGTTCCGGGTCGGGATGAACCTCGATTATCAATCCATCCGCTCCGGTCGCGATCGAGCCTTTTGAGACCGGCCCGACCAATTCACGCTTTCCGACCGCGTGACTCGGGTCGACTATCACCGGAAGATGACTCAACTGCTTGAGTATCGGCACCGCCGAAATATCCAGCGTATTGCGCGTCCATTTCTCGAAACTGCGGATCCCCCGCTCACACAGCAACACGTTCGGGTTCCCGTTGGACAGAATATACTCGGCCGACATCAGCAGTTCCTCGATTGTCGCCATCAACCCGCGTTTTAGCAGCACCGGCTTGTGGCTTTTGCCGCACTCCTCCAATAGCGAGAAGTTCTGCATATTGCGGGCGCCTATCTGAAGTATATCCGCGTAACTCGCGACCAATGTTACATCCTGCGGCGATACCACTTCAGTCACCACCGGCATCCCGAATTGTTCTCCGACTTCTTTGAGGATGACCAGTCCCGGCTCACCCAGCCCTTGGAAACTGTACGGCGATGTTCTCGGCTTAAATGCTCCGCCTCTCAGTATCTTCGCCCCCGCCTTTGCGACCGCCTCGGCCGAGGCCATCATCTGGTCGTGAGTCTCGACCGCGCACGGCCCTGCCATCACCACGACCTGTTTCCCACCTATCTTAACATCGCCGGTCGTGATGATTGAATCTTCCGGCTTGAATTCCCGGCTCGATAGTTTGAACGGCTTGAGGATCGGCACGACTGATTCAACTCCGATCAACGTCTGAAAGACCGCCGGGTCAACTACTTTGCCGTTACCGACTACCCCAATAATGGTTTTCTTCTCGCCTCGCGACAGATGCGGACGAAACCCCAACTCCTGTATCCGCTCCAGCACATGCTGGAGACGTTCTTCCGTGGCGTCCGAGCGCATCACAATGATCATACGGGATCTCCTTCGGTGAGGTCGGGGCGTAACTGCCTCGCCTCGCGCAGATATTGGTGTTTTATCTCTTGCGGCGTTCGAGTTGTGTTGACGAGTAGAAGTACCCGCACCACCGATCGCATCGCGCCCGGAACATCGATCTCCTGTGCGCAGATCAACGGCACAGTCGGCCAGTGGAGCCCGCGTACCGCGTACGCCGGGAATTCGGCCGTCAGATCCGGTGTCGCCGTGAACATTATCCCCGCGATATCATCCGGCAGAAGCTGGTTCTCCCGGACTATCGCCGCCAGCAACTCTCGCGTTGCCGAGGTGATCGCTTCTTTGCTGTTCGCGCCGACCGTCACGGCCCCGCGTATGCCACGCACTGCTGTCATCTGCTTTCTCCTTGCGGAGGATCATGTTGTATGAAAAAGGCCCGCTGCCATTTGGTAGCGGGCCTGGGTATCTTGCTGACCTTGCTGTCAGACTGACATACCACCCACTACCGGGTAGAGAGAATAGTAGTAATAGCCCCAATATCGGGCGGCATCATCGGTGGAAAGAGAAGCAATGTAGGATGTCTGGACTACCATCGAGTAATATCTCCTGGTGCTCCCAGTATAGCCCAAAGTTCAATTTTGTCAAGATGGATTCTTTCAGTCGCCTATTGGCCGAAGGATAACTGTACTCCGATTGAACAGCGGGGCTCCCGATCCACAGGAGCCCCGGCTTGTAGATTGACTGCCTCTTACTGGAGCAGCAGCATCTTGCGCGTCGCCACTGCCCCGCTCGTCTCAAGTCTATAGAAGTAGATGCCACTGGCAACCGGATTGCCTGAGGCATCCATCGAATTCCAGGTCGCGGTATGTGCCCCCGCGGAAAGATCCCCCTCGACCAGCGTTACGACCCGTTCGCCCAGTATGTTGTATACTACCAGGCTGACATGCGTCGGCTGCGGCAGGCTGAAGGAGATCGAAGTGGTTGGATTGAACGGATTCGGATAATTCTGTTCCAGAACCAGCTCGTTCGGCAAAGAAGCCACCTTCGCCACTGGCGGTGCCTGCGGAACGATCATCCCCTGAATATAGCTGGCCAGGTAGACTAGCCGGTCGGCCGCTGTTGGATCAAGATACTTTGATGGCGTCCTTCCGACCTCTTGCTTGAAAATCTCCAGCATTTGCCAGGCCGCCTGCAGTGCGCCGCGCTCTATCAGCTTTTGCGCTTTCAGCACGTGCAGATGCCACGGCGCGACATTGTAGGTTCGCTTCAACAGTTTTGAATCGATATACTGAGTGATCGCCTGATCCAGCAGATGCGCCGCAGCAGCGGGATCGGCCATCGGCGCCAGATCGAACACCCGGCCACCGCGATACGCGACCACCGGCGAATAGTCGATCATGTAATCCTTCACGACAGTGTATACCGGTAAGTCGATGAAGCTAGGATTGCTGATTGAGAATCCCGGTATCTGGCTGACAAATCCAACCACTGCGTCCGAGGTCGTCACCGTGTAGGTCGCGTATGGGTCTATTGGCGCGCCATTGATCCGGACCGAAGTATAGTCAACACGCGAGCCGGGCGGGTCCGCCTGGTTGTACGCGTACATGATGTTTGAACCATGCAGAATGAAATCCTCGGAGTACGGAAGATTGTAAACCGCAAACTCCAGCCCTGCCAGAATGGACATGCCGTTCGTCTCGAACGTCACCAGTTTCAGCCCCAGCCCCGTGGTCTCGTCAAAACCGTATGGGACAGCCTGGAAGATATCCATCCCTCGGACCAGCCCATGGTAGATCGTCTGACCGCAGAACCCCTGCGGCTGCAGCGCGATATCCGTTCCAGTCACTATCCGGAACGCGTCGGCTATCATATTCCCCATCGGCGTATCCTGGAAGATCCCATCCGTTCTTGTCTTGGTGATATCAACGGCCGCCAGAGCCAGATTCTCACTATACACCGGCCCAAACCGGGGATCCGCCTCGATCCCCATAGCCAGCATCTGAATTTGACCGGCGACAGTCGGTTCTTCCGGGATTGACTGATCTACCGGAATCGGATAGTAATCAAAGCCAACCAGGTCTCCGCTCTCGACAACCAGCGTCGTCCTGCCGACATGCCCCGCAAACTCTCCCGCCTGCACGATCTTCACTCCGTTGACCTCAACGGCGCCGGGCAGATAGGTGTGTGAATGCCCGCCGACTATCAGGTCAGCGCCCGAGACCATCTGCGCCAGAACGCAGTCAACTTCGAACCCCAGGTGGCTCAGGATTATGACAATATCGCAGTCATGCGCCGCAAGCGTGTCGATCCACCTTTGAGCCTCTCCGATGGCCGGAAGCACTACCACCGGCGATGGATTGGAAATCTGATTTGCGCTTTCGGTCAGCAACGCCACCACCCCGACCCGTGTGTTCCCGTAATCCTTGATCATATACGGCTGAACAAAGTACCCCATGGTCGGCTCGCCGCTGACATCCAGATTGGCGCATAGCACGGGCATGGCCGCGTCAGGCAACCCCGCCTGAGTCAGCATGTACTGCAGGGTCGAGGGATAGAGATCGAACTCATGGTTCCCCAGCGCGACCGCGTCATACCCGACCGCCTTCATCAGCGTCAATTGCGGTATGCTGAGATACTCCTGGAACATGAAATCTCCGACCGAATAGTCCCCGGCATCCAGAACCAGAGTATTAGGCGACTGCATACGGGTCATCCCGATGAGTGTCGCCACCCTTGCAAAACCTCCCCATTGCCAGTCCCCCGACGCATCCTTTGGCCCATACGGCAGGAGATGCGCGTGCGTGTCATTCGTATGTAGAATGACGATCGAATCCGGTTGGGCAAATGCTACAGCACAACAGATTAGTATGGCTGCCAGCACTGCCATGAACGTTTTCACTGAAGCCTTCCCTTGCGGCGTCCGCCGCGTGAATATGATAGAGTTTAGACACGGTCGGTCAAAAGGCGGACCGCGTCCCATATGACTGCGTAGTGAAGCTACTTGTCCCGGATAGAATTCGTGATTGGATAGGAATTGTGAATAATGTAGGCATCTTACTCTATTATGTCAAGTGTGAACTGCGCCGACAAGAGTGGCGCACATCGCACTCGTCGGGACAAAAACAACATTGCCTACTTAGTCCATGTCTATTATATTGTTATGAAATTCTACTCACCAGATCGGGGGTTCTTGTGTACAAGATCAGCGAGATTCTTATTGTCGGCGTGGCTCTCTTGCTTGGGTCTTCATTGGCCGCCGCCACACTGCCTGTTCCATCCACCTACCCAACTATTCAGGCGGCGATCGATGCCGCGGTGAATGGCGACACGGTCCTGATCGATGACGGCACATATACCGGCAATGGGAATCGCGATCTTGACTTACACGGCAAACGAGTGGTCGTCCGTTCTGTCAATGGCGCCACCGCGACTATCCTCGACTGTGGCGGTACCCCCGCCGAACCCCACCGGGGATTCTGGTTCCACTCGCGCGAGGATACACTTGCACGGGTCGAAGGACTGACCATCCGGAATGGATTCGGACTCGCGGATCTGAGGGGCGGGCTCGCTGGAGGCGGAGCGATCCACTGTGACACCGCATCGAAGCCGCGGTTCAGTGACTGCGTCTTCCTCAGCAATCGCGGAGCCAATGGTGGCGCTGTGGCCACGCTCGGTTCCTCCTATCCCCGCTTTTACAACTGCGTGTTCAGACGAGACTCCGCGGGCTTTGGTGGAGCGATTTTCGCGCGGGTGAGCAATCTTTATCTCGGTAACTGCGTGATCGATTCGAACCAGGCAGATTCGGGCGGCGCTATCGGCGGCAGTCGGGTAATTGTGAGCATAGTTGGGTCGACATTCGACGCCAATGTCGCTCAAGTGTGCGGCGGCGCGGTACTGCTTGATTCGTTGGCTCTCAAACTGGATAGCTGCTCATTGACCAATAACTCCGCCACCCCTGTACAGGGTCCGCAAGATGCGACTACCAGCTATGGCGGAGCGCTCATGCTGCGCCGAACCGGGTACTATGTCCCTGTAGGTGGTGATTACTTCCGTTCCTCAGTCCGGAACACATCATTTGTTAATGATTCTGCTTTTGGTGGTGGAGCGATCTCGCTTGATACCAGCGCAGATTTCTCGGTGATCAACTGCCAATTCTTGAATAATCATGCCCTGGGGAGTGGTGGAGGGATCTCTACCGCGGGTTCGATCGTTGTCGATAGTTGTGCTTTCACTAACAACCGCGCCGCCAACGACACTTACGGATTCGGTGGCGGCATGCGGGTGGTCATGGAAGCGCCGATCATAACCCGTTCGCTCTTTGAAGGAAATCACGCCAGGTACGAAGGCGGCGGCATCGCATGCATGTACCTGAGCAATCCGACCATTCGCGGCTGTGAATTCAGGAACAACAGCGTCTCAATCTTTGGTGGTGCGGCAGTCAGTGGTCATGAAAAAGACACCATCAGCATCGACTCTTGTCTCATCGTCGAAAACGATAGATCGGCGATCTACCTCAGTCATTATTCCTTCCTCACCTTGACTCAAAGTACTCTTTTCGCGAATACCGCCCAGACCGCCAGCTTGGGTGCTCACATTCAATTCTCTTCCATGTCCAGCGGAACTGTTACCAATTCGATCCTCGCCTCTGGTCAAGTCGGCCCGGCGGTAGCGAATTTCGAATCAGCACCTGTCTTTCCAGGCATGGATACTACCGCCAGTTGCACGAATACCAACATCTTTGGCAACGAGGGGGGCGATTGGGTCGGCGGCATTGTCAGCCAGGCCGTGATCAATGGCAACTTGTCCGCTGATCCGCTCTTTTGCGGCGTGAGTACAGGAGATTTTACTCTGAGCGACAATTCTCCCTGCGCCCCGCACCAGCACTCCAGCCACACTCTCGTCGGACTTTTTGGCATCGGCTGTTCCTGTTGCCAGGGAGTGACCGGAAACGTTGATTTGGCAGGCGAAGTAGACATTTCAGACCTGTCCATTCTGATTGCCTACCTGACCATGTCGCCCCGACCGCCCATTGTCTGTCCGACTGAGGCTAATGTCGATACCCTCGGAACCATTGATCTCTCCGATCTCAGCCGACTGATAAGCTTTCTGACCGTTCCTGGCAGCGAACTGATGCCGTGCCCCTCGATTGAATAGATGGAGAGCCGGAATCCGGCGCTTGCCTGACCAGCCCCGAAATGCTTTCTTTGGAGAGCACAGGACCACCCTTAGCTCCGGATTGACATGCAGAAGCCAGATGATGTTGCGCTCCTTCGCCTGATCCTTGATACTATCAGTCTGCCGGTTATAGTGACCGACCGCGATTTCCGCATGGTCTTCTGCAACCATACCCTGGCCAGTTGGAATACTGAGTTTAATTGGAAGGTCGACGAGCTGATCGGACGGCCGATGTTCGAGGTCTTCAGCTTCCTCCCCGAAAGGGTCAAAGAGAACTACCAGATCGTGCTCCAGACGCTGCGACCTCATCGATCGGAATCCATGTACAAGTTTGGTGGAAAGATGCTCTACGTTGAGTCTGAACTTCTGCCGATCGTGGTCGATGGTCAGGTCCGGTACATCGTCACTCTGCTTCGTAACATCACTCGCCAGCGCGAGACGCAACTCGCCCTCCAGCAGAGCGAGGAACGCTTCCGCCGTCAGTTCATGGCCCTGCCCGTCCCGACCTTTACGTGGGAACAGTCAGGTTCAGATTTCAAACTGATCAGCTACAATGACGCTGCCGCTGCAATCACCGAAGGTGGCGCCGCGAAACTTGTTGGCGTGGGGGCAGCTAAACTGTATGGCGAGCGATCCGAGATCATGTCCGACCTGCGGAAATGCCTTGAATCCCGCGAGGTAGTACAGCGAGAGATGCTGTATGAAATGAAGTCGCATCCCGGCCACAAATATATCCGCGCTTACTATGTCTTTATTCCCCCGAATCAGGTCCAGATCCACAGCATCGACCTCACTGCCCTCAAGCAGTCGGAAGATCAGCTTCGCCAGGCGCAGTTCAATCTGGCGCAAAAAGTCGCCGAACGAACCGCGGAACTGGAGAACGCCAACGATCAACTCACCGTCGAACGCGAAACCCTGCAGCGGAAAAACCTCCTGCAACAGGAATTACTTGACCAGATCGGCGAAAGTCGGCGCGCCGCAGCCCTGCAAATTCAGGCCAATATCGATCGCATCGTTTTGCCGCTGATCGAACATATGCAGGCGAAAGTTGATGCCCGATCCATGGAATACGTCGAAATGATTAGAAAATCTTTGATGGAGATCACCTCGCCGCTGGTCAGCCGACTCGAACAGAAATTCAGGCATCTCACTCCTCAGGAGATCCAGATCTGCTCTATGATCCGCCGCGGGTATAGTAGCAAGGAGATCGCGGGAATTCGCAACTGCTCTCCGCAGACTGTTCTCAAGCAGCGCAAGACCATTCGCCGAAAGCTCGGACTCGCCAACACCGAGGCAAATCTGGCGACTTTTCTCGCTTCAATTGCCATAGAACCGACATCCAACCAGAAATCCGCAGAGTAGTTTTATTATTACCTTATCTTACAATAGCTTAGATCAAGATTCATGGATGTCTGTTGGATCAACGTATAACGCACTATAGGGTACGCGGCGTACCCCATAAATGACCTATAATTAACCGTTGCCTCCTAACGACTATTATTGGATATTTCGCTGGCGCCCAGTGACACCCTCGCATATTTTAGGGGTAAATGTAGGCCAACTAGGGCTGCATACAGTGTACTCCTGCATTACACTTGGCGCTAAAATAGTGAGCCCGTCTTGGCTGGAATGCAGTTCCCCCCTCCCCCCCTGCATTGCTCCTTGGCGGGTTCTTTTTTTGTGTGCGATTTCGTCCGGCGTTCAACTAGACAGCTTCCGCGCTGAATCGCGCGATCGCTCCCGTGCGGAGATTCCGACGGTAGATCTTCACGAAGAATAGATACGACCCCACCAGATAAACTAAAGACAACACACCTCCCGTCACCAGATTGATCCAGAGCTGATCCGCCGCCATCTCCCCCGCCAAAATCCCGCGCATACTCTCAAACACGTAGCTGGCGGGGATAACGCGCGCTATCCATTGCATTGCCTCTGGCAGTGTCGCTATTGGATAGTAAACTCCGACAAAAACAGAGAGCAGGAACGGGATCGGCCACCCCAACCACTCGGCGGTCGGTCCAAATCTGAAGATCACTGCCGACACAAATACTCCCATCGCCGCGCCAAAGACGAAGAGTATCAGCATGAACGGAAGTATCATCGTCCCGACTATCAAGACATCATACCCAAACGCGATTCCGGCGAGTATCACCATTGCTGCAAGACCGGCCGTGGCTGTCACGATACTCGTCAGCACCAATCCGCTCAGATACTCTGTCAACTTGAGCGGCGAAGCGAAATAGTTGATGAAGTTCTGGCTCCAGACATC
>JAYRFH010000170.1:0-10989 GCA_041908405.1 Candidatus Zixiibacteriota bacterium
CCTCAACCTTGTACGACAACGAGAGCGCGTCGACCGTCTCAGTGAAAAAGAAGATCCCTTTGTAGTTCGTCAGGTACTGATGTTTCTTTTTCCAGAACCCGCCGATCCCATGCACCACCAGGCCATTCTCGAGCTTGCCGAGGATCCGTGTGAATTCCGCCGGGTCAATTTTGACAATCGTTCCGATCGCTTTGGCCGCCTGAATCGCGGCGGCTGCCGCCGCGGCACCGGCTGTGGCAGAGTGAGCTGGTAACATCATTGGATACTCCTTTCGAACGTCCCGCCCTGACGCGGGCGGATACAGGAGAATATACTACCGGATGTCCGGGATATTCGAGGAAAAAGAGAGGGGGCGGTTTGGTGAATTTGTAGGTCGGGTTGAGCGGATTCACAAGAGGAGGTTTGGAGCCAAAGACACACGCAGCGAAACCCGACATAACTCGAGATGGCAGCCGGCGGGTCACACCATCGCGCATTCACAAGAGAACAACCAAATATATATCGGGCTGAGCGTAGTCGAAGATCAGTGCAATATGTTGGCGATGGCAAGACCCGCCGGAACAACGTTGAGAAAGATTATCGGGCTTCAGGCTGCGATCAGATTTGAGATGATAACTCGGACTTGTGAAGCCGTCTTCAACCCGACCTCCATGATCAGGCTCAGCTGTTTCGAGCCACCCAACGCTCTTCCCCAGTCGGTGCTGAATAACGATTTAGTGGGCCCAGTTACTCCTTGACCGAAGTCAACCACGGGATATATTCCGGCGAGCACTGTCGAGTCGAGCGACCCCGCATAGTGGGAGTAAGACTTCACGACAGATCGACGATCACATTCGACCATACCGCTGTCAGTAACTTCATTGGTCGGAACACACAATTTCATTGTCATAAAGGGAGTGCATCATGGCTCTACTCGTAGGGGCGTTGTTAGCGGCCGCCATAGCGGTTTTGGCGACCAGTGTCGGATGGGATCGCGACCGATCCTTCTACGCGGTTGTGACATTCGTCGTCGCTTCCCTTTACACTCTTTTCGCGGTAATGGGGGCTACCACTGACACGCTTCTGGTAGAAATATTGATTGGTCTGGTTTTCATATTTATAGCGATCGTAGGATACAAAAAATCGCTCTGGCTGGTGGCAGCAGCTTTGACGGGACACGGAATTTTCGATCTCTTCCATGGGATGCTCGTGGCAAATCCCGGTGTGCCACACTGGTGGCCGGATTTCTGCATGGCGTTTGATGTTTCATTGGGCGCGTATTTCGCGTGGCAACTTGGAACCAAGCGGATCCGAAGCTGATGAGAATGTTAATTCTGTGGGTCGTTGTTATGAGTTCGCCGGAGGAGTGTTGAGTATCCAAGAAGAATTTCGGGTTTCAGGCTTCGGTCGGTGTGGAGATGGAAGTTTGGCGTTGTGAAGGCGCCTTCAACCCGACCTACAAGAAAAGAGAGCGAGTGCGACCGCACTCGAAAAACTAACTCGCTCAGCTAAAGCCGCCCGACCCGCACCCCGGGCGAGCGCACGAAGGCATACTGGGCAAAGTGCCGCCTCCCGATGAAACTGATGCCGCAAAAACCGACAACTGCTTTTCGGTCTTCTCGGATCTGCATTTCGGGCAGGGGACCGGTTCATCGGGCGAACCGACCAACTCATCAAACTTGGCGCCGCAATCGGCGCATTTGTATTCAAATATCGGCATTGGTTTGCTCCCGATTCTTCTCGCGCTTTTCTTCAAACGACATGACCGCACCGGTCACGACCCCCATGGTCGACGTGATCCATGGGCTACACATGATCTGTCAGGTGGAGCCGAATGCGGAGTAGGCAAAGGAGACAGCTAGTCCCAATCCGCCGCCTATCGCCGCAAAAAGCATCCCGCGTGTCAGTCGTCGTTTCCACATACTATTAATATCGGCCTTGAATAGTCGAAACCTGCGCTTCGCGCACCTGCTGCGCAGGCATCGGTTTCGACCTACAATTAATTTCCTGCTATTTAAGCGCCTCGTTCATGATTGCGACCAGACGGTTCTCGACATCCTCGGCCAGAGCTTTGAACTCCGCCTGCGGAAGTATCTGGCTAATGATGGTCGGTTTCCCGAGGCTGACCACCGTCTTGCCATTCTCAGTATAGACCGTAAAGCGGCAGGGCATAAACAGGGCGACATCCATATTGATCTGCAGCGCCTTGTGGGCAAAACCGGAATTGCAGATCTCGATGATCTTGAGCGGATCACGCTGTAATCCCTTTTCGGCCAGCGTCGCCTGAACATCGTGCGTATGCAAAATGCGGAACTGATGTTCCGGCACTATCTTTTCGAAAGCCGCCACAACTTCGTTCATAGATTTGGCGGTCGTTTTGGTCAGGGCAAATTCCATATTCATGCGCGTTACCTCTCAATCGGGAAGAATCTCTATCGATGTCGTTACCTTCACGTTCTGTTTCAGCGATTCACTTACCGTGCAGTATTTGCTTTCGGAAAGTTCGACAGCCTGCTCCAGTTTGTGCAGATCCAGATTCTTCCCCTTGAACCGGTAAGTGACATTCACTGTTTCAAAATATTTCGGAAGTTCTTCGCTGTCGCGTGCTTCAACCGATATCTCCAGCCCGGTCAGTTCCTGGCGCTGTTTCTGGAGGATCCGGACGACATCCACGCCGGTACATCCGGCGACCGCGAATAACACTAACTCAGTTGGACGATAACCGGATTCGTCGCCGCCTTTGTCTTTGGCGATATCAGTAGTGATAGTATGCCCGAATGTGCTCGTCCCGGTAAACTTGAGGCCACCTCCCCAGTTCAATGATGCATGTATGGTAGCCATAATAGTCCTTCTTTCTCCGGAGCAAAGTACATCAAATCCGGAAAAACGCAAGGCGGATGGATGCTTGGCGGGGGGTTAAGAATGATAGAACCGATTGGCAATTCTAATGTTACACAGGGGACAAATGTGATACAGGAAACCGGAATCGGCCTTGGTGGCCGGCTCTCCGGGTAGTATATTTCAGGTTGACCATTTCCTGGAGCAAAAAGCATGGCTGGCAACGGCGACCGGTATCAGAAAAACAAAGAGTTTCTTCATATTAAGGGGGCGCGGGAGCATAACCTGAAGAATATCGATGTCCGCATTCCGCGCGACACGATGACAGTTATCACCGGCCTGTCCGGCTCCGGCAAATCATCGCTGGCGTTTGACACCATCTATGCCGAAGGTCAGCGTCGGTATGTTGAGTCCCTTTCGGCCTATGCCCGGCAGTTCCTCGGGTTGATGGAGAAGCCGGATGTTGACTTTATTGAGGGTCTCTCTCCCGCCATCTCGATCGAGCAGAAGGGGACCGCCAAGAACCCCCGTTCGACAGTTGGCACAGTCACCGAAATATATGACTACCTCCGCCTGCTCTTTGCCCGCATTGGAGTCCCGCACTGCGTCAAATGCGGTCAGCCGATCACCCAGCAGACCGTTGAACAGATCGTTGATTCTATCCTCAGTTTCGAGGAAGGCTCCCGCCTGATGATCCTCGCGCCGCTCATCCGCGGCAAAAAAGGGGAGCACAAGGATATCATCGATGAAGCCAAGCGCGAGGGGTTTGTCCGGCTTCGTATCAACGGCGAAGTAGTCGAGACAGAAACAGATATCGAGTTGGAGAAAAACAAAAAGCACTCCATCGAAGCGGTGGTTGACCGTCTGGTGGTCAAGGCTAGCTCGAAACGACGTCTTGCCGACTCGGTCGAAACCGCGCTCAAAATGGGGAAGGGGACGGTTCTTGTTAATATCAAAAATCAGGATCTGCTCTACTCCGAGCAGTTCGCCTGTCTCAACTGCAATATCAGTTACGAAGAACCGACTCCGCGGCTGTTTTCGTTCAACTCCCCGTATGGCGCGTGCAAGGTCTGCGATGGTCTTGGGCAGAAGATGGAGATCGACAAGGATCTGGTCGTCCCCGACCCATCGCTCTCCATCGCGAACGGCGCGATCCACCCCTGGGGTGGTGCGGATATGTCCAACTGGTATCGCTATATGCTCAAGGGGGTGGCGAATCATTACAATTTCAAGTTCTCGACGCCGTTCAATCAGATCCCGGAAAAAGTCCGCACCGTGATCCTCTACGGCTCCGGCAAGGAAGAGATAAAGTTCGAATATGAGCATGTCTCCGGCAAAGGCTCCGGTTCCGGAACGTATCGCTCCAAGTTCGAAGGCGTGATACCGCATCTCGAGCGAAGGTACCGCCAGACGGAATCCTCCGATGTGCGCACCTGGATAGAGCACTATATGACAGTCTCGCGGTGTCCTGCCTGTAAAGGGGCGCGGCTCAAGCCGGAAGCACTGGCCGTGATCATTGACCGCGAGACGATCGACTCGGTCTGCGATATGTCGATCAAGCTGGCCTTCAAGTTCTTCACAGACATTAATCTGACGCCCCGGCAAAAAACGATCGCCAAGCAGATACTGAAAGAGATCAAGGAACGACTTGGATTCTTGTGTAATGTCGGGCTGGATTACCTGACGCTCAGTCGCGCGGCGGCGACGCTCTCCGGCGGCGAGGCACAGCGCATTCGGCTCGCCACTCAGATCGGCTCACGTTTGGTGGGCGTGCTCTATATTCTGGATGAACCATCCATCGGGTTGCACCAGCGCGACAACCAGAAACTGCTTTCTACGCTGTGCGAATTGCGCGATATCGGCAACACCGTACTGGTCGTCGAGCATGACCGTGACACGATCGAGGCCGCCGACTATGTGCTCGACCTCGGCCCCGGCGCCGGAGTGCATGGCGGC
This sequence comes from Candidatus Zixiibacteriota bacterium, assembly GCA_041908405.1. GTDB lineage: Bacteria > Zixibacteria > MSB-5A5 > GN15 > FEB-12 > FEB-12. The sequence goes on from JAYRFH010000170.1 coordinate 4,774, forward strand.
GAAGTGGTTGCCAGCGGCACACCGGAGGATATCAAGCGCAACAAGCGCTCCATAACGGGGCAGTATCTTTCGGGCACCAGAGAGATACCAACACCGAAACGTCGGCGCGAATTCAACGGCAATATTCTCAAACTGACAGGCGCGACCGGGAATAACCTGAAAGAGGTCGATGCTGAGATCCCGCTTGGTGTATTTGTCGCCGTGACCGGTGTCTCCGGCTCCGGCAAATCGACCCTTGTCAATGAAACGCTCTTCCGAATATTGGCCCGTCATTTCTACAACAGCCGGACGCCCTCGCTACCTTACAAGAAGATCGAGGGAATTGAGTTGATAGATAAGGTGATCGATATCGACCAATCCCCTATCGGTCGGACGCCGCGTTCCAACCCGGCCACCTACACCGGTGTCTTTACGCCGATCCGTGATCTGTTCGCGACACTCCCGGAAGCGAAAGCGCGCGGCTATCAAGCCGGGCGATTCTCTTTCAATGTCCGCGGAGGACGGTGTGAAGCGTGCGAAGGGGATGGCATCATCAAGATAGAGATGCACTTCCTTCCGGATGTTTATGTCCCGTGCGAGGTCTGCAAGGCGAAACGCTATAATCGCGAAACCCTCGAAGTCGTCTACAAAGGGAAATCGATATCCGATATTCTTGATATGACGGTTGATGAAGCGGTTGCGTTCTTTGAGCATATTCCGCGCATCAAAAAGAAACTACTCACGCTCGCCAATGTCGGCCTCGGCTATATCAAACTCGGTCAACAGGCGACGACGCTTTCCGGTGGTGAAGCTCAGCGTGTGAAACTCGCTGCCGAACTATCCAAGATGGCAACTGGCAAAACGCTTTATATCCTTGATGAACCGACCACTGGTTTGCATTTCGAGGATATTCGGATGCTTCTTGATGTTCTGCAGGAGTTGGTCAATCGCGGGAATACGGTGCTGGTGATCGAGCATAATCTCGATGTCATCAAAACCGCCGATTGGCTGATCGATATCGGGCCCGAGGGGGGCGATGGCGGCGGGCGGATAATCGCGGCTGGCACACCTGAAATGATGGCGAAGGTAAAGGATTCTTACACTGGTCAGTTCCTGAAAGATATCATCAAGCCGACGAATGGGGAAAAGGCCGCAGTCAAGACATTGAGCAAATCGGCATGAACGAGGATCTGAGGGGGAGGTTGCACCATGTCGAACTGTATGTCAGCGACTTGAATCGCTCGAAATCGTTTTGGGGATGGTTCCTCCCGCAATTAGGCTACCGCGAATATCAGGTCTGGGATAAGGGCGTCAGCTACATTCTCGACTCAACCTACATTGTCTTTGTGCAGACGGAAGAGCGATTCAAGGATATCACGTATCATCGCTGTCGAACGGGACTGAATCATCTCGCTTTCCATGCGTCGGGCCGAGAGGAAATTGACCGCATCACCGAGCAGTTGCGCGCGCGTGGAGTGACCATTCTTTATGTGGATAAACATCCGCACGCCGGCGGGGCAGATTCGTATGCGGTTTTCTTTGAGGATCCCGACCGGATCAAAGTCGAAGTGGTTGCTCCCTGATAGGGCGGCTACTTCAACACCATGAGCGCACGCGTAAAGGTCTGGCCCTCAAACGCGGCCGTAAGCGTATAGACCCCTGAGGCCGCGCCGTCCGTCTCCCACTCTATCACCCGGCGCATCTGTGGCGACTGCCCGCTGGTCAAAGTTTTCACCACCGCGCCTGTTTTATCGAGCACTTGAACCTTGAGACCGCCGATCCGAGGGATGTCGACCGGGATAGAGTATCCTGTCGGCGTCTGGTAGGGCGGCAATAGAGCGAACTTCACTGGTAAGCCATTCTCCCCATCATCCGGAGAATCTGTCGTCAGATCCAGAGAGTACAGCTCAACCCGTTTGTCGCGGATGGTCATCAGTTGCGGGAGACTGTCGACCAACGGATAGACCCACCCCATCACTCCCTCTGGCACCTGGCTGAGTTGCGTGATAACCGTGCCATCGGACTGCCGAAACATCGTCAGACCGGTAGAGTCAAAGGCGAAGAAATAGTCGGAGAATCCCGGAATATAGGTGTAGTCATGATGCGGTTGCGCCAGATCCCATGACCAGATATGCTCCAGCGTGGCAGCGCTGTGCATCATCATCGAGGTCAGTGTCCGGCGTGTTTGCGTAGTCGTATCATCGCCGCAATGAAACTCCCGAACCACTTCGGTCAAAACATCAGACTGCGCCTTGAGCGACAGGTCATATCGGTATAGTTGCAGTTCAGGGATCACAGAATGGAAATTTGGCGGCACGGCACCGCACGGCATCGGGTAGACCAATCCGAATGGCCCGACTTTGCCGGATGAATCTATCGAAAATGCCTGCGCCGCGGAATTGTATCTTCTGGTGTTAGCGAAAGGGAGGCTCTCGCACGAGGATGGTTCCGCGTAGAGAATTCGACTTTTGTCTACCAACGTCATTAGTTGCGCACGCCTCACTGAGCGATTCAATGTCCATTGAATCGACTTCGGAAATGAACTGTAGAGCGTTGTGAAACCAGTGAGACGGCCATCGTTTGTGCCGGTATCCGCGGAGATAAGCAATTCGGCGCGTTTGTCACCATTGAGATCAGTCAGAGTGAAATAGCTGTTCGGTTCGCACGCCCCAGAACTCGCCAGGCGCAGGCTGACAGACTGCGAGTCGCGATAGTTCGACCGGCCATCCAGCATCAGCACGCGGTACCCGCGTTTGGAGCGAAGCCCCAGGATCAAATCAGGAATAGAGTCGCGCGTGATATCCGCCATTTCGATCTCACCGCAGGTTTCTCCCGCCTGTGTCACTTTTCTGCAGAAAAGCACTTCGTCCGTCGAGGATGACGCGAGCAGCACAGCATCGCCATCGGTCGCCAGAAACAGCGGCTCACCACCAGAGGCCGTTCGCACAAACTTCGCTACGCTTGGTGATTTGCTGAGCGCGGGGATATCAAACGCCCGCTCAAAGCGGAACCCGATCCCCGCTTCTGTCACTGAGGACTGACAGGGCGCGAGCAAGAAGGTGAGAATAACAAGGCGCGTGTAGGTCGACAATTTCCGCATGCGAGAAAGATAGCCTGTGGAGTGAAAACTTCCAAGTCTTCAGCGAAGATCGGCGCCGAATCGGGTTCGCTTGAGCGCGACCACCAGGAGCGGGACAATGACAAGTTGCGCGAGTACCCCCGGCAACCCGGTCACAACCGCCCCGCCGGCCGAAAAGAACTGCGCAGCGGTATAGGGGAGCTCCATGAATCTCCCCAACAGAAGCAATCCAAGCGCAAACATCAGCCGTCCGGCCACCATTGCCAAGATGAGCGCTACATAGATATTGAACCGCCAGTGACGGTAGGTAATTCCAGCGACCAGTCCATACAACGGAAGTTCCAGCGACATTAGCGGGACCGCGTAGGTCGGTGGCATTCCGGTCAGAAGGAAAGAGAGCGTGGGAGCAAGCAAACCAACCACCAGCCCCGCGATCGGTCCGGCAATGAACCCGGCCAACAGCACCGGGAAGTGCATCGGCAAAAATACCCGTCCGCCGATCCCGAGCGCGTGAAAACCAACCGGGAGTACTACGGCCAGAGCGAGAAACAACGCGGAGAATGCAATAAAACGTGGCGCGGAGAGACGCGAACTGCCGGAGAGGTCACTTCCCATTGGTCGCGGAGGCGACATAGAGACTGGGGTGGTCATCTATCTGGATATCGCCGAAATGGCTTTGCTGGAACATCTGGCGCAGTTTGTCGGCGGCCGGGAGAACGTCCTGATCCACCACACCACCGATCCGGTGGTGTATCGCCGCAAGCTCCTTGGATGACTGGAGATGGATGATATAGAGCTTCGCGCCCGGTTTCAGCACCCGGTGCGCTTCGAGAAGCGCTTTCTGCTTGTCGACAAAATGCGCGAACGCGGAAAATGAAACGCCCATATCAAAAACCGACTCTTTGAACGGCAGACTCGACACATCGGCATCGACCACATTGATATTGGCGAACGGGAAATTGCGGTGCGCCTTCTCGGCCATCTCAATTGAAAAATCAACCCCGGTGACCGAGCCCTTGTCAGTCACACGACGGCGCAACAGGTCGAAGAGTATCCCAGTACCACAGCCGAGATCCAGTATCTCCATCCCCGGTTTGGCCGGGAGTCCAGCGACCACGTGGGAGAGACGTTCCAGGTCCTCCGCGGTGAACATGAGATCCCACTCGGCGGCGAGTTTGTCGAAGAATTTCTGGTGCGGGTCGTGCATTGTGTCGCCAATAAGTCCAGATTCGGCCGACCTGTCAAGCGGATTTGGGTCGCCCTGCTGCCCCTCGGTTTTAGTTGATTTTCAACCATTTCCGCCGGTGATTTAATTCACAAAGAATCTCTGAATATTCAGCCTGTCACCAAGTAATAGGCTGTGGTGGGTTACCACCATCGTTCTCTCTGAAAGGAGTCTCTGTGGAAACCATGTTTTGGATATGGATGGCGGCGGCAGTCATTTTTCTGATCGTCGAACTGCTTACCCCGACACTCATATTCGTTTCATTCGCCATAGCCGCAGCCGCGGCCGGGGTCTATGCCCAGCTTAACCCGACCGAGTACTACTGGCAGATCGGTATTTTCATCATCGCCACGATCGTGCTGCTGCCGTTAAGCCGCAAAGCGGCCAAAAAGCTGATCAAGCCGTCGGATGACTCCAACGTCGATGCCATGATCGGCAAAACTGCGCTCGTCACCGCCGCGATCGACCCCGACAACGGCGGCAAGGTCCGTTTCGAAGGGGAGGTCTGGCAGGCACAGTCGGATGAGGCGATCGAAGAAAACGCGAAAGTCCGGATCATCGCAGTCACCGGGACCCGTGTCAGGGTTCAGCGGGCTGTCTGAATAGAGAAAGTCACGAAAGGACATATCCATGAATACCGTTAACCCGGTTGTCATTTTCCTGCTCGTCACCGTCGTCCTGGTCTTCATCATGGTATTGATGTCGATCCGGATCATCCGCCCGTTTGAACGCGGACTGGTGGAGCGTCTCGGCAGATACCAGCGCACCCTTGGACCCGGCCTCAACCTGGTCGTCCCGTTCATGGATACCGTGCTGAAGGTCGACATGCGCGAAGTGGTTATCGAGGTCCCGCCGCAGTTGGTGATCACCAAGGATAACGTCAATGTCGAGGTGGATGCCATCATCTACGCGCAGGTGACCGACCCGGCCCGCTCGCGCTACGAGATCAGCAACTATATCATCGCCGCGACCAAGCTGGCGCAGACCAACCTCCGTAACGTGATCGGCGAGACCGACCTCGATGCCTGCCTCTCGTCGCGCGACAAGATCAACCTGCAGTTGCGCGATGTGATGGATACCTCCACTGACAAATGGGGCGTCAAGGTCAACCGTATCGAACTCCAGCGTATCGACCCGCCGATGGATATCACCGAGGCGATGAGCCGTCAGATGAAGGCAGAGCGCGACAAGCGCGCCACGATTCTCGATGCTGAAGCGTCGCGGCAGTCAGATATCACCCGCGCCGAGGGTAAGAAGCTGGCGCAGGTGCTCGATGCCGAGGGGTACGCGCAGTCGGTGAAACTCCGCGCCGACGCCGAAAAATATCGGCAGGTGACGGTGGCCGAGGGTGAGGGACAGGCGATCACGACCGTCTTTAACTCGATCCACGACGCCAAGCCGGATGCGGAACTGATCACGCTGAAATATCTGGAGATGTTGCCAAAACTGGCTGAAGGAAGCGCGAACAAGATCTTCATGCCGTACGAGGCGAGCGGGATCATTTCATCGCTGGCGGCATTTGTGGAGGGGATCAGGCCGTCAAACGGCACGCCGACATCAATTAAAGCGCCGACTCCTCAGCCCCCCGCGGCGATGAAGGGGTAGGGGATGTGACCAATGGAACCTGCTCAGAAAAGTGAGCAGGTCCCCAACCGGTACACGAGCAACTCTACCTAGTCTATGCAGGCCTTCGGGCAGGCTTCGTTAAGGAAAGAGTTGCAATCACACCAGTACACGTAGCCCGGTTTCGGCCAGGATACGTAGTGACTGACCCATTCGCCGTAGTTTAGCCCTTCCTGACAACAACTCGGCAACTCTTGATTAGGATCTTCTGCCTGTACGGCTATGGAAAAGCCGAACATAAAACAGAAGACGACAACGAGAAGGACAAGGAAAGCCAGTTTGCGAAACATATTACCTCCTATTCGTTTCG
>JAYRFH010000171.1:0-3475 GCA_041908405.1 Candidatus Zixiibacteriota bacterium
GACGGCGAGATCACCGCGACGACCACCACCAATGAGAACGGTGCATTCTTCTTTGGCGGCCCGCACCCGATGCCGTACGATGTCTATGCGTACGCCGACGGGTTCTATCCTGGCTGGATGCTCGATCAGACCGGTACGCAGTGCGGCACGATCAAGCTGCGCCGCCTGGCCGACCTGAACCCGAGCGACCGCTGGGTTGATTACTACTGTGGCTTTGCCACTCTCGATGATTCCATTCCGCTTCCTCTCGGAACGGTGGTTGAAGTGAAAGATGCTCAGGGGACACTGGCCGGTCGCCAGATCGTCACCGAGACGGGTGTCGTTCGCTTTATGCCGGTCTATCGTGATTCCGCCGGTTCGGTGGATGACGAAGGCGCCTCCACTGGTGACATGCTTTGGTTCTACGTGAACGGTATGATCGCCGAAACCTCGCCTTCCGAGGTGATGTATCCTGCCGACTACGCGCAGGTTGAAGTCTGCGTGAACGGCTCCATGCGCGGTGGCAAAGTTTGCCAGCTCATGGAAGGCTGGAATCTGGTCTCCTGGAATGTCGATACGCCTGAAGATTCCATCGGGGCGGTCCTTGGTGAGATCATGGAATGCGTTGATGTCGTCCTCGGATTCGAAGGCGGCGGTTTGACCTACGATCCGGAACTCGAGCAGTTCTCGACTCTCTGGCAGACCGACCATCTCTCCGGATACTGGATCAAAGTCAAGGCTGGCTGCTCGCCGGAATTGAGACTGGCTGGTTCCGTGGTGCCGGCGAACACGCCGATCCCGGTCTACCGTGGCTGGAACCTCGTTTCCTACCTGCCTGAGACGACTTTGACTCCGCTTGATGCGTTGACTTCCGTCTCTGATCATCTGATGATCGCCTACGGATACGACAACGGTATTCAGGTCTATCAGCCGGGCCAGAGCAGCTTCAATACTCTCGAAGAGATGATGAGCTGCCACGGTTACTGGATGAAGCTTTCGACGGATGACCTGTTGATCTATCCAGGTGGCGAGACGCCGGTCCTGACGACCGCAACTGAGACTTCTTATGCAGCGGCGGCCCGTGTTGCGGCAGCCACCGATGTAAATACCACGATCGCCTGGGTGAACCTTTATTCGCGTGATCTGACGGTGGATGGCCGCGCCGTGAAGGCCGGATCTTCGATCGAAGCTTACACGAATTCGGGTACCCGGATCGGTTCGTTCAGAATGCAGCGCGATGGACAGTTCGGCTTTATGCCGGTCTATTCCGACGCCGGTCTGAATGAAGTGGTGACAGGTCTGAAGCCGGGTGACAAGTTTACTCTGCGCGTTGATGGCGTGGCGGTGAACGAGACGATCACCTGGACCTCGACCGGTGACCGGATCGAACTGGCTCGCCTGACAACGGCTGCGGGCGGAACTCTGCCGGGCGGATTCGCGCTGGCGCAGAACTACCCGAACCCGTTCAACCCGAGCACGACCATCTCGTTCAGCCTCCCGACCAAGGGAACGGCCAAGCTCGAGATCTACAACGTTCTTGGTAAGCTGGTGGCGGTACCGTTCAGCGGGACTGTCGAAGCTGGTGACCATCAGGTCGTTTGGGACGGTAAGAATGAGACTGGCGAAGCTGTTGCTTCGGGAGTATACTTCTACCGCCTGACTGCCGATAAGTATACCGATACCAAGAAGATGATGCTTTTGAAGTAAGCATTGTCGCAGAAGACGTTCCGGCCGGCTGGCTTAGGCCGGCCGGACACTAACTGGCGGTGAAGAAGTGAAAAGACGTATTACCGTATCTCTGACTGTCATTCTTGCGTTCTCCCTGTTGGCTGCGCTGGCCTCGGCTCAGCCGTACCCGAGTAATCGGGTGGCGAATTTCTATGATTCGACCAGCCTGTACAATGGAGTCGCTGTACCAGTAGGCTCCATCATTCGAGCATACGATCCGGACGGTGTGCTGTGTGGCGTGGACACCTTTGGTGTTAATCCCTCTGCTGCGCCCGGTTTTTTTGGATTCATGAACGTGTACGGAGACCAGCCGGATACTCCAGCTCTGGACGAAGGACCAGTTGAGGGCGATAGTATTCGTTTCACCATCAACGCTCGTCCAGCTCTGTTGCTTGCAGGGGATGCCCACTGGCATTTCCAGGCATTACCTTCCCGAGTTCAACTATCCGCTTCGTCGGCATCCGTCGCGATGACCGTGATTGATTCCCCGACCGATACGGTGGCGACCTTCAATCGCGTGATCCGATTCACCGTGATGGTTCGCAATGACGGCACGGGCGAAGATTTTTATCATATCGCGACGAATCACAGCGATACCAGCTTCCATTCGATCGCCCTTGATTCCTTCGTCTATGCTGCCCCCGGTGACTCCGTGGCCGTCGATTTCGATGTGCGGACACCGTTCTTTACTTCGTCCGGTGACACCGTCGACGTCATTACGTTCACCGTAAATTCGGGCGTAGACACGACTGTGACCTATTCGAGCGGCGTCAATCTGTACTTGTCGATCACCGATGTTCCTGATGGCGGCGGCAGATTGCCGAACGGCTTTACGCTGAACCAGAACTATCCGAACCCGTTCAACCCGACAACAACAATTTCGTTTGCGTTGCCGCGGTCGAGTGATGTCCGCCTGGAGATATTCGACCTTCTTGGACGGACCGTCGATAGCCGCGATCTGGGAATCCAATCAGCGGGAGACCATGCGATCGAGTACGATGCTTCCTCGCTGGCGAGCGGTGTCTATTTCTATCGTCTGGTGACCGACTATGCCCAGCAGACCAAAAAGATGCTGTTGCTCAAATAGTTGAGATGATATGATTCAAAAGCCCCGAATCAGTTCGGGGCTTTTTTTTGTCCGGAATGACGGTCCATCAAGGTGAAGAAAAACTATTGCCCGACTGTCAAAACGCCGATATTATGGAAACTGCGGTAATAACTCCTCTATCAAGGAATTGATGTGCCATTACGCCTGAAGGTTGCAGGGAAGTCTGACAAGGGATTGGTTCGACCGGGGAATGAGGACCATCTCCATCTGGACCACCGGAACAACGTCTACGCGATCTGTGATGGCATGGGTGGAGCACAAGCCGGCGAGGTAGCCTCGTTTCTGGCCGGGGAGATCATGCACCGGTCATTTAACCAGTTCTCTGACCAGCTTCTCAACGATCCGGTCCTGAATTTCGAAGCTCCGGTCCCGGCCAATGGCGGGCTGTTGCTTCGCTCCATCCGTCTCGCCAATCGGGCGATTTATCGCAAGGCAGCTTCAGACTCATCTCTGGCCGGAATGGGGACCACCATCGTCGCGCTGGCCTTTGAATCCGACCATATGACGGTAGCCCATGTTGGCGACAGTCGCGCCTATCGTCTGGACGAGAGAAAACTTATCCCGCTGACCATAGATCATTCCTGGCTCAATGAGATTCAGCGCTCCCAGCAGATCACGATCGAAGAGGCGAGTAATATCGTCGGAAAGAATATCATCACC
>JAYRFH010000172.1:0-4992 GCA_041908405.1 Candidatus Zixiibacteriota bacterium
CAGAGCGCTGGCCGCGGGCGACCATAAAAAACGCAAGGCCTGCCACAATGTTGCAGGCCAGGGCAAAAAGTATCGCGAGTTGTCCGGGAATATGAGCAGTCATAATTACGCACCAGTACTTCCGACTGCCTCGTCATGCTTTTTCATATCCTGGTACTCTGAGCCGCCTTCCCCCTGATATTTGGACGGACATTTCACCAGCATCTGTTCAGCCACGAAGACGCCTTCGGTTTGTTTTCCTTTCAACACGACAGAGGTGGCCTGTTCGAAGTTACCCGGCACCACGCCGTAGTAGTAGACCGGCATACGTTCAGCGGCCAGAGTATCCTTGGCTTCAGCATCGTAGACCGCGAATTCAAGGCGGTTCTGGCCGGTGTTGTAGTTTACTTTCGCGAAGTCGATCTTTCCCATCACCTGAACGGTGCGGGTGCTATGCGCGGCTTCGGTGAGCGGCACATATTGGATCGTAGTCTTCAGGAAGGCTGACGCACCCCAGGCGAGAAACACCACAATGATCACAGCGCCGATAATGTACTTCGCCTTCATCGCTTATTCTCCTCAAGTTTTTTGACTTTTTTATCAAGACGGAAGATGAACACAAACAGTCCCACCCAGACCGCCAGAGTCACTCCCAGAGCCACATAGTTGCCATCCATTCGTTAGTCCCTTTCCTGGTGCGCGCGCGCCAATCGTTGTACGCGATTGGCCAGCCCGAGCATCCAGACAAACAGCACGGTAAAGAGAGCGAGCGCCGAAAAGAAGATGGTTCGGACAACCGGCCCCATAGTGAACTTCATATTTTCATCGACCACAGAGTCCGCCGGATGAAGTGAAGGCGTAACTCGCGGAACGACAAAGATCAGGAACGGTACGGTGACAAAGGCAAAGATCGCATAGACCGCGGCAAGGCTGGCGCGCTTCTCTTCTACCTCCACCGCACCCCGGAGCGCAAAGTAGGCTCCGTAAATCAGCAGCAGGATAAAAATAGAAGTTTCGCGCGGATCCCAGTTCCAGAACGATCCCCACGTTACCTTGGCGAAGATCGAACCGGAGAGCGTAGCCAGAATGCAGAAGACGAGCCCGAGGGCCGCGGCGGAGGAGGCCTTGTCATCGTCGACAATGTCCTTCGAACGCAGATATTTTATCGAATACACCATAGCTACGGCAAAAGCGATGACGCAGATCCATGCCTGGGGGATATGGTAATAGAAGATACGGCTGGATTCGCCGATTATTTGCTGGGGTGCCGGCGTGACAAAACTAGACACGATCATCACGGACATCCCTAAAAATAGCAACCATTTCCACCACATCTATGCGCAGTCTCCTTGCCTTATACGCTGAGGCTCGGCGATAAAATAGACTCGAATCGCCAAAATGCAACAAAATTCGTTAACTTTGGGCTTTTTTTCACAAAGCGCTCTACCGTAAGCTTTACAGAACAACGAAGACGCCGAGAGGTTCCGTGTCAGTAACTGACAACCTATCAATACATTACGTTGTGTTTTGGGTAGTTTCGGTCATGGCCGCATGAGACTCGATATGCGCATACTGCTGGGTAGAATATAGTCATTTTCAAGCCATTTTGACTTTCCATGCCAAAGCTTCTCGGCTCGTAGATGTAAGACCGGTTTGGGGGTCTAAATAACCAGTTTTGGACGGACGAAGAGTGGCGATCATGCTCTTTCATATTGGCGGACATAGGTCTTTGAGATTTCTTGCGCTTTGATGTCCAACTCAACGATTACGTTCGCGCAATCAGTAGACGGAATTTTATGTTGCTTCAACAATTTGGGACTTCTAACATGGCCTTTATTGCCCGATATACAAAGATAGAGAACACCGCGAATACCAGCGGTTTGTTGGTACCGTTTTGCTTAGGGAGGTCATGAGTGACCCAGGCACGAGATAAAAGCTTGATCGTGGTCCTGACGGCGATCACATCGGTGATAGTGGTCCTCATTGGGATGCTGATCTGGGCACCGCCATTGGTGGCCGAGGATGCGGTGCCGCAGGGAACGCCGCAGAGTGGTTCCCTGATCGATGCTCAGTTTGAGGGGATGCTGGGACGCTGGATCGGTGATATCTCGGTACTTGGCCGACTGATGAGCTGTGTCATAAATATGAGCATGGATCTGAACGGTCAATGGCTCAAGATGGAGATGATCGGGTATCGCGATTCGACCAATGCTGAGATCGTGTACCATGCATATGTCTATGTGCGGCCCGGCTCCGAGTCTGGTGAGTATCGGGCCTATCTGGTAGATAACGCGGGGAGTGGACAAGTCGGCATCGCCACAGTTAAGAATGGCGTCTGGAACTGGGTGTGGGAATGGGATGACGGTACGCGCGAGACCGGCACAATGGTAACCTCGCTGCCTAACCGCATGACCTATGAATCGCGTATCAACGATAAGCTGGGGAATCCGCTTCCGGCAATCGAGTTTGATCTGAGCAAGGTACTCGATAGTGAACGTGTAGACAGATAGTTCTGTTCACCAATCCGAGATGTCTGATGGCCGGTGAGAAGTTGACTTACTTCTCCCCGGCCATTATGTTTGGCGAACGGGCTGGTGAACTGGGGGTTCCCTTTCATCCCCGACAGGCGGGGCTTTTTCCGCAACACAAGGTTCGGCCAGGCGCCCGCACAAGTTGGAGCAGACTATGTCTACTATATCTCGTATCGGAGTGATAACCAGTGGTGGAGATTGCGGGGGGCTGAACGCGGTGGTCAAAGGGGCCGCGCAAATGGCCAGCCGGAAAGGGGTCAGCGCTGTGGCGATCCCAAACGGGTACGCCGGGCTATACAATCTGGTCAATATGGAATCGTTGGTTGAACTGACACCGTCGCGACTCGATTCCTTCTCGATCAGTCTCGCCGGTTCTGAGGCAGGACACTCGCGGGTCAAGATCGGGAGGATCAAGGACCCGCAGAAATGGGATCGCATCAAGGCCGGGTTGGCGAAATTCAATATCGGCGGATTGGTGATATCGGGCGGCGATGATACCGGTTCCGTGGTGCTGGATCTGCATCATCAGGGAATCCCGGTCGTGCACGCGCCAAAGACGATGGATCTCGACCTTGTCCCCTACTCGGTCGGCGGCGATTCGACCATCAACCGCATCGCTGAGTTCATTCGCGATCTCAAGACAACTGGTCGTTCACACAACCGGATCATGATCATAGAAGTGTTCGGGCGCTACGCCGGGCATACGGCGTTTCGCGGAGGGATCGCCGGCGAAGCCGACGCTATTCTCATTCCAGAGATCCCAGTGGATTTCGAAGAATTGTACCGTCATTGCAAGAAGGTTTACACCAAGCGAATTATCGAGTCCGATATCAAGGCCGGAACCTACATGGTCGTGGTGGCAGAAGGACTAAAGGATGCCTCGGGGCGCGAGATGTATGATGACGGAGCCGGAGTGGATTCGTTTGGACACAAGAAACTGGCCGGGGCCGGGAAATTCGTGTCGCAGGAGATAACGAAACGCTTGTCCACAGATCCTGAGATCAAGCAGTTTATGGAAAGCCAGGGGATGTTCGTTGAGGAGATGAATGCCATTCCCGAGGTCCGCGTAATCACGCCGAGTCACTTGGTGCGCTCTGGCATTTCGACGGCGTATGATGCCAATTTCGGAATGGAGGCCGGGGCATGCGCGGTGATGCTGTTGCTGTCAGGACAGGGCGGCGTAACAGTGTCGGGATATTTCAACGGTACAATTCATTACATGCAGATAAAGGACGCGATCAAGCAACGGCATGTTGACCTTGAACAGGTCAACCTGTACGAGCAGCTTGGCTTCACATTCGGGCGTGTCCGTCATGAATTCCATCCATCGACCATGCAGGTCGAGGGAAAGATCGAACGGATATACTGATCACAGAACCGGGAGCGACCATGGATATACTTGAATACGCGATGAAGATGGAACTGGATGGGAAGGCGTTCTATGAGAAAAGCGCCGCCCAGACCGCGGTTCCTGAGTTGAAAAAGATACTGCTGCAACTGGCAGAAGAAGAATTGAAGCACTTTCAGTTCTTCAAGCGGATGAAAGAGGGGCACACGGCCGAAGCGAAAGCGCAGATGGACGCGACAACCTCTCCCCTTCTGAACACCAAGAATCTCTTTCAGCAACTGGCCGAACAAGGGAAACAGAACTCATTCGGCGCAGAAGCTCGAGCGATCTGGACAGAGGCGCTCAAGATCGAAGAGCGGGCGGAGAAAGCGTATCGTGAGGAAGCGGCTCGTGAAGCAGACCCGACGCGCAAACATCTACTGACGCAGATTGCGGACGAAGAAAAGACGCACGTCTATCTGGTGGATAATATCCTGTCTTTCATGGCTGACCCGGGCGGATTCATGGATTCGGCAAATTACCGGAATTTCATGAGTTGGGAAGGCCGCGACCCATCGATCTGATTTTGACTGGAGAAATAAAGAAGGCGGGCACGGCCCGCCTTCTTCGTATACTGAGCATTTCTCAGTCCTTCAGCATCCGCTTCTCAAACTCGCCCATCACCATCCCCCAGGCGCGATCGAAATACTGGTAAACCTGATCCCATCCCTCCCCCGCTCCAAAGCCATACTCAGAAAGGCGGACACGAACTGAATCCGTCGTTACCTGATCAAATTGCACGACCACAAAGTGGTGGAGATTCCGCATCTCACCGAGAGTAGGCGGGGCGTTCCATTCAAAGGAGAGCATCTCGTTCGGAAGGAAGCTGAGGACGCGGCATCCTTCAGAGCCACCCATTCCCTCCGGTGCCTCCATCGAAAAGAGAATCTCAAATTTGCCGCCGACCTTGAGTTCGATAGTCGAATTGGGAGTGAACCATGAACGCAGACCATCGGTGGTCGACCAGAGCTGCCAGGCTTTTTCACGGGTCCCGTTGACGGTGACCTCCTTGCGCACTATGCGGTCGGTGATGGAGTCGGCGTAACGGGACGGGTCGACATTGTGGGAGATGAGCGAACGGACCATCGGGGCGAC
>JAYRFH010000173.1:0-4442 GCA_041908405.1 Candidatus Zixiibacteriota bacterium
ACGGAGAACTGGCAGTATGCCGCTATCGGCGTCGCCGCCGTTATTCTGGTAGTGGCCGCGATCGTTTATTATTTCAGCAACCGGTCGTCGGCCAATATCGAGGTCGCCGAAAAACTGGCTACCGCCCAGATGGATTACCGCAGCGGTAATACCCAGGTCGCCATCATGTCCTTGACCCAGATAGCTGATGAAGCCGGCGGCGCGACTGCCCGTCAGGCTAAGTTCCTCCTCGGCAAGGTCAACTTCGACTCCAAGAACTATCCCGAAGCGATCCGCTACTGGGAGCAGTTTCTCACCGCCTACGGCAATGATCCGTTCTTCAAAGCTTCGGCGCTTGGCGGCATCGCCACGTCGTACGAAAACCAGGGCCAGTTTGATCAGGCCGCCGGGAAATTCGTCGAAGCCGCTGACGCGTTCAAGACCGGCCCGTCCGCCGCGGAATATCTCTTCGGCGCGATGCGCTGCTACCTGCTCGCCGGTGACAAAGCCAAGGCGCAGACCTATCTCGATCGCATCAGAGCCGAGTGGCCGGGCACCTCGCTCGAGACCCGCGCTCTTCGCTATCACGCAGAAAAGGATCCAACCGCCAGCGTGTCATAATGTCGACCATACGGAAAGACCAGCCTCTCAAGGTCGCCATCCTATGGCACATGCATCAGCCCAATTATCGCGAACCCAATTCCAATCGGCTCTCCATGCCGTGGGTTCGCCTTCACGCCCTTAAAGATTATCTCGATATGCCGCTGTTGGCCGGCTCCTTTGAGCAGGTCAAAGTCACCTTTAATCTCGTCCCATCGCTCATTGACCAGCTCCAGATGTACCTCCATGGCGCCACCGACCGCCACCTGGAACTCTCCCGCATGCGCGCCGAGGATCTTCCGCCGCAACTCAAGATCGAGATCCTCGAATCATTCTTTGGCGCCAATCCCGCCACGATGATCAAGCCGTTCCCGCGCTATTGGGAGCTGTATAACAAGGCGAAGCAGGGGGATGGCAACAAAGGCGTGCTTGCGTCAGTCTTTTCATCCGCCGAGATCCGTGACCTCCAGGTCTGGTCGAATCTCGCCTGGGTCGACCCGATGTTCCGCAACGATTCGCCCATTAAGGCTCTCCTCGCCAAAGCGAAGCAGTTCACCGAAGACGAGAAAAACGATTTCCTCCAATGGCAGATAACCCTCATGGGAAAGATTCTGCCGACCTATAAGCAGCTTCTCGACGCCGGCCAGATCGATATCTCTTTCACTCCATACTATCACCCGATCCTGCCGCTTCTTTGTGATACCGATGTCGCCATAGAATCAATGCCCGGCATCAAACTCCCGGAGCGACGTTTCCAGCATCCCGAAGATGCCGACACGCAAATTCGGATGTCCGCGGAACTCTATGAAAAACTCTTCGACCGCAAAATGCACGGGATGTGGCCCTCCGAAGGCTCTGTCTCTGAAGCCGCCCTGCAATTGATCATGAAGCACGGCATCAGTTGGGCCGCCACCGATGAGGAAGTACTCTATCACTCGCTCCTCAAATCGCATCAGGATCGTGCCCATAGCCCGATTCACGCGGTCCACGAGTTCGGCCCCGGTCTCAAGATGTTTTTCCGCGACCATGGCCTCTCCGACCGCATCGGTTTCGTCTATTCAAGCTGGTCAGCCGAAAAGGCGGTGCAGGATTTTGTCTCCCATCTCCACGCGATCCGTAAGGCAAACCACCACCGTCTGAACGAAACCGTTGTTCCGGTCATCCTCGATGGCGAGAACGCCTGGGAGTACTTCCCGAACGATGGCTACGATTTCCTCAGTCAGTTTTACGCCGCGATGCGCGATGATCCCTATATCGAAACTGTCACCATGACCGAGGCCGCTGGATCGATCCCTGCCAAGCCGCTGCGTTCTATCTTCGCCGGTTCATGGATAAATCACAATTTCCGCATCTGGATCGGCCACGACGAAGACAACCGCGCCTGGGATCTGCTGTCGCAGACTCGCGATACGCTGGCCAAATTTGAGCGCGCCAATCCGCAGTACGACCCCGCGCGACTTGCCGCTGCCTGGCAGCAGATCTACATCGCCGAAGGCTCCGACTGGTGCTGGTGGTACGGCGATGATCACCGCTCCGAGTTCCGCGAACAATTCGACCGGACCTTCCGCCGTCACCTCGCCGCGGTTTACGAGTATCTGCAACTCGAGGTTCCGCGCGCGCTGACCCAGCCGATCATTCGCGGCATCGCGACCTCGCCGCTGCTGCTGCCCGAGAATATTATCACTCCGCAGATCGATGGCCGCGTCACCGACTTCTACGAATGGGCCGGCGCCGGACTCTACGATTGCCTCAAAGCCGGCGGCTCCATGCATCAGACCGCCCGTTATATCAGCTCCCTGCACTTTGGTTATGATCACGCCCGGGTCTACATTCGCCTTGACTTCCATAATCGAATGGGCATAGACTTACTGGAGCATCCGCGTTTTCTGCTCGAACTGCACACTCCGGAGCATCTGACCCTGGAGTTGACCAGTGAGAAAGGGCAGTTCCGCGCGGAACGTGCCGGTAGCTTTGTCTACGCCCTCGATGAGGTGCTTGAAGTGGCCATCAACCGCTCACTTATCTGGCCACAGGGCGCCGGCACTCTCGGTCTCGTCGTCTACCTTTATCAGGGGGACGAACGGATCGAGGCGCCAACCGGTGACGAACCGCTCCGTATCGAGATCCCGGAAAAGTCGAAAGAACTTTTCTGGCCCATCTGAGCGAAGTGATGAACGGGGGAGATGGAGGCACTATGAATGATTCATTCTTCCGCGACCAGACCGAACCGTCCACCGATCTGCCGCCGGATGTCGAGCTGACTCCGCCAAAAGCAGCACCGGATTCCGCGGATGGTGAAGATCTGCGATCCGATGAAGGACGTCTGGCCGCCATCATGTCCTACATTCCGTTCCTCTGCTTCATTCCGCTCGTTAATATCAATTGGCGCGAAAACGAAGAGGCCCGCTTTCATGCCCGTCAGGGGATAGTGCTCTTCCTGATAGAGATAGTCGCGGTCGTGCTGCTGATCGATGATCTGGCGAAATTCGTCTTCAAAGCGATCCTCGTCGGCGCGGGCGCGCTTGCCGCTACCGGGATCTACTTCGCCCTGCAAGGGAAACGTATTCGCCTCCCCATCATTTCTGATATCGCCGACAAAGCGAAACTGTGAGGACCCTATGAAACACCTGACCACTCTTTGTATTGCCGTATTGCTTCTCTTGGTCGCCTGCGTGACGACCGGGCCGGGAGGGAAGAAGTCGCTGATCCTGATGTCCACCGACCAGGAACTCCAGATCGGACTCGGCATGTCCGAGGAGATCGCCAAGTCCGAAAAACGTCTCCCCGATGATGTCTGGCAACGCTACCTCAATGATGTCGGCCAGAAGATCGTCAAGGTCTGCGACCGCCGCGATATTGAGTATCACTTCACGGTTATCGAATCCGATGAAATGAACGCCTTCGCCACTCCCGGCGGCTACGTTTACTTCTATACCGGCCTGCTCAAATCGATGGCCAACGAGGGTGAGATGGCCGCGGTGATGGCGCATGAGATCTCCCATGTCGTGGCGAGGCATGGCGTGAAACGCGTGCAGACCGCGATGGGCGCCGCGATGGCCCTGCAGTTGATCGCGGGCGAGGGCGGCAGCGAACTGATGAATGCCGCCATCAATATCGGCATGGGCCTGCTCATGGCCGGATACTCTCGCGATGCTGAACGCGAGGCCGATCGCTACGGCATCATCTATATGAAAGCCGCCGGCTATGACCCGAACGCCGCGATCACGATGTTCGAGAAACTGGCCGCTGCGGGCGGCGGTGGCGGAGGGGTGTTTGAATCGATGGTCAGCTCTCATCCTGAAACGCAGGAGCGTATCGCCAACGCGCGCGCCGAGATCGTCCAGATCGGTGGAGGTACCGGACTCACGGTCAATCAGAAAAAGTACACTGAGATGAAAGCCCGTCTTCCGAAATGATTCGCGTGACCAATTTCCCTCTCTGTATATCCAAAGGACTCCGCTATCACGGAGTCCTTTCTCTTTTTTGGAAGTTATTTCCAGGAGTGGGAAAATTATTGTTGATATGTGATGGAGAATCCATTCTTTGCCGATGTCAAAAGTGTTGGCCGTCGCCCATGTCGAGGGAGTTTTCTGTTCAATCCACCGACAGGGAGGAGAGCTAATATCAGGAACTGACCGCCTACCATAACGGTCTGTCCTGCAATAAGTTGATTGACCCGGAAGGGTCCTGAGTCGAATCACTGCTCAGGATGTGGTCAATCGCGACGAAAACAGGGCCGTCTGGGAGTCTCACGACACTGGCCCGGTGCACAGGAAGGTTGCACTTAGAACATGGAAACGAGTTGGGGTGGTTGAACTTACGATGGGCCGGCCGAATCTCTGCCTGATTCCTCCTGTCCTCCT
>JAYRFH010000174.1:0-14782 GCA_041908405.1 Candidatus Zixiibacteriota bacterium
ACGATTCATCAGAATCGGCCTCTCCCAATTTTCCCCGCCGGTGGTACGATCTCGGACCCGGAACCGGCATCCTCCGAAGGGTTATGGACATTGTGCGAAGTCGGGGAGCTGTAATCGCGCCCGTGACAGTCATAACAGTGTTTGGGATGGTCGTACGCGTGCGGCATCGGATTCGAGGGGAGCGGTTCGAGCGTCATCCCTTCGACAGTACCTCCGCCCAGTCCATCCGACGATACATGGCATCCGAAACAGAAGCGACGGACTTGCAGGTTATCATTCCTGATATCGGTCAGGCCATACCAGCCGGGTCGTTCATCGCTCAGCATGAACCCGTTCGCGCCACCATTGGCATATCCCTGTGAACCATGCGGATTGTGACAATCCGCGCAGGGGAGACGCGCTCCAGTCGGAACATACCCACTTCCCGATGAAACGCCGTGTCCGCTCTGTTCTCCCGGATTGATCGCGCGATCGTAATAATCGGAGATGTACTTCGACGATTCTCGCATGCCGAGCGGACCATTCATCGAATGGCAGGCAATGCAGAGTTCGAAATTGGCCGCCCGTGTGCCGATCTGCGAGCCGACGATCCCATTATAGGTCGTGTCGAGCATATCTCGCGTCGCAACCCCGCCATGCACGTCATGGCAATTGTCGCAAGATCCGTTGCCAAAGGCATCCTTGATCGGCATATCGCTGTCGAAATAATGCGCGGAAAAGGTCGGATTCTGCCAGACCGTTCGTCCGGGCCATCTGACCAGATTGTTCACCCCCGCAATACGGATGCCTGCTGAATTGTGCTCAAAGTATCCCGGATCGGTAGAGCCAAGCGGAAGTCGGTTCGCTTCAGTCGCTGGATAGCCGGTGGTCGCACCCGATGGCTGGTCGGCGTGACATCCACCCACCGACTGGCTCATGCACAGCTCGTTGGAATTCTCTTGGAACAACCCGAACGGTCTCGCCATGCCGCCATCATGATTCGAGTGACACTGCACACAACTTCCTCGGGGGAGTTCGGTCGAACGCTGTACTCCGTTGAGAAGAGAGCCATGGGGAGATTCACGATAGGTTCCCGCCACTACCCACACGGATGCCGCCAAGACTGTCAACGCGACAGCTATCGAAAGAAGCGAGCGACTGTGCATATTGGTACTATTCATAAGGTCACTCACTTGTTATGGCACTGCTGACAACCTGCCATGTAGCCGGTGCCGCCCTCAAGATAGGGCCACAGCATTCCGTGTTGATTGTTCGAGCCGTGTGATTTATGGCAACTTACGCAGGCCACCTGGTTGGTTGCCTGAGGTATCTTTGCCGTGACATATGAATTTGCCTGAGGAGCCAGATACGGAACCCGGCTTATCCCGTCACCAAGCCCCGGTGTGAATCCTTCACCGATCCCGCCTACCCAATGCGAGGCGTCCGCGTGGGGTTCGAACGAGTTCTCATTCAGTGCCACATTGCTCGGGTGACCGGAGAAATGCGCCGGGAGCGTACCAACCGCGTTGGTGCTCAACATATCGTGACACGAGACGCACCACGCGGTCAATTGCGGCGTGATGTAAGCGCTGTTCTCCCGCTCATACGCAATCGCCGACGCGCCTGCGCTTGGTGGAACCGCCGGTTTCTGCAGGGTCATTACATCAACATCTTCGGCCACCTGAAGATACGCGCCGGTGAGCGCCGGGTCGTGACTGAGGTTACGATAGTTGTCGTTGCCGTGAACCGCATGGCACCTTGCGCAGTTGAGCTCCGCCGTTGTCCCAACACCCTGTAGAGGCGTGAGAGTAGGAAGGCCAAGCGTATGACCGAAAGGGTTGTCTGTGCCGAGAAGGCCGAAGTGTCCTGCGGCGCTTTCCAGGGAGATCGAGCCGTTGTACATCGTGATAGGTTGCGAGACATCCGGCGCGGTCGGATCAGAGCCATCATGACACGATAGACAGAGCTCGTTCACGGTATTCTTTTTCAGCATATAGCTGAACGCTCCGGTCGGCGCCTCAAGTTGCGAACTTGCGTGCTGCAGGTGGCAATCGCCGCACTTGAGAGATCCCGCGATGTGCCAATTGCCTGCAAGCGCTCCACTCGTGGAGCAGAGAAGAGAACAAAGCGCTATGAGTAGTCGTCTTCCCATTATTCCCTCTTACCTGAGTATGCTCCAGATTGAGACCGTGCCGCGTTCATCCAGAACGATCAGTCGGTTGTCGACAGTGACGGAGGCAGCCATCGGCATTAGCCCAACAGGCTGAAACTCAAACTCGTCGACCTGCGTCCCGGTCTGGTCGTACACTCTCCACCGTCGATTGGTCACATCCGCGGCCCAGATCATCTCCTGGCGAGTGACGGCAATGGCCGCGGCTTCCCACGTGCGCTGACGGTCAGGCGTACTCCAGTCGGCCGCGAAGAGGGGAGAGCCGGAGGGCGTAAATACCTGCACCGGGTAGTCGCCTCGATCGGAGACGATCAACCGTCCGCTCAAGTCAAGTTCCAGATCGGTCGGTTCCCAGACCTTGCCGCGTGAGCCATGGCCGTGTCCTATCAGAATTTTCTTGAAAGACCAGGCCGAATCAAGCTGGACGACCTGACCGTTTTCCTGATCGAGCACAATGTATCGCTGGTTGTCGATCGTTAGATGCGAAATGCTCTTTAGCTTATTGGCGGCGGAAACAGTGAGGTCGGAGACCGTATCACATATATCAGGCATGGATTCATGCACCCGAAGTACCAGCATGCTCCTTGTGATTATCAGCAGAGTAGCGTCACCTTCAAAGCAAACCGCGACCGGAGCGGTGAGCCACCCGGATTCGCCAATAATGAACGCGAGTCGACCATCGCTCTGGAATACAAAGACACGATTGAGATTCTCATCGGCGATCGCAAAACGATCGCTAACCGATGAGACGGCGAGCGCAGAGAGCTTGGAGAAAGCATATCTCCCCGCTCCAGTGAGGGATGTCTCCATTACCGGCGGGGAAGACTGAGCCGGGACAGTCACTGTCCCGGCTAAACTGAGAAGCACTGCTGTCAGTACATACGTTCTTCGAAAGAAACGTCGCATCGTTACGATTCGCTTACATCATGACAGTTCACGCAGAGCTTACGGTTCTTGTCGGCGATCAGGATCGCCTTATGATTCGATGAGTGCGCCGAGTGACAGCCAAGACAATCGAGCGGCTGCTGCGTCCGCGGATTGATCACTTCTTTCCCCATGGGGTGATAGTGCGTTTTCTTCACGTCATCATGGCAATTCATGCAGAGTTCCAAAATGTCGGGCGTACTCAAAAGTCCTTTGTAGTTGGCCGAGTGCGGCTGGTGACAGTTGCCACAATCCTGGAACGCCACTTCGTGCTTGAACTGGCCCGTGAATTCATTGGTATTATGGCAAGTCAGGCAAGTTTCCACGCCGTCTTTGGTCTGCAGTGATTTGCCATAGCCGACATGCGGTCCATGACATCCGGTGCAACCATCCTCACTGGCGACCGGTGCGTGTACCACCGCTCGCATCATTTCCTTCTGGAAATCCTTGTGGCAGCTCAGGCAAAGCTGTTTGCCTGGCATGGTCAGTTCACGCTTGCCTGTGGGCTGGTGACACTGGTTGCAGTCCCGGCCTACAAATGGCGCGTGGGCTTTCGGCAGCAAGAGCGCTTTGGCCCCTTTAGGGGAGACGTGCGCCTCGTGGCAATTCTGGCAGTCAACCTCCGCCATATCAAATCCATGGTGAGCGGCGGCCAGAGCCGGACTGGTCGGAGTATGACAACCGGCACAGAGATCCTGTTTGTCCTTGGTGAGAAGTGCCTTGTTGGCGCCGGCGTGCGCCTCATGGCAGGATCCGCAATCACCAGTGCGAGCCGGAGCGTGCACGATCCCTTTGTCCATCTTCTCTTTCAAGTCCTTGTGGCAACTGATACAGAACGTCGCGGCCGGTTTGGTCGTCAACGACGCAAACTCCGAAGCATGTGGCCGGTGGCAATCAAGGCACTTTCCTTCGCCAAACGGCTTATGCTGGACCGGTGACTTCTGCAAGTCGCGCATATCCGTATGACAGGTCAGACAAAGCTTGTTCCCGTCATCGCGCAGCAGATGCGTAAAGTCGGACGAGTGCACCATATGGCAATCGTTGCACTGACCGCCGACAAACGGCGCATGGGGCACCGCCTTCGCGGATTCCGTCGCCACCATATCGTGACAGGTCCCGCACATTGTGTTCATATCCCCAACCAACTCAACCGTGCCATCCGGCTTCTGTGAGTGGCAGGCTTCGCAACTTCCATCCGCGAATGGTGGATGGTCATTCTCCCGGAGCAGTTTCGGGCGCTTCGAATTATGTGGATTGTGGCAGTCGGCGCAGTCGGCGTCCGCCAGGTCATAGCCTTTGTGTTTGGTCTTTAGATCGGCATCCAGCGTGTGGCAGCTTCCGCAAACCACTGACGGCTTGTCGGCGATGAATCCGCGGTGATCCGATCCGTGGGAGACGTGACACTTGTCGCATTCCCCCGCGACGACCGGCGAGTGCATGGTTCCTTCACGGAACTTCGTCTCCAAAGATTCATGACAGGTATAGCACAGGTCAGCGATCCGGTCGCCGAGCGCCGGAGGACGCATGATCGTCGCGCCGTGCGTTGCAATCGGCATCAATCGACCGACGATGAGACCTGCCTTCACTGAGCCGTGCGCGTTGTGACATCCCATGCAGTCGCCATCTGCGACCGGCGTATGGACATGCGCCTTGCTCGCGTTGATATCCTCGGCCGAATGGCAACTCAGGCAAAGGGGGCCTGTCTTGTCAGTCAACAGAGCCTTTTCTTTCGAGAAGTGCGGTGTGTGGCACCCCTCACAGCCGTCCTGTGCCGGTGGATGTTTTGTCGGCATGGCCAAACGCAGCGCTACATCATCATGGCAACTGAGACAGAGAGCGGTCCCTTCCTTGCGCACCAAATGCTTTGTTTTTGTATGATGCGGTTCATGACAGGCGGCGCAATCCTGGTCCATGTAGGGGCCGTGTTGCGACATTGATGAACTCGCAGCAGAATCAACATCGTGGCAGCTCTTACAAAGCTTGTTCGGTGTATCCTTCAACAGATGATTCGTCTTCCCCTGGTGCGGAGCGTGGCACTGGCTGCAATCTTCGGCTCCAGCATGAACGGTGGTCGCCGAGTCGCGCGCCGCGACAAACTCGGTATGACAGCCGAGACAGAGGCTGTTGTCAGTCGCCTTGGACAGCTTCGGGTTATCTGATCCGTGCACATCATGGCACGATGAGCACTCACCCAGCAGCACCGGCATATGCGCAACGATAGTCGTATCATGGATGAGGTCGGTATGACACTCACCGCATATCTCGGCTTCGGTTTTCTTTAGCAGCTTATCCTGCGAAGATGAATGCGCGGAATGGCAGTTGTCACAGTTCTCCGCCTCAACCGCCGCGTGCGGGTGGGCCTTGGTCGGCCCTGCCGCCTGGTCGGCGTGACAATTCTGGCACGTGTTACCGGCGGTCACGCCCGCGTCAAACGTGATCTTGCCCGACGCGTCCGGGAGACTGTGGCATGCGTCGCAGGATCCTTCCGCGAATGGCGCGTGCGCCCGGTCAGACATAAGGCCGGGCTTATTATTGGAATGTCCGGAATGGCAGTCAGAACAGGCCAAACCAGTGATGTATTTTCCTTCATGCGCGGCCGCG
This sequence comes from Candidatus Zixiibacteriota bacterium, assembly GCA_041908405.1. GTDB lineage: Bacteria > Zixibacteria > MSB-5A5 > GN15 > FEB-12 > FEB-12. Next base: position 5,675 of record JAYRFH010000174.1, read on the forward strand.
ATTTGTTTGCTCTCAAGCTTGTGGCAACTCTGGCAAAGGTCAGTAGCGGCGCTTTTTAGCAAGCCACGATGTTCGCTGTTGTGTGCGTCGTGACAGGTTGTGCACTCGAGCTTCTCATAAGGAGCATGCTTGTGCGCTGCGGTGCCGGGCTTCGTCAGGTCGTTACCGTGACAGGCGAGACAAAAATTCGGGTCATCCGCCCCGGCTGGACCGGTGCGAAGCAGCGCCTTCTTATCCGACGCATGGGGGTTGTGGCACTCCCAGCAATTACGATTGCCGACCGGGAAGTGCACTGTTCCCGTCGCGTACTTATCCTTCAGATCCGCATGGCAAGCATAGCAGAGCCGGTTGGATTCATCGGTCAGGACCAGGTTGTTGGCAAAACCATGACGTTTGTGACATGATTCGCAGTTTTCTGATTTGACCGGGTCATGTACTGACTTCCTTGAGGTGAACTCTGCTTTCGCTTTGGAGTGGCAGTCATAGCATTTCTTGGCCGCCTCAACCGGCGAACTGACAAGAACGACTACAACAAATAGTGCCCAGACCAGTTGTTCGATCCATGAATGGCGCGCGCGTTGCATAGCTGTGGTTACTCTTTAACGGGTTCCGGAGCCTTGGTGTATTTTTGTTCGTTGACCAGGAAACTGACCAACTTGAAGCCGAAGTAGTTGTTGCCGCGGAAGTGCGGCGCGTCGACAAAGAAGAAGCCCCAGGTTTCCTGAACCAGGGAATCACCGGCCATCACCTGCACCCGTATCGCCGGGTTATATAATGTGTCCGAAAGCTTCTTGTACTCGCCCTTGGTGGTAATCATTAAGTGAGGATTGAATCGCGTCACTTTGGCCGTAAACTCATCATCCTCGCCCAGGGGGAAAGGCTGCCCAAAGAGCACCGTATCTAGTTGATAGAACTTGGGGTAGAGCCGATGCCGCGTCTCGATCACAAAGGTCGAGGTCAAAAGGGTAGAGTCGAAAGGACCATCCTGGAACCGCAGGGAATCGGGAAGTACCGGCTGATTCAGCATACCCATATTTCCGTGAGAGGGCATCATGCCACCAGGCATTCCAGGAGTTTTTGCGTCTGATTTTGTGGAATCACCTTCCCCGAGAACCGACGAACTCACTAACCCCATCGCTAGGATGAGGATGACCAGCAGAAACGAACGAGCAAGCTTTCTCATGTTACCTCAACACATTGGCACAATTTAGGTTGTGCAAATTTGTGAAAAAGATAACAAAATCAGTCTGGATGTCAAGCACTATTTGGACAAATAACTCGCTCTTTCCGCCTTGAATTGACCTCTTGTGGTAATCATGACAAATCTTATTTACTTTACGTAACAGTACGTATTTCAGTAGATTACAGAATCAAAATCGGACCGCGCCAGTCCGCTTCCGCTTTCAGCAACAATCGATTGACTATCAACTTCTTGGAGAATTGGCTATTCGACCGAATGGCAGCCTTGGCAAAGTTCGGTCAGACTTGTGAAATCCCGCAGTCTGGCATGAGTATTTGCCGAAAGCGAGTGACAGGTCTGACATTCGATATTCCCGCCAACTAGTTTAAGCCGCGAATCGAGGTTCAGCTTGATCATATTTCCGGGTTCTCCAGAGCCAGGGATAACCTTCACTCCAAGCGGATGGTCACCGTGATCCTGGAACCGCGGGATTTTTAGCCCCGCGGCCAGATCTGAGGAAGGGCCGGATTCGCTGTGGCAGAACATACAAGCCTGCGACGGGGAAAGCCCCGCGAACTGGCCGTAGTCGGAATGGTATATTTGAGCGGCCTGACGGTGACCGGCGGAGAGCATCGCTGGATTCTCACCCTCCCCGTGACAGGACGCGCAAATAGCCACTTGGCTCGACCGCTTGTCGAATCGGAACCTGAAATCCTGCCCATCGGCTGTTATCTGATCCGTTGCGTGGAAAGAGTGGCAGTCGCCGCACTGCTTGTTGCTCATGGTGTGAAACGTCAAATCAGTCGACTCATCATTTGGCTGTTGACGGTGGCAGTCCTGACAATGCCGGGAGAGTTCCAGATTAGGCATGGCCTCATCGCCGATGTCAGCGACCGAGGCATGACAGTAGCTGCAATCGATCTTAGCGTGCCCTTTGCTCGGCGAATCACCTGCCTGTCCGATTCGAACGAAAGTGATGGCGAAGAGTGCGCCGACCAGAAGGAAAGCGACTTCAAACTTGGTCCTGTGCCCGGTAACACGCATATCTGGTCTATCGGCATTCGGGCGCCGACTTTTCTGTGCGAGAGTTGCACAGTTTGGAGTATCATCATAGAGAACCCGTCAGTCTCCGTTGGATAGTGATTGACAAAACAGGAGTCAGAAAGGTAGGTTTCGGCAAAACCTTACCTGAAGGACTGATAGAATTATGTGTGGGCGGTATACTCTGGCCGTACAGCTTGATTTGATGCAGGACAGATTCTTGCTTAAGGGAACTGTCCCAGCCTTCTCGCCCCGCTATAATATCGCGCCAACCCAGAATGCTCCAGTCATCTTTGAATCCATCGACGGCCGGAAAATGGAGATGATGCGCTGGGGGCTAGTACCGTTCTGGGCCAAGGATCCATCCATCGGCAACAAACTGATAAACGCCCGCGCTGAGACACTTGCGGAAAAACCGAGTTTCAGGAAGTCATTTCAGCGCAAACGGTGCCTTGTGCCCGCAGACGGATTTTATGAGTGGAAAAAGTCCCCCGATGGCCGGACCAAAACTCCCATGCGGCTGGTGGTCGGAGACTCGGACTTGTTTGCCTTTGCCGGACTTTGGGATAGTTGGCGCGCGCCCGATGGTTCTGAACTGCGAAGTTTCACCATCGTCACGACTGAGCCGAATGAACTTGTTTCTAAAGTTCACAACCGCATGCCGGTAATACTGAAAAAGGAAAATGAATCGCGCTGGCTTGACGCGAAAACGACCGATCCACAACTGCTCTTGCCCTTGCTGATCCCATACGGGGAAGGGATGCGCGTCTTTGAGGTCTCCAAAGCAGTCAATTCTCCAGCCAATGACTCGCCATCGCTGATCGAACCTGCCTCGCTTCTCTAAGCGGACTGCTCCGCGGCTGCTTCTTCTTTCGCCAATTCTTCCAGATCAGCCAGTTTCAGCGTATGCGATGACACATACGTGTAGAGGGCCGGAATGACAAACAGGGTCAGCACAGTAGAGAGAATAAGTCCACCGACAACCGCGATTCCCATTGAGACGCGGCTCTCCGCTCCGGCACCCAGGGCCAGGGCGATCGGCAAAGTACCCAGCGTCGTCGAGAGCGACGTCATAAGGATCGGACGGAAACGCGCGGTGGCCGCGCCACGCACCGCCTCGAATTTATCCATCCCCAGTTCGCGTCGCTGGTTGGCGAATTCGACGATCAGAATGCCGTTCTTGGTCACGAGTCCGATCAACATGATCATACCGATCTGGCTGAAGATGTTGATCGTCTGATTGAAATACCACAACGACAACAACGCCCCTGCCAGCGCCAGCGGCACTGTCAGGAGGATAACAAACGGATCACGGAACGATTCAAATTGCGCCGCGAGGATCAGATAGATCAGGATCAGCGCTAGTATAAACGCGAACTCCAGCGATGATGAACTCTCCGCGAACTCCTTGGAGGTTCCATCGAGCGCGGTCTGGAAGGATTCATCCAGGATCTTTTCCTTAACCGCGTCCATCGCGGCGATCCCTTCGCCAAGTGTTCTACCGGGCGCAAGAGATGCCGAAACGGTGGCAGAGACGTAGCGATTGAAGCGGTACAGCTGCGGCGGGTTGGATTGCTCGGTCACGCTTACAATATTATCGAGCTGGATGAGTTCGCCTCGCGAGTTACGAACATACAGCGACTTCAGGTCCAACGGTTCATCGCGGTCGTAGCGTTGCACCTGGCCAATGATCTGGTACTGCTTGCCGTTGCGAACAAAATAACCGAATCGCTGACCGGAGAGCGCGAACTGAAGCGTCTGAGCGACATCGAGCATATTCACACCCAGAATGCGCGCTCGTTCGCGGTCTATTTCTACCCGAAGTTCCGGCTTGTTAAACTTGAGATTGACATCGACTGACTGGAACGTCTCATCCGCACGTGCCTCTTCAAGGAATTTCGGAAGTACCTCTCTCAGACGTTCGAAATTTGGCGCTTGAAGGACGTATTGCACTGGAAGTCCGCCGCCGCGACCGCCGCCACCGATCGTCTGTTCCTGGATTACGATAGTTCGTGTATCGGTCAGCTTAGAGACTTCACCGGCGAGTTGATTTGCGATCTGCTGTTGGCTGCGCTCACGTTCATCCGGGTCCAATAACATGAGTCGCACGAATCCCGTATTGACCGAACTGGAAGAGCCAAATCCCGGTGAGGTCACCGAGACGATCGCTTTGGCTTCATCTCCGGCCTTTTCTTGCACCACTTGAACGAGGCGCGCAATTGCGGCATCCATCGCCTCGAAGGTGGTTCCTTCCGGTGCGGTGGCACTCAATCGCATGGCGCTGCGGTCTTCCAACGGAGATAGCTCCTTCTTCAAATTCGTTCCTACCAGGATGATCAAGCCAAGGGTGATTCCCATCACGACCAACGAGAGATATCGGCGCTGGATGAACCAGTCGAGTGCGGCCGCGTAGCTGGCGTTCATGCGCACGAAAAATGGTTCGGTCAAATGGTAGAACCGGCTGTGGTGCGCGTGTTCTTTCAGGATGCGTGAGGCCATCATTGGCGTGAGCGTCAACGCCACAAAAGCCGAAATGATCACCGATCCGGCAAGCACGGCGCCGAATTCAGTGAAAAGTCTGCCAGTCAATCCCTGCATGAAAATAATTGGGAGGAAAACCGCCGCGAGCGAAGCGGTGGTGGAGATAATAGCGAAGAAGATCTCTTTGGAGCCGACTATTGCCGCCTCCATCGGTTTGCGCCCTGCTTCGACCTTGGCGTAAATATTCTCCAGCACCACAATGGCATCATCAACCACAATACCGATAGCCAGAACGATCCCCAGCAAAGTCAGTACGTTGATAGTAAATCCCGCGGCGTACATTATGAAGAACGTGCCAATGAGTGATATCGGTATCGCCGCGGCCGGGATGATGGTCGTTCGCCAGTCGCGCAGGAAGAGAAAAATGATCATCAGCACCAGCGCCAGCGCGATAAAGATCGTCTCTTCAACCTCTGTTATCGATTTGCGAATGAAAGTCGTGATATCGAAACCGTACCCCATCTCGATATCCGGCGGGACATCCTTCTTAAGTTGCTCAATCCGCTTATAGAACTCATCGGCAATGGCGATATTGTTGGAGCCGGGTTGGGGGGTAACCGCGATACCGACCATCGGAATTCCATCTCGTCGCAAAATCGTTCTCTCGTTTTCGGACCCCAACGCGGCGTAACCGACGTCCTTAAAACGGACCAACTGGCCGTTTAGATCCTTAATGATCGTGTTGTTAAACTCATCCTCGGATGACAGCAGTCCGGATGTCCGAATACTCAGTTCAGTCGCGTTCCCTTCGATACGACCGGTCGGGAGTTCGACATTCTCACGAGTGATGGCGTTGCGCACATCAATAGCCGTCAGACCGTAGGCGGCAAGTTTGGCCGGATCCATCCAAAGGCGCATGGAGTAGCGCCGCTCTCCCCAAATACGCACATCGGACACGCCGGGAATGGTCTGAATGCGCTCCTTGAAAAGATTGTTCGCTATCTCCGAAAGCGAGAGCAGGTCCCTCGTATCACTCTTGAGACTCAGGAATACGATGGGACTAGCGTCGGCATCGGCTTTAGAAACGACCGGCGGGTCGGCATCCGCGGGCAACTGACCCATAGCGCGCGACACACGGTCGCGAACGTCATTGGCCGCGGCTTCGAGGTCGGAATTGAGGTCGAATTCGACTGTTATGGTTGAACGGCCATCACGGCTCGTCGAGGTCAATGAGCGAATTCCCGCGATACCGTTGATTGAGGATTCCAACGGCTCGGTTATCTGCGACTCGATAACATCGGCATTTGCCCCGATGTAGTTGGTGGAGACGGTCACGAGCGGCGGGTCGACACTCGGATACTCGCGGACACCCAGCGAGCGGAGCCCGATCAACCCAAATATGACGATGGCGATCGACATGACGATCGCGAGAACTGGTCGGTGAATACTGACGTTTGAAAGGCTCATTCGGCGCTCATGCTCTGATACGACGTTATCTGGAGCGGCATCCCCGGTCGCATCTGAAGTATCCCGGAGGTGACCAGCGTATCACCCGGCTTGAGGCCGTCAAGGATCTGCACAGACTGCTCTGTTCGTGCCCCCGCTTGAACCATCCGCACGGCCGCTTTGCCCCCCTCGTAGACGAACAACTTGTAGCTCTTTAAGTCGGGGATCAACGCTTGCGTAGGGACCAAAAGCGCGTTCTCGACCTTTTCAAGAGGGATATCTACATTGGCGAATGCACCCGGCAACATCGCCCGGTCAACCGAATCAGTGATCGCCCGGATTTGGACCGTACGGGTGTTTCGGTCGATGCGCGGTTCTACCGCGTAGATCCTGGCAGTGAACACTTGGGCGTGGCCTTCCAGCTTGAACGTCACTACAGCGCCAACGGTCAGGAGTGGGCTGTATCGTTCCGGAGCCGAAAAATCCAGTTTCAACCGGCTGATATCCTGCAATGTCGCTATCTGGGATTCGGAGGTGACGATCGCCCCTTCAGATATGCCACGCAGTCCAATAACGCCACGAAATGGCGCGTAGATCTCGGTCTTGGCGATTTGTGCCTTCAACAAGTCGACCTCTGCCTGCAGGGTATTGGCTTCGGTCACGACCGCTTCGTAATCTTCCTGACTAACCCCCTGCGTCTTGTAAAGCGCTTCATTTCGCTTAAGGCGGTCGTCTACCAGTTTCTTCTGGTAGGTTGCCTTGGTCAGGCTGGCCTGAAGCTCTGCGTCGTTTATCTTGACGAGCAGATCCCCTTTGTTAACGACCGACCCTTCTTTGAAATAGATATGTACCACTTTGCCCGAAGTTTCCGGTCTGAGAGATACTTCTTCATTCGCCAGCAACGTTCCTGTCGCCGTGATCCTGGTATTGAGAGTTTGCGGCTGAATGACAACCGCGCTGACATTGAGCGGCGCGCTTTGACCGCGCGGTCCACTGGAAGCAGGGGCGGAGGAATTTTTCGAAGAGACCAGGCGACGGCCGATCAGGCCGCCTATAGCCACCAAAGCCAATATGATCAGGACGATATTTCTTAACTTCATAGTCGTTCCAGGGTTTTCCTTTGTCGGATATCCATCACTTTGCGTACACAATATCGATTACGCCGTTGAAGCGCAACCACTTTGCTTGCATACTGCAACCTTCGCCTGATGGACTTGTTCCCCGATTCGGAGGTATCCGACGAGGTTATGGGGTGGGGCCGCAGACTCCGGGGCGGATCCCAACACCGCTCCATTGGTTCATAGTTATACCATTTTCGGACTGCCCGGGTCCACGAACCCGCCGTGAATCGTTAACGCTTTATTATGTTGTATGTCAAAGCTGGCTGATGTATGCTGGTTCAAGTGCCTACTCGGACTGCGCCATGACCCGACTTTCGCTCGCTATAATTACCCTCTTGGTTATCGTGCTGCTTGCGGCGCTGGTGATCTTCTTGGAGATCCCTGAGCGGACACGCTTCTGGTTCGAGTTCTTCACCGCCGGGCACACCGTTGTGTTTGGACTCTGCGCCCTTGCCTGTCTCAAGCTGAGTCTGGTGCTCGCTTCGGACCGCTTCAGATTCCGGTTGACCCATTATCTGACCGCTTTCCTGCTGGCTCTCTTTCTCGGAGCGGCCACAGAGATCATCCAGCCGTTTGTCGGGCGCGATGGCGCGCTCGCCGATCTGGTCCGAGACATTCTCGGTGCCGTCGCGTTTCTTTTTGTCGCTATGACCTTTGATAAACAGCTCTCCTGGGATTTCCGTACCGGTCGGTGGCTGCGTTACGCCGTAAGGATTCTGTCGCCAATACTGATCTTGCTGATCTTCTGGCCGGCGATCAAATGGGGGGGAGCGTACATCTACCGCGATCGTCAGATGCCGGTTGTCATGGATTTTGATTCCAGCGTCATGCGCCTCTTCACTCGAGTGGCCAACGCCAGGCTGGATGTCGTCACGCCTCCCGATACCTGGTTGGGGGTGACTGAGAGGGTCGCGGAACTGACTTTGTATCCCGGGATCTATCCCGGACTCACTCTTCGGGAGCTGTCGCCCGACTGGTCAAAATTCACAGAATTGAACTTTGCGATTTTCTCGGAGCGAGCGGATACATTGACCATCGAATTCAGAGTGAACGACCGCTCCCACAATGAGAAATACAGTGACCGGTTCAACACCCTGCTGAAGGTGGCTCCGGGAGAGAACAGATTCGTGTTTCCGCTTGATCGGATAGGCAAAACAGCCTCGGGACGGATGATGGACCTGACGAACATGGGGACGATCGTCTTTTTCGCGCATCGTCCCGTCGACTCGGTCAAGCTCCTGATCTCAAACGTACGACTCCAATAAAAAGCCCGCTCCCATGGAGAGCGGGCACGTATCGGGCGTAAAGTGCTCGACTACTCGAGGACTGGATCCGCCAATTCGATCGTCACGACCTTTCCGAATTCATCTAACGGTTTGTCAAATGTCTCCGGCTTGCCGACCACTACAAAGGTCAATTGGTCGGTGTTAAGGTACTTCTGCGCGACAGTCTTGACATCGGCCAGAGTCACCTTGGCAACATTGGCCGCATAGTTTTCATAATAATCCGCCGGAAGTCCGTTGAATTCGAGCGACATCAGATTCTGCACGATTTTGCCGCTCGTGTCGAAATTGAAGACGAACCGGTTGATCGCGGCATTCTTCGCGTCGGTCAGCTCCTCATTGGTGACACCTTCAGAGCGGATCTTGGCGATCTCTTCCATGATAATCTTGGTCGCCTTGTACGTGGTTGCCGATTTCGTCTGGCAATGCGCGTAAAAAACGCCGTAATCGCGGCTGTCGATATCAAATGCCGAACCCGTACGATAGGCCAAGCCTTCGTCGGAGCGAACGCGCGACGTGAGGCGCGACGTAAATGACCCGCCACCGAGAATGTAGT
>JAYRFH010000175.1:0-3228 GCA_041908405.1 Candidatus Zixiibacteriota bacterium
CATGGAAGACGCGGAATTTCATGGAGAGGAGGTCGATAACGCCGGCAAACATCTCCCCTTCGCCGCCCGGAATGGCGATCGCCACACAGTTGGACGACAGACGCTCATTCATGGATTTAAGCGTGGTGGCGAAATCTGCTCCGACGCGATCCATCTTATTGATATAGGCGATACGAGGGACATTATACTTGTCAGCCTGGCGCCAGACAGTTTCGGACTGGGGCTCAACACCACCAACGGCGCAGAAGAGGGCGACGGCGCCATCAAGGACGCGCAGTGAACGCTCTACTTCGACCGTAAAATCAACGTGACCGGGAGTATCAATGATATTGATGATATGGCCGTTCCAGAGGCAGGTCGTTGCAGCCGAGGTAATGGTAATACCACGCTCTTTCTCCTGTTCCATCCAGTCCATAGTCGCGGCGCCCTCGTGGACTTCGCCAATGCGATGCGACTTGCCCGTATAAAACAGGATACGCTCGGTTGTGGTGGTCTTACCGGCATCGATGTGGGCCATGATCCCGATATTTCGCACCTTTTTCAGATCTGCATCAACGGACATAAAAAATCCCTGTCTAACTCCTGAAAACCTAAGTGTTTATTCGTTCGCAAGAAGCGACACAAAGGTTTTCGTCCGGTCAGCAGGGGACGGATGAACCTGAGAGTCAGCTTCTCATCATATCCGCGGTATTGAGGCGCGCAAAGTCACCCTCGAATGGTTTACGATGTAAACTGCAGAAAGAGGAAACCTCTTTCCATAGAAAGCAATCCTACCACTTGAAGTGGGCGAAGGCTTTATTAGCCTCGGCCATCTTGTGGGTGTCCTCCTTCTTCTTAATAGATGCGCCTTCATTATTAGAGGCAGACAAAAATTCTGCCGCAAGTTTCTCAGCCATAGACTTTTCAGCGCGGCTCTTCGAGTACGAAATGAGCCAGCGAATCGCGAGCGCGGTACGGCGGTCCGGACGAACTTCGGTCGGGACCTGATAGGTCGCGCCACCGACGCGGCGGGACTTCACTTCGAGCACCGGCTTCACGTTATTAAGCGCCTTACGGAAGAGATCGATCCCGGCCTGGCCGGACTTTTTCTCCACCAGATCAATCGCACCATACATGATGCGTTCGGCGGTGGAGCGCTTCCCTTCCTTCATCAGGCAGGCGATAAACTCAGCGACCGCGCGGTCGTTGTATTTGAAATCGGCCTCAATCGGCCGGCGATGTCCAAGCGAAATTTGACGCGGCATACTCTTAGTCCGTTACAGAATCACGATTTAGGTTTCTTTGCCCCGTACTTGGAGCGTCCACGTTTGCGATCGGCGACACCGGAGGTATCCATCGTGCCGCGGATAATATGGTACCGCACGCCCGGAAGGTCCTTGACACGACCGCCTCGGATCAACACGATCGAGTGCTCCTGCAAATTGTGACCTTCACCGGGAATATAGGCGGTCACTTCCATCTGGTTCGTCAGACGAACACGGGCAACCTTACGGAGCGCCGAGTTCGGCTTCTTGGGTGTCGAAGTATAGACACGGGTACAGACGCCGCGCTTTTGCGGGGAACCCGCCAGCGCCGGTGTCTTGGTCTTCTCTAAAACAACCTGACGCCCAATACGAATCAACTGGTTTATTGTGGGCACACTATCTCCTGCATAACCTTATTTAAGCCTACATCTCGCAAAGAGACTCGTAATTTACACTTAACGCGAGTCCCGTCAAGCGTTTTCTTTGAAAATGTCAGCCACGGTCGTCTCTACGATCTGCTCTTCCTCGTCATCGAAGGCCGGGGAGTCGTCTATTACCTTGGTATCGCGGTACCTTTCGATACCGGTGCCGGCCGGGATCAGGTGACCGATGATCACGTTTTCCTTAAGTCCAAGCAGGTAATCGACTTTTCCCGAAATGGCTGCTTCGGTCAGGACACGCGTGGTCTCCTGGAACGAGGCGGCCGAAATGAACGATTCGGTGGACAACGATGCCCGGGTGATCCCCAAGAGGAGCGATTCGGCCGTGGCCGGTTCGCCGCCCTCGGCGATAACGCGAGAGTTTTCTTCGGAGAAGGAGATCTTGTCAACCTTTTCTCCCTCAAGGAAATTGGTATCCCCGGGGTGGTCGACCACGACCTTCTGCAACATCTGGCGGACGATCGTCTCAATATGCTTGTCGTTGATCTTCACGCCCTGCAGACGGTAAACTTCCTGGATCTCGTTCACCAGGTATTCCTGCACCTTGTAAACACCCATGATCTTGAGGATGTCGTGCGGGTCGACTGAGCCTTCGCAAAGGCGGTCGCCAGCGCGGACGCTGTCCCCGTTATGGACCATCATATGTTTACCGTGCGGGACCAGGTATTCGCGGACTTCGTCCTGCTCACCCTTGACGATGATCTGCTGCTGGCCGCGAACGATCTTGCCAAACTCAACAATACCATCGACTTCCGAGATAACCGCCGGGTCATGCGGACGACGGGCTTCAAACAGCTCGACGACTCGCGGCAAACCGCCCGTGATGTCTCGAGACTTCGAGATCATACGCGGCATCTTCACCAGGATATCACCGGGCTTGATCATCTGGCCGTCGTGGACCTGCAACTGGGCATCGGTCGGAACGCGATAGCTGGCCTGCGTCTTGGATTCGTTGTTGGCATCAACAACGACGATTCTCGGGAAGAGTGTACGATCGCGGTATTCCACGATACGCATGACCGAAAGACCGGTCTGCTCGTCCACTTCCTCACGCATCGTCATATCCGAAATGATATCTTCGAACTTGATCTTACCGCCGCGCTCAGAAACGATCGAGCCGGTGTACGGATCCCATTCGTAGATGAGGTCGTCCTTGTGGATCTCCTGACCATCCTTGAATAGCAGATGCGCCGCATACGGGACTTTGAGTCTGGTCCGGACGCGACCGCGATTATCAATGATATGAGCTTCGCCGACACCTTCACGGCTAACGACGATCTCCGTGCCATCGTCCTTCAGAACGGTGGCGATATTTTCGAGTTTGATCGTTCCTTCGTATTTGGAACGAACCTGCGACTGCTCCGCAATACGGGCAGCGGCACCACCGATGTGGAACGTACGAAGCGTCAGCTGCGTACCCGGTTCACCGATCGACTGGGCGGCGATCACACCGACCGCTTCGCCGATATCAACCAGCTTGAGAGAGGCGAGGTTACGTCCGTAGCACTTGGCACAGACGCCCCACTTCGCTTCGCAAGTCAGCA
>JAYRFH010000176.1:0-6838 GCA_041908405.1 Candidatus Zixiibacteriota bacterium
ATTGATACAGCCCATCTGTCCTTCGTGACGCTTGAGCAGGTCAAAGGTCTTTTGAGCCATGTTGATCTGGCCGAAGCCTTCAGTCACAACAAGCGTGGTAATAGTGTCCTCAGAGCCGGTAATGGCGACGCCGATATCATAGCCGAGGAAATCGCGCAGATCCTTGTCATCAAACCCGCCAACAACAATCCCGCGCACACCGATCTGGATAGCTTTGCGGAGCGCGGCCGCGGTGACCAGCGAACCGCCGACGATCACGTGACCCTTGTGCGATTCGTTGATGAGATTATCTGCGAGGACCGTCTTGTTGTCTGGTGTGACGACCTTGATCGGGCCATGAGTCTCTCCGCCGATACCAAAGATGCCCTGTACAAAGCCTGCCACACAGGTGACAACGACACCTTCGCGCGGGAAAACTTCAGTAACCTCGCCTTGTACATACGCCTTCACCTCAACCGGGGTCGGGAGACCACGCTGCAGTACCTGGCCGGTGATATGTGAGACAGATTCTATCGTTCCTTCGATAGTCGCTTCACATTTGTTGCCACCCAGGAATTTGAGTCCGAAGAGCGGTTTGGACTGCGCGACCGGCTCACCTGCTTTGATCTGGTCACCGGGCTTTTTTAGCATGACGGTTTCAAGATCTTCCGGCGGAATACCCATCTTGTTGGCGACGTTGAGCGGGACCACCGCTCCGGGAAGGAGAGTGCGCGCGACCACTGTATCAGGTGTCACTTTGTCGCCCACTTTGACCAGAACATCCCCTTTAAGGGGGAGAATACGGTTCTTCTTTATGACCAATTGGTCGGTGACTTTGAGTCCGGGAGTATACGCGTGGCCCATTGGGGTCCTTTCAACTTACGCTTGCCGTTGTTTCCGTTTGCGTCGCGCAGCGGCTAACGCGACGATCAATATCACAACTACGGCGCCGGAGGTTGGCGCCCAGATCGGCATCTTCTTGTCTTCTTTGATATCAGTTGCTTTGGCTATCTTTTCGGGGTCAGCGATCTTCGCCGCGCCTTTTGGTATTGCTCCTTCAATATTCTCTGTCGAGAACGATGCGACCACCGAACTCAGAACCTGCACATAGTTGCCAAAGGTCGAGTCGGTCGCGTAGAAGTAATAGTTGGCGATCCCATGCTCGTAAAAGTGCATCACCAGCAGGATAGACTTGTCGCCCGTCTCCGGGCCAGCCTCTGAACTGATCACCGCGGCAGTCTGTGTCGCTGGATCGTACGCGATCTTGCCGTAGATTAATCCCTGGAAAAGACTGGCTGTAGATTTGATCTCGCGCGGTTTCTCAAAGGAATCCTCAAATCTGACGAGCACAGAGTCGATCTGTTTCTCGCTTAGTTTGCCCAGTGTGTCGACAGTCAGAATGAGGTAGCTGTCACGATACCACGGCTCTGAACCGATCGGTGCGAATACGGCCTCGTAATCGAGCATTCTCCGTCGAGCGCCTGCTTGCTGGAGGTAAGCATCGACGGTCAGATAATCGATCTGTTTCCAGGTGTCCGGATACGTGACAAAGAACTTCCCTCTGAAACTGACGAAATTTTCAGCCAGAAGTGCTGGTGCGATCAGCAGTACCGCGACAATGATCAGTGCTCTGCGAAACATCGCTTCCTCGTTTTCCCCTCACTTTCCGGGGATCTCCGGATAGATATTCAGGTCAGTCATCCAGGTGCGAAGGTACTTCACCCGTTCGTCCTCTGTGAGAGACGAGAGGTCGAACGGACGACCACGGCCATCGAGAATTATTCCGACCACACCACCATGCAGTTCACGTTCAACCTTGGCTCCTTTGCCGGCGCCGAGGTCAAAGTTGCGGTCCGGTTCAAAGGTCGCTTTCACGACTATGGGAAGGCCATTGTCCTGTATGCCCAGCGGGATCAGTTTCATTTCGAGATGGTTGAGTGTGCCGGAGACCGGGCCTTCAGGGAGTTCGATCGTGTATTTCATGACCGGCCCCGGTTTCTTGAGCGTGCCGACAGGCGCGACACACGTACCGAGGTGGATGAGACAGTCTTTTTCAAATACTTCGGTCGCGGCCTTCGGTTGTACCTCGGTCAAAACGCCGAGTTGCGGCATCATGAAGATCGAGTCGACCGCGAGACGAGTGACACCTTCGGGCATGAAGGAGTCGATCATCATGAGTGCGGACTGCGCACGGCGTGGCGCGTGCGAGAGCACACCGCCCGAGCCGATAAGCATGTTTAACGACATCATGTTTACGATCGTCGCGCCGGACGCGGACTGCTCGAAAGCATCGGCGATCGTACGCTGTTGCTGCACGCCCTTCAGCACGGTCGCGAAATTTTTATGCTGGACAAACGCGAGGCGGAGCGCTTCGCGCGCGATCGCCTGCTCGAAGATCAGTTCTTCAAGCGACTGCGGGATGGTCGTCGGGCGGATCATTTTGTTTTTGACACGATTGCGCAGGTCACGCTCATCCATCTTGAACGGCACCCAACGCATCACCATCGGAAGGGTTGCTTCGGCGAAGACATTGGAGATCGAGTAGGACATCCCAAGGTTGGCCGAGACCGTGCGGTTAAAGACCGGAGTCTTTGTATCCGGTCGGAAGACCGAGAAAACGTCGGTGGTGGCACCGCCGATATCAACACCCACCGCTTCGATACTGTAGATGTCGGCAATTGTTTGAATGATGAGTCCAACCGCGCCGGGGGTTGGCATGATCGGGGCATCGGCCCAGGACATCAGTTTTTTGTAACCGGGAGCCTGCGCCATGACGTGCTCCATGAACAACTCATGGATCTCTTCGCGGGCCGGGCCGAGATTCTCGCGCTCCAGTACGGGGCGGAGATTGTCGACAACGCGCAAATCGACTTTGTCGGACAGCGCTTCCTTGACGGCCTCACGCGCGTCCTTATTACCGGCATAAATGATCGGCAGCTTGTAGCCAGTGCCGAGACGCGGACGCGGGTCGGCGGCCGAAACAAGCTCAGCGATCTCGACAACGTGGGTGGTGGTGCCGCCGTCGATACCGCCAGAGAGCAGGATCATGTCCGGACGGAGATGGCGAATCCGCTCGATCTGCTGGTGGGGGAGGCGCTTGTCGTTGGAGGCGATAACATCCATCACGATCGCGCCGGCACCCAACGCGGCGCGCTCGGCGGATTCGGCGGTCATGGAGCGAACCACACCCGCAACCATCATCTGCAGACCACCACCGGCCGAGGAGGTGGAGATATAGACGTCTGTTCCCTCATTTCCCTTGGCCGGAGAAATGAAACGACCCTGCTCATCCAGAATCTTGCGACCGGAGAGTTCTTCGAGTTCGTTCACAGCGTTGAGCACGCCCATGGTCACGTCTTCAAAGGGAGCTTCGACCGTGGTCGGAGCCTCGCCTCGGCTGAGAAGTCTATATTCGCCGTTCACATACTCAATGAGAATAGCTTTGGTGGTGGTCGAACCGCAGTCGGTTGCGACGATGACTTTGATATCTTCAGGTTTTGCGAACTTAGCCATGAAGTGGTCCGTAACCCTTTCGTTAGTTCCTGCTATATGCTTAGGCTGCAATGCGATAACAGACGCGTGCGGCTTCGCAGGCGGTGCGTTAGGCGGCCATTATAATATCTCCTCCACCTGATGTAAAGGGATTTTCCCTTTCCGCTAACGGCTTAGGAGAAAGTAGGGTGGCTCAACCATGTTGCAGAACAGGGACGACATTTTCAGTATTAGTGTTTAGCCGTGCCTACTGCGGGGAGTGCACAGAGGCGGGATGTCTTTCCGGACAGAGGCAATAGTGGAGTGATGTAACATATTGCCAGTAAATCACTAGGCGGAATGTGATAATGATTTTCTGCTTGACTTGTCCGGCGCATCGGGATAGATTCCCGCCTGTGTTGCCGCAAGCAGCACACTCCCGACCTCGTTCGCCCCAGTACTGGTTTCTGCCGGGAAATGACTTGATACGAAGCGGCTTACGAACGTCCTAGACAACGACAGAGGTACGATACACACGGCTTAGGACCGATCACAAAGCTTGGGAAGACTGCATTGACCCTGCTGAATCGTTACTTCGACCACTTGGTAATTGTGGTCGTTTTTGTTGCCGCATTTGCACTTAGTGTCGGGATGCCAACTCCGGCCTTCGGGCAGGAAGTATCGGCGACCAATACTGCCCAAGTAACTGCTCAGATCACACCCCCACCCGGCGAATTTCTTCCGCCACCTCCGCAAAATGTGCGGGTTGTTGATAATCCAAATGACGATGGACATGCTATTCGGATAACATGGGACACAGCTTCCACGGACATCTCGGCTCTGGTCGACCGATTTGAGATCTGGCGCGCAAATGCGAACAATGGTCAGCCGGGGGAATTCTCAAATCTTGGTGAAGTAACCCGGGAAGCGACTGAGTTCCTCGATGGTCAGGTGAAGGAAGACGGTTCCTACTACTACAAGGTACTTGCCGTAAATGATTCGACAGTTGACGGCACCCCTTTCTGGGCACTCTCGGCTGAGTCAGAAATTGCCGGACCAGTTTCGCCGGTGGCACAATGGTTCGATATGCAGAGAATCAATGTCTTTGTCGGAGTGCTGTTGCTCTGCGGATTCATCGTTTTCTACATCGCGCAGGCCCGCTCCGGGAAAGAGCTCTTCATTCGAAAAATAGCCGGTCTTGAGGCTGTCGATGAAGCTGTCGGACGTGCCACGGAGATGGGGCGCAAGATCTATTACATCCCCGGCTCGCAGGATATGGACCAGGTACAGACGATCGCGGGAATAACAATTCTTGGCCGTGTCGCCGAGATGGCCGCGATGTATGAGACCAAATTGGATGTTCCGGTTTCTCGATCGCTCGTGATGGTAACCGCACGCGAAGTAGTAAAAGAAGCCTACGCAAAAGTCGGTCGTCCTGACTCGTTTCAGGATGATCAAGTTCACTATTTGACCGACGATCAATTCGGTTATGCGGCCGCGATCGACGGCATGGTAGTGCGTGAGAAACCAGCGACCATCTTCATGATGGGACTGTTTTACGCCGAGTCATTGATCCTCGCCGAGACAGGCAATTCGGTTGGAGCGATTCAAATAGCTGGAACCGGTGAGCCGTCGCAGTTGCCATTTTTTGTGGCGGCGTGCGACTACACGCTGATAGGCGAGGAGCTATTCGCCGCCTCGGCCTACCTGTCCAGAGAGCCGCGGCAGCTTGGCTCGCTTAAGGGGCAGGATGTCGGCAAGGGTCTCATTCTGGTAGCCATAATAGTGGGGATATTGCTGGAGACCTTTGGACTCTGGGATTTCTCAAAACTCTTTAAGGTGATCCAGTAAGATGCGCAGAGAGATCCCGCTTCTCATTACAGGCATCGCCGGTGTGGTTTTTGTCATTCAGTATTTCATTCCCCATTTTCCGTTTAACCGACTCAGCAATTGGTTTTCCGATTGGTTCTCTATCGTGGCGGCCTGCGCTATCTGGCTTGGTGCGCTGAACCTGATCAAGATATCCATAGAGAAGATCTACTACCGACGTCATGAATGGGGATATTCGGTAATCGTTGTAGCATGTTTTGCCCTGATGGTGGCATTCGGGTTCTGGTTTGGGAAAGACTCGCGCGAACCGGGGTTGGCGTTTATCTGGATGTATGACTATGTCTACACGCCGCTCTCCGCGACGATGTTCGCGATCCTGGCATTCTTTGTTGGTTCGGCATCGTATCGGGCATTTCGCGCAAGGAACCTTGAAGCGACCCTGTTGCTGTTAGCCGCCTTCTTTGTGATGCTTGGACGTGTGCCGGTTGGCGATGTCCTGACCGGGTTCCTCCCCGAGCAGTTCCAGTTGTCACAAATAGCGGCCTGGATCATGAATTTCCCGAATTCGGCTGGTCAGCGTGCTATCATGATGGGGATCGCGCTGGGAATCGTGTCGGCGTCGTTGCGGATCATCCTGGGGATTGAACGATCCCATCTGGGAGGAGAGTAAGTTATGACACGCCGCATGATCGAGCTTCTCGTGATTGTCGCGCTTCTGGCGGTGACCGTGCTGGTCTATGTGGGGCGGCGCCATGATTGGTTCGGTACACTCGAGCTTTCGACTTTCGCCTCGGTGGTGCTGATTCTATTACTGGGAGCCGGTTTGGCGTGGGTTACCGTGCGAACCATACAGGGGCATCCGGCCGAACGTCGGATGGTGTTCCTTTTTATAGGTATCGCGATCACCGTGCCGTTCTTTATGTCACTTTCGCAAAAGATTTCGATATCGCCGGAGACCAAAGAGCTGATGGCGGGACTCGCAGCGCTTCCAGCCGGCTCGCGTGTCTTGGTCACTTTCGATTATGATCCGTCGTCGGCGCCGGAGCTTCAGCCGATGGCTGAATCATTCTTCAGGTACGCCTTCGAACGCCGGTTCAAAGTGATCATCATGGGACTCTGGCCGCAGGGTCCACAACAGGCAAACCAGGCTCTCAATGTGGTGATGCAGGATGATAAGTACAAAGCGATGAATCTGCAGTACGGCACCGACTACGTGAATCTGGGATTCCAGTCGGGGAACGAGTTCGTTATCCAGCGTATTGGGTCGGATTTCCGTTCGATGTTCCGCGTTGATTACTACGGTACGCCGTACGACCAATTGCCGCTCGTGAAGAATATCAAGAATTTCTCTAATATCGATTATTCATTCAATCTCTCCGCAGGGTATCCGGGGACCAGGGAGTGGGTGTTGATAGCTGTGGACCGCTATGGACTCAAGATGGGAGCGGGGAATACGGCTGTCCAGACAACCGGCATGTACCCCTACGTGCGGTCCGGGCAACTCATGGGTATCCTGGGTGGAATGAACGGCGCGGCGGAGTTCGAGGAGACCACGGGC
>JAYRFH010000177.1:0-9775 GCA_041908405.1 Candidatus Zixiibacteriota bacterium
GCCGAATCAAACATGTATGGCGTTTTGTTTGGAACTGGCCGCCAGCATTTTGACAACCACACCCTGCATCATCACGCCGTCGGCAAGACCAAGTCAAATATCGATTTCAAAGTGGTCCTGCGTGATCGCGCCCTCTCTGCGTACACCGGCCTGATCCGTATCGACCACAACGCCCAGGTCTGTGAAGCATACCAGGAGAACCGAAATCTGCTGCTTAACCCGAATACCCGGGCTGAATCCATTCCGGAGCTTGAGATCCTCAATGAAGAGGTCACCTGTACGCACGGCGCGACGGTCGGCCCGATCGACCCGATGGATCTTTTCTACCTGCAGAGCCGCGGCATTCATCATGCCGACGCGGTCCGCATGGTCGTCTCTGGATTCATCGCGCCGACGCTGAAACTGGTACCGGAAGACCTCCGGGAACGTATCGCCGGGATCGTCGAAGAACGGCTGGAGGTCATCTGATATGGGGGCGTATGTCCGGGTCGCGTCCGTTGATGAGATTCCTGTCGGCAAGTTGAAACCGTTTGAGATCGGCTACAGCCGATTCATCGTCGCCCACACGGCGGAAGGCTTCTATGCCGTCGCCGATGAGTGCACGCACGATGGTGAGCCGATCCATACCGGCAGAGTTCGTGGCGAAGAGGTCATGTGCACCCGTCACGGTGCCCGTTTCCATCTGCATACCGGCGAGGTAACTGCCCCGCCGGCAATCGTGCCGATAGAAACGTTCCAGGTTAAGGTTGAAGGTAACGAGATTTTTGTGTTCCTTGACTAGATAACTCAGGGAACCGGGATATAGATAGCATGAGTGCTGACACACCGAACCGTTCGATCGAGGTCTCTTCTACCCCGATCGGTCTGGATATAGAACGGATCAAAGCTGATTTCCCTATTCTGGAAGAACGGGTCAACAGCCATCGTCTGGTCTATCTCGACAACGCCGCCACTACACAGAAACCACGTGTGGTGATCAATGCGCTGATCGACTACTACCGAAAGATCAACGCCAATATCCACCGCGGATTGCATACTCTCGCGGAACGCTCAACTGAGGCGTTCGAAGAGACCCGGGGCCATGTCGCGAGATTCATTGGTGACGTCCCGACTGAAGAAGTGGTCTTCACCAAAGGGACAACAGAAGCCCTCAACCTTATCGCCTACACCTGGGGTGAACAGAATATCAAGGCGGGTGATGAGATCGTCATCACTGAAATGGAGCACCACGCCAATTTTGTGCCGTGGGTGATGCTGGCCAAGCGGAAAAACGCCGTTATCAAGCGGATCCCTATTACAGTATGCGGCCACCTCGATCTCAGCGATATCAATACGATCATCACCGAGAAGACCAAGCTTGTGGCTTTTCCTCACGTGTCCAACGTCCTTGGGACAATCAACCCAGTCACGCAGATCGCGGCTAAAGCCAGATCGGTCGGCGCGACGGTCGTCGTCGATGGCGCGCAGTCAGCCCCGCATATGACTATCCGCCCGGCGGAGTACGGAGTTGATTTCTATGTCTTCTCCGCGCATAAGATGCTCGGTCCGACCGGGGTCGGGGTACTCTGGGGACGTCGGTCGCTTTTGCAGAGCATGCCCCCCTTCAACTTTGGTGGTGAGATGATCCGCGAGGTCTCCTTTGAACGAATTACGTTTAATGAGCTTCCCTGGAAATTCGAGGCCGGTACCCCCAATATCGCCGATGTTATTGCCTTTGAAGCGGCTCTGACCTATCTTGAGTCGCTCGGTATGGAAGCTGTCCGAAACCACGAAATTATGCTGACCAAATACGCGATCGACCGACTGACATCCCTTAAGGGGATCGAGATTCAGGGGCCGCTGGAAAGCGCGACCCGGGGCGGAGCGATCTCCTTTACGGACCCGAATATTCATCCGCACGATATCAGCACGTTCCTCGATTCGCGCGGAATAGCCATTCGCGCCGGACACCATTGTGCCCAGCCGCTCATGCGGACCCTTGGCAAAGTTGCCACCGCCCGCGCGTCATTCTATATCTACAACACCGAAGCCGACATCGATGCGCTTTACTATGCCCTGGTTGAGATGAGAAAGTATTTCGGAGTATGACACCATCGCTCGATGACATGTATCGGGAGATAATCCTCGATCACTATCGCTCACCGCGTGGCAAGAAGCCGCTCCCACACGCGGATATTACCACACGTGGCCAAAACCCGTCATGTGGTGACGAGATATCACTTGATGTCGAAATGGATCACGGCGTCGTCAAAGATGTCCATGTGAATTGCCACGGCTGCGCTATCTCTGTCGCGTCCGGCTCCATGCTTGCCGAGACGGTCAAGGGACGCTCGTTCGAAGAGGTCCAGCGTATCGCCGAGATCGTTCGCAAGATGCTCAAAGGCGAAGAGGTGCAGATCCCCGATGACCTCGGCGATATCGACGCTCTCAAGGGTGTACGCCAGTTCCCTGTCCGCATCAAGTGCGCCCTGCTCGCCTGGGTTACCCTCATTGAGGGGATGAAAAATTATTCGACCGGAAGTCGCGAGACCACGAATACCACCATCACGACCGAAGACGACAGCGAGCAGCACTAATGGCCGTCCCGACCAAAGAACAGATAATCGAAGTCCTCAAGCCGATTCACGACCCGGAGATCCGCATCGGGATAGTCGATCTCGGTCTGATCTATGATGTCGACCCGCAGGAGGATGGCGTTGTCCGCGTCAAAATGACCCTGACCACTCCTGCCTGCCCGTATGGGGAGATGTTGTTGTCGATGGTGCATCGTGAGGTCGAGCAGATGGACGGTGTCACAAAAGTAGAAGTTGTGTTGGTCTGGGATCCACCGTGGGACCCCAAAGAGATGTGTTCAGATTACGCGAAAGATATGTTAGGTATCTGGTGACAGCGCGGCCGTTATTTGGATAAGTGATCCTGATAAATGTGATTGCGGGGGATTCCGTCGACCGATACATTGGTCGCTTGTGAATTTCAGCACTTTCATCGCAACTTTGGATTTCGACGTTCGTTATAATTCGTAATATCATTTTCAACCCGGAAAAGTACGTATGGAAGAGAACAAACCACGTCCCGACCTGTCTGCGCTCCGCATTTCAAAAGAGAAGCGGTACGATGATCGCCCGCGCAGCAAAGCCTGGACCTGGATCGGTCTATTGATATTGCTTATCGCTGTTGTTGGCGGCTATTTCATGTTCAAGGAGTCGGTCACTCCGGCAACCAAGGTGAAGGTCGCCACCGCGACCATGACCTCTGGCTCTGATGCCGCCGCCAGCCTGGTCGCCACCGGATATGTGGTGGCACAGCGCAAGGCGGAGGTCGCCTCCAAGGGGACCGGACGTCTGGTCAAACTTGATTTCGAGGAAGGAGACATTGTTTCCTCTGGCGAGGTCATTGCGGTACTGGATAATCAAGACATCCGCGCGAATCTGCAGGTAGCGAAGGCACAACTGGAGCAGGCGCAAGTCGATTCACTCAATTCCGGTCGCGCGTACCGGCGCTATCAGGGACTGTCCGAGTCCGGCGCGGTAACGACCGCGGAACTCGAATTGGCCGAATCGAAATACAAGGCTTCGCTGGCCGCTGTTGCCGGCGCGGATGCCGCGGTGACGACCGCGGAAGTCAATCTGGAGAATACGTACATTCGCGCCCCCTTTGCCGGAACTATTCTGACAAAGAATGCCGAGGTCGGCGAGATCGTCGCGCCATTCGCCTCATCCGCCTCATCCAAAGGTTCAGTCGTGACCTTGGCGGAGATGAATTCGCTCGAAGTTGAGGCGGATGTGTCCGAATCAAATATCAACCGCGTTCAGGTGGGACAACCGGCCGAGATCATTCTCGACGCTTACCCCACCGTGCGATACCCGGCAAAAGTGAAAAAGATCGTCCCGACTGCCGACCGGTCTCGTGCGACGGTGCTGACCAAAGTCACATTCACGCAAATCGACGATAAAGTGCTTCCCGAAATGTCCGCGCGCGTTAATTTCTTTTTGGACTCAGCCGCGGTGAACACGTCCAATGCTAAGATGCTCTCGATTCCCAGGGACGCCATCACCAATCGCGATGGCCAGCAGATCGTCTTTCGAATAGATGGCGAAATAGTGACGATGGTCCCCGTGCAGACCGGCCGCGAACTTGGCCGCATGGTGGAGATAACGTCCGGGCTCTCCAGTGGCGACCGTGTGGTCCTTACCCCGCCCGGGAAATTGACCACCGGACAGAAGATCGAAATCTCAATGTAGGAGAGGATATTGGTTATGTCGCAGACAATGGTGAAAGTCGACAACGTTTTCAAATCGTACTGGCGAGACACTATCGAGATACCGGTACTGCGCTCTATCTCCTTTACCATACCGGAGGGAGAGTTTGTGGCGCTGATGGGACCCTCCGGCTCGGGCAAAACCACACTACTTAACTTGCTGGCAGGGATCGATCGCCCCAGCAAGGGTGATGTCATAGTCGCGGATTCTCAGATCTCCGGCCTCAGCGACGCTGAACTGGCTCGCTGGCGTCAGCGGAATATTGGCTTCATCTTCCAGTTTTACAACCTTATCCCGGTGCTCACCGCTTTTGAGAACGTCGAGCTCCCCCTCATTCTGACCAAACTGACCAAAGCTGAGAGACGGAAGCAGGTTGAAACTGCCCTCTCAATCGTTGGCCTCGGCGATCGGATGCGTCATTACCCGAATCAGCTCTCCGGCGGTCAGGAACAGCGTGTTGCGATCGCTCGCGCTCTGGTGACCGACCCGAATGTTATTCTCGCTGACGAGCCGACTGGCGACCTCGACAAGAAATCCGCCGAAGATATCATGGAGCTGCTCTCTCAGCTCAATCAACAGTACAAGAAGACCATCGTCATGGTCACACACGACCCCCGGGCGGCCGAGAAAGCGCACATCACCCGCCATCTCGACAAAGGCGAACTGGTTAACGGGAACGGGGCAAAGTGAACATACTCAAACTGACCTTCCGCAATGCCGGTCGTCACAAGCTCCGCACGGCGCTGACGATCATCGGCATGGCGATCGCCGTGATGGCCTTTGCGGTCATTCGCACGGCGATCGAAGCCTGGTACAGCCAGGCATCCGCTTCCTCACCCGACCGTCTGGTGACCAACAACAATGTCTCGATCATTTTCACTCTGCCGATCTCGTATCAGCAGAAGATCGCAGATGTACCCGGTGTCGAGACAGTCGCCCACGCACAGTGGTTTGGCGGTATCTATGTCGATCCGAAGAACTTCTTCCCGAAGTTCGGAGTCGAGGCTGAGCCATATCTCAAAATGTACCCTGAGTTCATTATCCCGCCGGACCAGAAGGAGACCTTTCTCAAAGAGCGCAATGCCTGCCTGATCGGACGTCGTCTCGCCGACCGCTTTGGTTTCAAAGTCGGTGACCAGATTCGGATTGTCGGCGACATCTACCCCGGCGACTGGGATTTTGTCATCCGCGGCATCTATACCGGCGCGAAAGAGAACACGGATGAAGCATCGATGATCTTCCACTACCAGTATATTGACGAGCGCATGCGCGTCGAATCCCCCGGTCGCGCCGGTCAGGTCGGATGGTTCATGATACAGATCGATGACCCCAATCGGGCCGCTGAGATATCCAGTCAGATCGACGCGCTGTTCAAGAACTCCGCCGCCGAAACCAAAACGCAAACAGAAGAGGCGTTCGCGCTCAGTTTCATCGCGATGTCCGGCTCTATTATCGCCGGAATGCAGATCATATCGGTGATGGTAATCGGGATCATTCTTCTGGTGCTGGCCAATACCATGGCTATGACCGCTCGTGAGCGGATCAGCGAGTATGCCGTCCTCAAAACATTGGGGTTTGGCAACGGCAAGATAGTCGGATTGATCTTCGGCGAATCGCTCTTCATCGCCTGCCTTGGCGGAGCCTTGGGAGTCGCGCTTACGTTTCCCATTGTCACGCTGATGAAAATCGGGCTATCGGCATACTTCTCGGCCTTCCCAATGCCCGCGCTGACCTTCATTCTCGCCGGTGGCTCGGCTATCGTGGTCGGTATATTGGCCGCGATCTTCCCGGCCATGAAAGCGCTGCACACGTCCATCGTTGACGGCCTGCGAGTGGTGGACTAGGAGATAACACGATGCCAAAACTACTCAACTACTCATACAAAAACAGCTTCGCCCGCAAGTTGACTTCGATACTTACCCTGAGCGGTATCGCTCTGGTGGTGTTTGTCTTCTGCGCGGTGCTGATGCTCTCCCATGGCCTTGAGCAGACACTTGTCTCAACCGGCTCAGACTCCAATGCCATCGTCGTGCGAAAAGCGGCCAACACTGAGTTGGTGTCGCTGGTCGGACGCGATGCCGCCGATGTCGTCAAGACCGACCAGGGGATCGCCCGTGGCGCGGATGGCCAGGCCATGTTTGCCAACGAGATTCTCGTCCTCATTAGTCAGCCGAAACGTTCGAATGGCGAGATATCAAATGTACCCGTGCGCGGTATCAGTGACGGCTCCCTAAAGGTCCGCCCGAATATCAAGATCACCCAGGGACGGATGTTCAACCCCGGTACGTCGGAGATCATTGCCGGAGTCAAAGTGGCGCAGAACTTCGTTGGCTGCGGTCTGGGCGAGACCGTTCGCTTTGGCCAGCGCGATTGGACTGTCGTTGGATTATTCGAAGGCGCCGGCTCCGGATTTGAGTCCGAGTTGTGGGGAGATGTCGACCAGATGATGGCCGCTTTCGAGCGCCCTATCTACTCTTCGCTCACCTTTGCGATCGATCCTGCGTACACTTTCGAAGAGATAGAAACACGTCTCGAGAATGACTCTCGACTCCAGGTCGATGTCCAGCGGGAGAAAGAATACTATCGACTGCAGTCCGCGACCTTCAGCACGTTCATCAATATTCTCGGCGTGGCCATTTCCATAATCTTCTCGTTCGGCGCGATCGTTGGCGCGATGATCACGATGTACGCCTCGGTGGCCAACCGCACGGTCGAGATCGGTACACTTCGCGCGCTTGGGTTCTCACGCGGCTCGATCCTCGGCGCGTTCCTCATTGAATCGCTGTTCATCGCGATCGTCGGAGGATTGGTCGGGATCGCATTAGCAACTTCGCTTCAGTTGGTGGAGATTTCGACAACGAACTTCGATACCTTCGCGGAGCTGGCGTTCTCATTCAAGATGTCCCCCAGCATCGCGATTAACTCTTTGATCTTCTCTGTCATCATGGGGATACTGGGCGGCTTCCTCCCCGCCGTCCGCGCCTCCCGCCTGCGCATTGTGCAGGCTCTCAAGACCCGCTAAAACTATATGCTCATCTGATGTCGGCGGCCGATCCAGGCCGCTGACATCAAAACGATCGTGATGACCGCAAAGACGATCGTGATCGCCGGCGTCACACTCGACGTTGCCCCCATGAAATCAAGAAATGGCACCTGGTTCATCGGGCCGACATACCAGAGCGCCACATAGAGCGCCTCAAACAGCAGCGCCCGACCCGTCCAAACTCCCGCCGCCAATGCCAGTGTCGGAATAAATGCCAGCCCCACCACCCACGCGAACAAGCTGTTCATCTCCCCCGCTATCAAAAACCGTACTGCCATGCCGCTTCCAGCCGCCGCGGTGACCAGCAATCCTGCGAGCCACATCGCTGGAAGTTGAAACCGCAGGAAACGAGGGTTGCTGAACATCACCTGCTCGACCGTGTTCTTCTTTTCGCGTGTTCCCATTGCTGACCAAACCGCCATCGGCCAGATCCAGGCGATCGGGAAGAGGAATTTACGCGCCGCCTCCATTGGTGTGAGGAGCGTCGCCACGATCAGGCCCAGCATCCCGATATACCACCAACGGTTCGCGCCACGAAGCGCCAGCCAGAGCTCCGCGCGAACCATCGCCACTAGGCTGACTTTCAGCCGCGACGTCAACGGGGTCAGCGTCCGCTGTTCTGTGATCTGCGAAACAACAACTACCTCTTCTTTTGTCTCCGCCGCTTTTTTCTTAGCTGCTTTCGGCATTACCGACAACGATTCAAATCGTCTGAATATCGGCACTGCCACCAAAACAACGCCGATGGCGAAGGCGACCCATACCAAGCGCTCTGCGATCGTGCCAAATCCCCAGTGCATCCCGTTCCAGAGAAAAGTCGTAGGCCGCTCGGCATCCGCGATCAACTGGATTCCCATCGAGACATTCTCGAAACTTTTGCCAGTTATGACCGCGACATCGGCACATAACTGCTCAAATATCCGGGTTATCCCGGGGAGATCATTAACCCCGACCATGCCATGCCCTTCGGTCGCATTCGGCATGATCGACATGACCAGTGTGAAATTCCAAAGGAAGAAGTACGCCACATTCCCCAGGGCTCCGCGCAGGAGCGGCGTTACTTCGAACAATACTGCCACCGCCGATATCACCAGCAGATAGGGCATTGCCATTATCACCGATGGCGCTATGATCTGACCAAGGTGAACGGAGGTATCCTCTCCCCGTATCAATTGCGTCACCACCGCGCTTACGAGCAGAGTACCGACTATAGCCGACAGCAAAGCGAAATTGCTGAGAGTCTTGCCTAATAGATATTCAAACCCCGACAAGCGAGTGCTTGCCAGCAACTGCGCGACTCGTGTGTCCCGATCGCGCGCGACGGAGTTTTTGACGAGATAGAACCCCACCAATGAGAGAAATGTCGAGCACATCAGCGAAAAGGTCACCCCGATCCAGGCTGAGTTGTAGACGCCGCGCATGTTTCCCAGCCCGACCGTCACATATCCGGCATCCGCTTCCGGAACGAAGAAGTATCCCACATAGAGGCTGAGTACCAGCACTACAAAGAAACTGGGGCGACGAATCCTCTCCAGAAAATCGGCTTTCGCGATATGATAGAGTACCAGCAATCTGTTCATGCGGCGGCCCGCTCCCGATCGAATGCGATATACCAGAGATAGATATCCTCTAAAGAAGGCATGACCGTTTGAGCCGCGTTCCCCGGAGAAACATCCGAAACCAGCCGCACGCGCAGCCCTTCGCTCCGACGCACGACCGCCGTAACAAGATATTTCTGTCGTAGCGACGGCAACTCATCCGCTGTAATGCTCATCTCCCAGACCTTGCCATCCGCGCGCGACAGCAGTTCCTCAGGCGGAGCAGAGACCAGATGTTTCCCCTTCTGGATCAGCGTGATTCCGGTGGCGATAGACTCCACATCCGAAACAATATGCGTCGACAAAATGACTATACGCTCCCCTGAGAAATCGCTGAGCAGATTGCGGAAACGAACACGTTCCTCGGGATCCAGTCCCGCGGTCGGTTCATCGACTATCAGCAGCTTGGGATCATTTAACAGCGCCGCGGCGATGCCCACTCGCTGGCGCATCCCGCCGGAGAATCCACCTACCTGTCGTTTCCGCGCTTCCTGCAGATTAACCAGAAGCAGCAGTTCTTCTATCCTGCGTTTCGCCACAGCGCCGTGCAGACCTTTGGCGGCGGCGAGATACTCCAGAAACTCCTGAGCCGTCAGGTGCGGATATACCCCAAAGTCCTGCGGCAGATAGCCAAGTTGCTCGCGCAGAATGTCCGGTTCTCGGCTGATATCGTGCCCGTTCCAGATGACCGAGCCTTCGGTCGGTTTGGTCACGGTCGCCAGAATCCGCATGAGTGTTGACTTCCCCGCGCCGTTCGGGCCAAGCAGACCGAGAATGCCCGGCCGAAGAGTCAGAGAGAAATCCTTCAATCCCCAGACTCCCCCCTTGTACTGTTTGGAGAGATTCTTGATCTCAAGTTGCATGAATGAGGGTCC
>JAYRFH010000178.1:0-8819 GCA_041908405.1 Candidatus Zixiibacteriota bacterium
AAACCAGCGAAGAGATGAAGTTCCGGGCGGACGGCTTCAAGATAGAAATAGTCGGGTTGTGTGAAGAGTGCCGTGGCGCTGAAGAGAAGAAGCATGGGCGCGTACACTAACCTGACGTTGGCGCTGGCCTGGTCAGGACTCAGCTTGGTGGCGTGCAATAGCGGGCCTACGCTGACAGCGAACCAGAAGCGCGGAAAACAGATATATGAAGGGCTGTGCGACAAGTGCCACAAGCTGATCGATCCGAAGAAGTTTGAGGATCCTATCTGGTCAGCGGCGGCTATCAAGTACGGCGCCAAATTGAAACTAACGACCGATGAGATACAGTTGCTGACGGACTATTTGACGCGGGCTAACGACGACAATAAGTAAGGATTCAGATATGACGCACTTGAACAAAATGTTGCCGGGCCAGAAGGCCAAAGTTCTCGGGTATACTTCCGACTCACCGGTCGCCCGTCGTTTGACGGAACTGGGGCTAGTCCCCGGGCGAGTGGTGACCTACCTTCGCAATGCTCCGCTACAGGACCCGCTTGAGATTCAAGTGGGACCGAGCTGTTTGTCGCTGCGGCATGCCGAGGCTTCGTTGGTCGCGGTAGAGATCGAAGAGACGACTTCATTTTAACACAGCCTGACCTTTGAGAGAAAAGAGTATGGATCTCGCGGTTCAGAAGCTGTCGCAAACCAAGACAATAAACGTAGCTGTTTGCGGCAATCCGAATTGCGGGAAAACCACTATCTTCAATGCCATCACCGGACTTCGCCAGAAAGTCGCGAACTACCCCGGTGTGACGGTTGAAAAGACGACCGGCCAATTTCAGGTCAAAAATGACTCCCGCGCATTCACGCTGATAGATATTCCCGGGTCGTACTCACTGTCCGCTTTTTCGCCGGATGAGTATGTCGCCGTGCAGGCGCTGATGGGTGCCCTGGACAAGTCTGCCTCTCCCGATGTCATAGTCAATATCATTGATGTCACTAATCTTGATCGCGCGTTGTACCTGCTTTTCCAGGTGATGGAAGTTGGCAAGCCGGTGGTAGTTGGATTGAACATGATGGATCTGGCCGAAAAGCGCGGTCTGGATGTGGATATTGAGAAGCTCTCGCATGAACTGGGCGGGATACCGGTAGTGCCGTTGATAGGTTCACGCGGAAAAGGGATAGCGGAATTGCAGGAGGCTATCGCCAAGGTGGCCGGCGAAGCATCGCGGCAACAGAAGCATTTCTACCACGAATCGGTACTGAAAGCGGCAGAGCGATTGAAAGCGGAGCTTCCCGGCAGTCTGCATACGCGAGCCGAGTATCTGCGGATCTTGCTTGATCAGAATGGGCCCGGCGAAAAGGGGTTGGTGGCAGAAGTCGGTTCGAGAGGCACACAGCTCCTGGATGAGCTTCGAGCATCTCTACGGACAGAGTTTGGATCGTTAACGACCGCAGAGACATCGTCACTGACCGATCATGCGTCGTCGGTTTTTCGAAGCGCGGTCAAAGTTAAGCATGCGGTCTCCAAGAATCGGTCGGAGAAGATCGACAGGGTGCTGTTGCATCCGGTGTTGGGGCCGCTGGTCTTGATCCTGATAATGGGGTTCATCTTCCAATCGATCTTCAGTTGGGCAGAGCCGGTGATGAACCTGATCGACTCGGTATTTGGGTCGATCGGTGGATGGGCCGCGGGAGCGATTCCGGAGGGACCGTTGCAGTCGCTGGTAGTTGATGGCGTGGTTGGGGGAGTTGGTTCGGTCCTGATATTCCTCCCGCAGATCATCATCCTGTTTCTCTTCATCGCGTTGATCGAGGATTCAGGATATATGCCGCGAGTGGCATTTCTCGTGGATAGAGCGTTCAGTTGGTGTGGGCTTTCAGGGAAGTCATTCATTCCGCTGTTGTCGTCTTTTGCGTGCGCGGTGCCGGGGATCATGGCGACGCGAGTTATTGAGGACAGGAAACTTCGGATAATCACGATCATGGTAGCGCCATTAATGACCTGTTCGGCGCGTCTGCCGGTGTACGCGATCATGACGGCGGCGTTTATTCCGTACGCGATCGTACTTGGGTTTTTGAATACACATGGACTGGTGCTCGGCGCGCTCTATTTGCTCGGATTGATCATCGCGGTACTCGTATCGCTGGTGCTGAAAAAGACAATTCTGCGGACGCAGAGCGGCACATTTATGATGGAGATGCCGAGCTACAAGGTGCCGACATTGCAGTCGGTGGTGGTTCGGGTGTTGAATCGAGCGAAGTCGTTTGTTGTGCGAGCAGGGACGACGATCTTCGCAATCACCATACTCATCTGGGCGCTCAGCTATTATCCTCGGTCGAGCGAGATCGCCGCGCAATTTGAGGCGCGAATCGCCGAAAACCGAGTGGCGACAGAGCAGGCGGCGGGGCAGTACGACGCGTTGTTGGCGGCATTCACCATGGATGCGGCTACAAACGAAGTTATGCTCTTTTCCAAGGGGCGGCTTGCGATCGTAGAGAAATCAGATGAACTCGCTGCGGTGCGGGAAGAGTTGGTTCAGTTACATCCGGATCAAACCTCTATCGTTGATGTCGTGTATGGGCGTCGCGTGGCAGAATTTCAGGGGAGTGAGCGCGAGGCGGAGCTCTTGAATGATCAGGCCGGGGCGCAGTTGAGCAATTCATACCTCGGGCGCATCGGGAGGACGGTAGAGCCGATATTCGCGCCACTGGGGTGGGACTGGAAGATCACCATGGCGACACTGGCGTCGTTCCCGGCTAGAGAAGTGATCATCGCGACCCTGGGGACAATCTACAATCTTGGATCGGATGTGGATGAAGAATCAAGCTCTCTTGTAGATAAGATGCGTGCCGCCAAGTGGGAGGACGGCGCTAAAATAGGTCAGCCGGTTTTCAGTCCGTCGGTGGCGTTGTCGATAATGGTGTTCTTCGCGCTCTGCTGTCAGTGCGGCGCGACGGTGGTGACGATTCGTCAGGAGACGGGGGCTTGGAAGTACGCGATCGGAGCGTTCGTTTACATGACGATCTTCGCGTATCTGGCGGCGATGGTGGTATATCAAGTATCGAGTAAGTTGGGATATTGAGATGGACTGGCAAACGGCAGCAGCACTACTGGTGGTGGCGGGAGCGGCTGGATTTCTGATCTGGCGGTATCTTCGCCGGAAGGCACAGCCGGGGGCTTGCGCTAACTGCATGGCCCATCAGCGGTTGTCGATGGGTAAGCGTCCCGCGGCCAAAGATTGACATTCGAGCAATCACCTCTATATTGCCGCTTTTGAAAGCGGTAGATCGTGCAAAGCGGACCAATTCTTCTCGGGCAATATCGCCCACTCGACTCCTTTCTGCATCGTCTTGACACGCGTGCCAAGCTGTTGCCTGTTGTGCTGGTTCTGGGGCTTGGTCTTTTCACTAATTCAATGGCATTCTATCTCGTGGTGATTGCCGGGCTCTTTACGGGGTTATTCGTGTCAGGGATCACGCTCGAGCAGTTCTCACGCAATCTTCAGCCGATCTTCTGGTTAGTGCTGGTTACCTTTCTTTATCACCTGATTTTTTCGGGGAAGGAGAGCGAAGTACTTCTCTCGCCGTTGGGGTTGCCTATCCGGGCTGAGGCAGTGCGGGCCGGCGTTTTCTTTTCGCTCAGATTGCTGCTCTTCGTGGTGATGGCGTTTTTGGTCACGCTGACCAGTTCTCCGACGGCGATGGCGGAAGCGGCGACAAAGCTACTCAAGCCGCTGGGGAGAATTCGAGTGCCGGTGGCGGACTTGTCGCTGATCCTGTTTATCGCGATGCGGTTTATCCCGATCCTCTACGAAGAGTTTGTGATGATTCGAAACGCCCAGATCGTGCGCGGGGTGAATTTTAACGGCTCGATCTTCGCGCGAGCGCGCAAATCGCTCTATCTGCTGATCCCTGTTTTTGTCGCGGCGGTGAACAGGGCGGATGATCTGGCGCTGGCGTTGCAGGCGAGAGGATATGATCGCACGGGCAAGCGGACTTTCTACTCACGAGCGCGCATTGGTTTTGCGGAAGTGCTGTTTATGGTGGTTACCTCGGTCGCGCTGGTCTCTCTATTTCTGGTGACGGGATGAGCGAGACTAGAAATATCAAGCTCGTGATCGAGTACAAGGGGACCTCATTTGCCGGGTGGCAATTTCAACCGGGGCAGACGACGGTGCAGGGAGAGATCGAGGCGGCTATCCATAAGGTGACCGGCGAGAAGGCGACTTTAATCGGCGCGGGGAGAACGGACGCGGGGGTGCATGCTCTTGGACAGGTGGCGAATTTCCAGACAACACATTCGCTGGAAGCCGGGAGATTTCGTGAGGCTCTGAATTATCATACTTCATCGGATATACGCATACTGTCCTCCGAAGAGGTCTCACCGACCTTTCATGCGCGTTTTGACGCTCTCTGGCGGCGGTACCGATATATTCTCGCCAGAGAGAGATCAGCGATCTATCGGGACTTGCGCTGGGAGAACGAGACCCTGGTTGACCGCGCACGACTGGACGAGGCGGCGGCGATGGTACTGGGGGAGCATGATTTCGCGCCGTTTTGTGTGACGTCGTCTCTGAAAGAGAATAATCGGTGTGAGATATATCATTCCAGGTGGCAACAAATCGGGCCGCTTCTGGTATATGAGATACGCGGGAATCGGTTCCTGCATGGGATGGTCCGGTCGCTGGTAGGGGCGATGGTGAACCTCGCTGCCCTTCAACAAGATAGCAATGTGCTGAACTTGACATTGGCCGACTTCAGAGATACTTTGCAGGGCAACCGCACGGACCGGGTCGTATTTACGGCGCCCGCGCATGGGCTCTATCTGGTCGCCGTTGGATATTCGAAGGAGAGACAATAAGAGATGAAATTCTTTATCGACACCGCATCGGTCAGCGAGATCAAGGAAGCCGCAGCCATGGGAGTGCTGGATGGCGTGACGACCAATCCATCCTTGGCCGCCAAAGAGACCAAGCCGTATCGCGAGATCCTGGCAGAGATATGCAAGGTAGTCCCAGGGCCGGTCTCGGCGGAAGTGATATCGACCGATACGGACGGAATGCTCCGTGAAGCAGATGAGCTGATGAAGATCGCGGACAATATCGTCATCAAGATACCGACAATACTGCCTGGGCTACGCGCGATCAAAACTCTGACTGATCGCGGCATAAAGACGAACGCGACACTGGTTTTTTCTCCGATGCAAGCGTTGCTGGTAGCTAAAGCCGGCGCGACGTATGTGTCGCCGTTTATCGGGCGTTTGGATGATGTCTCACAGGATGGGATGCAGTTGATCGCCGATATCGTTGAGATATACGAAAACTATGGATATGGGACCGAGGTGCTGGTAGCGTCGGTACGACATCCCATGCATGTGGTCGAGGCAGCGAAAATTGGGGCGGATGTCTGCACCATGCCGCTGAAAGTGATCGAGGCGCTGATCAAACATCCGTTGACCGATATCGGTCTGACGAAATTCCTGGAAGATTATAAGAAGGCCAACAAGTAAGTATGATCAGTCGATATACACTTCCCGAGATGGGTCGACTTTGGACCGATGAAGCGAAGTACTCAGCCTGGCTCGAGGTCGAAGTCGAGGCGGCAAAGGCGATGGCCGCGCTGGGGATCATTCCCAAAGAAGTGATCCCGGCGATTGAATCAAAGGCTGGGTTTGATGTCGACCGCATCAACGAGATCGAGCGGGAGGTCAACCATGACGTGATCGCCTTCCTGACCTCGGTGGCAGAAAAAGTCGGTCCGGAAGCGAAACATCTGCACTTCGGCATGACCTCCTCCGATGTACTGGATACATCGCTTTCGCTGATCATGAAGCGGGCGGCGGCGATCATTGATACCAAGATCGGGATCGCACTGGGGAAGATCAAAGAGCTTGCACTGAAGTACAAGCATAGTCCGACGATAGGTCGAACGCATGGCGTGTTCGCGGAACCGACCACCGCGGGATTGAAGTTCGCCGTCTGGTATACAGAGATATCGAGAGGGCGGGCACGGTTCGCGGCGGCGACAGAGAGAATCGCTGTCGGCAAGATAAGCGGAGCTGTCGGGAATTTCGCCAATCTTGATCCCAAGGTTGAAGAGATGGTCTGCGCGCGGCTCGGCCTGAAGCCGGCCGAGGTCTCAACGCAGGTTATTCAGCGTGACCGGCACGCGGAGTTTGTGACCGCGCTGGCGATACTGGCATCCTCGCTTGAAAAGTGCGCGACGGAGATACGGCATCTCCAGCGGACCGAAGTCGGCGAGATGATGGAGGGGTTTGCCAAGGGGCAGAAAGGCTCCTCGGCGATGCCACACAAGCGGAATCCGATAACCGCCGAGCGAATTTCCGGGATCGCTCGCATGGTGAGAGGGTACGCGGTGTCGGCGATGGAAAACATACCGCTCTGGCACGAGCGGGATATCGCACATTCATCGGTCGAGCGAGTGATAATTCCGGATTCCTGTATCATTGTCGACTATGGGCTGCAAAAGTTCATTGATCTGTTGTCGGGTCTGGTGGTAAATGAGCAAAAGATGCACGACAATATATTCCTCGGTGGGGGGATCGTCTTCTCACAGCGCTTGCTGTTAAAGCTGGCCGGACCGGTCGGTTCGCGCGAGGACGCGTATCGTATGGTGCAGCGAAACGCCATGGCGGCATGGGAGGGGAAGGGGCTGTTCAGGGAACTGGTCAAGCAAGATGAAGATATTCGGAAGCATTTGAAGGAGTCTGAGATCGACGAGTGTTTCGATCTGACGTATTACACCAGAAATGTTGATGCCATATTTAAGAGGGTGTTTGGCTCATGATAGCGCGTGAGGGGATCCCATTTGTCCTTGTTGGCCTGGTGCTGACGTTGCTCGCTATCTGGGGGGCTACGCGCTGGGACAGCCGTTGGTTGTTTGGCACCGCATTGGTCTTTGGGATTCTGACTCTCTTCACACTCTTCTTCTTCCGCGATCCGGAGCGGAGTTTTGTCAATGCGCCCGGGATACTGGTCTCACCAGCGGACGGGAAAGTCATAGATATTCGGACCGGAAGCGGACATCCGTTTCTGGAAGGGGAGTATACCAAGGTGTCGATCTTCCTGAACGTGTTTGATGTTCATGTCAATCGGATACCGTGCGACGGGTCGATCGACTACGTCAAGTACAATCCGGGAAAGTTCTTTGCGGCGTTTGAGGATAAGGCATCGGAGTTGAACGAGCAGACAGAAATTGGCATGACAACATCTGGCGGACAGAAGATCATGTTCAAGCAGATCGCGGGATTGATTGCGCGGCGGATCGTCTGTCGGTTGAAGAGTGGTGACACAGTGGTGGGTGGGGATCGATTCGGGTTGATCCGATTCGGGTCACGAACAGAGCTGTTTGTACCATCGGGGACGACGCTCAAAGTGAGGGTTGGAGACCGAGTGGCGGGAGGTGAAACGATAATCGGAATGTTGCCGGTCGGTTCGGCCAAAACTTCGGCGATGGAGCAGACCCGTGAACGGTTATAGAGGGATATTCCCCGGTGTATTCACCATGGGGAACGTGGTCTGCGGATTTATCGCGATCTTGTCCGTTCTGGAGGGGCATATCACCGCCGCGTGCTGGTTTGTTATTTTGGCGGCGTTCCTGGACGCACTCGACGGTAAAGTAGCGCGGTTGTCCGGGGCGACCTCGCAGTTCGGTGTTGAGCTTGATTCGCTGGCGGATTTTCTGTCGTTCGGGTGTGCGCCAGCAGTGATCGTTTACTCCATCAAGCTAAGTGAATTGGGGAAGTGGGGATGGATAATTTCCATCGTCTTCATAATGGCGGCGGCGTACAGGCTGGCTCGCTTTAATGTGATGGCCGACACAGAAGAGAAGAAAGATTTCGTGGGTCTGCCTGTGCCGATGGCGGCAGGGTTATTGGTATCGGCGATCATCTTTTCGTACAAGATCTGGGGGCAGTTAGAATACGGTGAGTACCTTGTATCAATGATCATCATCTGCTCGTTCCTGATGGTTTCGCAGGTGCAGTATGACGCAATCCCGGACCGGTTCGATACGCGAATGGCTCGTATCAAGTTGGGAATCATACTGATAGCGGCAGTGCTCATTATTATCAGTCCAAGACATTTATTGTTTCCCTTTTTGGCGTTGTATATATTGTTTGGCATGATACGGGAGTTGTACCGCCTGTTCACGGTTTCGGTCAGTAAAGTAACTGGCCGGCAGATGGTTAGACGGAAACGCCGAGACGAAAGAAAAAAGACAGAGCATGAGTAACAGCAAAAAAGCGGTGGTCTTCGTACGATTGAAGGATGGTGTACTAGATCCGCAAGGAGTCACTATCCAGAAGGCGCTGGCCCAGATGGGATTTCCTGATTTCCTGTCGGTGCGTAGTGGACGGTTCTTTGAGCTTGAGATCGATGGAAGCGCCACCGACATTGATCGGAAGATCAATGAAGTCTCATCCAAGTTGTTAGCCAACCCGATCATTGAAAAATTCACGGTGGAGAAGAGCTGATGAAGTTCGGAGTGGTCACCTTTCCGGGCTCAAATTGCGACTATGACGCATACGCCGCGGTAAAGCATGTGATGCACGGCGAAGTGGAGTTTCTCTGGCATAAGTCCGAGGATCTGGCCGGGTGCGATGTGGTCATTTTGCCGGGCGGGTTCTCGTATGGAGACTATCTTCGTTCCGGCGCGATCGCGCGTTTCTCGCCGATCATGCGTAAGGTTATCGATTTCGCGAAGTCTGGCGGTATGGTGATGGGGATCTGCAATGGTTTCCAGGTGCTGACCGAGGCCGGGTTGCTTCCCGGCGCGCTGATGCGCAACGATCATCTTCGCTTCTCCTGCAAATATGT
>JAYRFH010000179.1:0-4776 GCA_041908405.1 Candidatus Zixiibacteriota bacterium
ACCAGTTTGTCGCGATCTTTGACATACACCCTGTGGTCGAGATTGTAGCCGATCTTATCGAGCTTGTTCAGATACTTGATGATGGTCGGGGATTCGGATTCCGTGAGATACTCGTGGTAATCCGTGACCAGGGATTGGAGTTCGACGAGAATATCGGCGTATTCATCGGCGACCTCTTTTGATTCGCGGTCGAGGGTCGATTTTTTGCGTGCGCGATCCTCGAAAGACGGGGTCGGCGGCGGAGCCGGTTGTGCCCAGACGAATGCCGGGACGACCATCGCGACGAAAAGGGCAATGACAAGCCCATTCTTAAATTGCCACTTGTTTGTACGCATGCTCATTTGTACGCCCAGGTTTCCTTTATTTTCCATCGCCGGACCCGCTGTCCCAGGGGTGCTCTAATCCGGCCGCGGATACATGTTCCATCTGCTCCTGACTTTCGTCTCTTTTTTGTACGGCGCCGGACAGTGCCAGTCGCCTGCATTCCTTTAGGTTACAGTACGTTTGGAGGAGGCGCAAAGTTGCGCCAAAGATTTGCGCGGCAGCCGATTAGATTCCGGCAACTAATTGTGCTGCAACTTGGTGCCAGAATGCCGATACTAGAAAGAGCTTGCACGAACGTCGTGGAGAGTGCTATTATGTAGTGCCCTCACAACAAGTTACCTGCTCCGGGCAGGGCGTTCGGGGAGCCCGGTGTCCGGCCAATTAGGGCCGCACCAAATATCCAATCGCATAATGTGTGGTGATTGATGTTCGCGTTGAGAAACTACGTCCTCTGTCTACTGCTCTGCCCTCTCGCCGGGTATGCCTCAACATCGCTGACTGAACGGATCGACCTGCATCAGCGGCAGGTGACTGTGCCGAATGCGGACAGTCGTACAAATGACTACGTCATGTCGTCATTCCAATTCGCCTCGCCCGATGCCGCGGATCTGCGGATATCGGAAATGACCTCTCCCGCCCATTTCACGCAGGATGCTTCCTCGCTCGCCAAAATGAAAAATGGTCAATGGGTCGCTGTCTGGCAGGATGAACGGAATGGCGCAAACAAGATATTTCTGCAATTGGTTGATTCGCTCGGAGCGTTGGTCGGAATTAATCAGTTGATGCTTGGTTCGGCAACCGGCGCGGAGTATGTGGAGCCGAAGGTTGCGGTGGATACCGCCGGGCGGGTCTTTCTTTTCTATCGCGACAGAACCAACGGCCGACTGTACGGCACGCGCTACACCAGTGCGCTGGCGGTTGATATCGCGCCATATCTGGTGAATGACACGACCAATGGCGCATTCGCCGGGTTGTATGATTTCGATATCTATCCCGATGGCCGACTGGTGGTCGTTTGGGAGAATTACGATATCTCCGGCAACACGATCAAGATGCGGATATACGCGAACACGGGAGCATCGGTGATCACACCGACGACCGTAAACAGCGACGCGGCCACCAACGCGCATTGGGCGCCAGAGGTCGCGGTGCAGCCGAACTCCGGTTATGTTATCGCGTGGGAAGATTACCGCTCGGTTGACCCGGATATCTATGTTCGTCAGTACACCGGCGCGGGGAGTGCGGTAGCGTCAGAGTTTACTGTCGTGCCGCCGGCTTCGGCGGATTCTTTGCAGTTCACGCCGCAGGTTGTCTTTTCGACTCTGGGGAATTACACGATCGGGTGGGTCGATCTGCGCAATGGACAGGAGATATATCTCCAGTCGTTTAATCCGACCACCGGATTGGTTGGAAGTAATGTGCTGGCTTCGAATGGCGGCGGCTCACTGGCGGCGTGGGATATGGATATGGCGGTCGCGCCGAATAGCGAACTGCTGGTCACCTGGGCAAGTTATGGCGCGGAGATTGGAATTGTCTCACGTCGATTCTCGACCAGCCTCATTCCGTTGACAGGAGTGCAGGATTTGTATAGCCCGACAGTCGGACGTCGCTGGGCGCCATCGACAAAGTTCTTCTCGGCGAATCGGTATGGATTTGTCTGGACGGAGTTCACCGATGAGGACGCGGATATTTCTCTCTTCCAGTTTGATACGCTCGGCGGGCAGTTGATGTTGTCTCCGCGCACACTCAATGATGATGCGCAAGGCGCGCCGGCAAGTTCCCCCTCTGTGATATCGGTCGGCGACTGGTATGATCTCGTGGTCTGGGCAGATCGTCGGAACGACAACGGCGATATCTTCTCGCAACTGGTCGCGCATACGGCGACAGCGGTTGGACCACAGCGGAAACTGAATCTGGATAACGGCGCGAATCTCCAGTCGGAACCATCGGCCGCCGATGGCGACACGGTCAATTTGGTTGTCTGGGTGGATGGCCGCGCGATAGCGGGAGTTCCGGGACAGCGCGTCTTCGCGAGATATATGTCTGACTACAATGCCTCCAAGTCATCGGAGTTTGCGGTTTCTGATTCGACACTCGGCGACGGGAAAACTTCGCCGCGCGCGGCGCTTGCCAAGACCGGGCGTGGATTGGTGGCGTGGATAGACAGCCGGGGAGCATCGCCTCAGGTCTATGGCCGTTGGATGACCTCGACCGGTCAGCGCGATGGCGCGGAGTTTTTGATATCGGCGGCGGCATCGGATAGTCAGATAGTGAAATTGTATGTCGGGCGTGACGCCGCTAATCGTTTTTATGTCTGCTGGCTCGACAATGGCCGCACAACGCCCCGCCTTCGCGGCGCATGGTATAACGCTGATAAGACAGCGGGCGGAACATTCGGTTATACCTCGACAGTCGGCGGCGCGCAGATACATGATATCGCCGCGGCAGTCAATGACTCCGGGCAGATCGGTCTTCTCTGGACGACCTCGGGAACAGTGATCAAAGAGCTTTACCTGACGGTCATCAGCCGCGCGAGCGCGATCCTCCAGGCGGCGACATTGGTGACAGATAACATCGCCGCCAATCCGAGTGAGCCGACAATCGATTTCGATGAACAGGGGTATGTCAGCACCGGATGGGTGGACCGTCGCGGCGGGAGCCGTCAGGTTTATTATCGCATCTACACGAACCTCTACGCGCCGCTGGCGGCGAATCAGCCGTTTTCGGTGACGACGCCGGAGTATATGAGCGCGCCATCGATAGCGGCATCGCGGGGACGTCTCTGGACGACCTGGGTTGACCCGCGCGCGACTGGCGCGGCGATATGGGGGAATGTGTATCTCTATCTGCCGACCGATGTCGAGGACGATGATCCGCGGTTGCCATCGGGTTATGCGCTTGGGCAGAATTATCCAAATCCGTTTAATCCGTCGACTGAGATATCGTTCACGTTGCCGAGCCGCGCATCGGTTCGACTGACAGTCTACAATCTGTTGGGGCAGGAGGTAACGCGACTGGTTGACGGGATGATGTCAGCGGGGGAACATCGGGTGCGTTGGGATGGCCGGAGTTCGGAGGGGGACGAAGTTGGTTCGGGGATCTATTTTTATCGCCTTGATTCCGGCGATTTCAGTTCGACGAAGAAGATGGTGCTGGTGCGGTAGATTTCTTACTTCCTTTCAAACGTTTCTTTTGCGCGGCAGACGTCCTCGTCTGCCCGATAACTGTCGCATCGAGCGAAGACGAGATGCGAGCAACTACCGTATTATCACCAACTTCCCTATCTGCACTGGGCCGGAATCGGGTTCGACGGACCAATAGTATAGGCCGGACTCAACTGCCATAATGTTACGATTGATCAGATCCCAGGTGTCATGGTCCGAGGCAGGGTCATTTGGGTCCATGTCGTGACGGATCTCACGGACCATGTCGCCATCGAGGGTGTGAATCCGTATCCAACACTTTGCCGGGAGGTTGGCGAAATGGATTCTGCGCTCACGGTCGTTGATCCGGTCGGAGCCACGACCTTCGTACCCCATCTCGCGGTATTTGGCGTCGGTGCGATAGGGATTCGGGTAGATGTAGACCGGCTTGTTGGTCGCGCCGGTTTGGTTTGCGTTCTCAAGAGCGTAGCAGTCCTGCAGTCCGAGAAGTTTGCTTGATTCGAGCGCTTCGACTCCACCGGCGGGATCGCCGTAGTCGATCGCAGTTACGTTGACGTAGTACGGGACGGTAGGGAGCAGGCCATCGATGATGCACTCATACTCATAGTACTTGAGATATCCATCTTCAGTGTAGGCGGAATCAGGAATTGGTTCGCCGGGGATTGGCTTTAGTGAATTCGGATAGAGTTTCCTTATTGGAGTGTCCACCCCTAACCGGCTGGCGTTGTAGCCATGCTGGACGAAATAGAAGATCGAGTCTCCAAGGAATCCTGGCAAACGAAATGGCGCACCGGCAGTGTAGGCGAGTGGGTCGAAGAG
This sequence comes from Candidatus Zixiibacteriota bacterium, assembly GCA_041908405.1. Taxonomy (GTDB): domain Bacteria; phylum Zixibacteria; class MSB-5A5; order GN15; family FEB-12; genus FEB-12. The sequence continues at coordinate 4,308 of JAYRFH010000179.1, forward strand.
TGAATCAAGGCATGGGTCATTACCGAGACCATATAGACATCGGAGTTGATCGAGCGCGAAAGGCACTTCCTGTACTTCGAATCCACCCGAGGGATATATCTTCGGGTTCCAGACAAACTTGTCGTAGTTTTTCAGGTCACAGCCGGCGGCGAGAGCCAGCGATGCTTCGCGGTCATCGCGACCGAGATAAATGCGATACCCTTCGAAATCGATCCGATTCGAAACTAAGTCCTTGGTCGTTTCACTCAAAAGGCCATTGAACCGAACCCGGATCCCTTTGTCGTACGGGTGGAGCCAGAACTTGGGAGCGGGTGGTGGCCCGACCGCACGCCAATCCGGAACGCCATCGCCGGCATAGTAGGTTGTCTCCGCAACCGATGGAATCCAGACCGAATCAACCAACACTGAATCGAGTACGCAGACATGGAATTTGCCACGGTATCCGTCGCCATCGGTATCGTAACCGGGG
>JAYRFH010000180.1:0-3812 GCA_041908405.1 Candidatus Zixiibacteriota bacterium
AGTGAACGTCGCGTTGGTCGGCAACGCGGAAGTAGTCAAAGTCGGCGTTGTAGCATCGGCATCAGTAGCCGAAACACCAAAGCTGAGCAGCGCACCCTCGGCGACTGACCGCGGACCAATGGCGGCGAGAATCGGAGCCTGGTTGGTGCCCGTTACGGTTATAGCGACAACTTCGGAATCTATCTCCACGCCATCAGTGGCGTAGAAGGTGACACTGTATGGTCCCGCCTGCGTGAAGTTCGGGCTGAAGCTGAATGAGCCGGTGCCGTTACCATTGTCAGTGAACGTCGCGTTGGTCGGCAACGCAGAAGTGGTCAGAGTAGGCGTGGTGCCGTCAGCATCGCTGGCGGTGACACCAAAGCTCAGCACAGCGCCTTCGGCGACAGACCGTGGGCCAATGGCGGCCAATACGGGGAGTTGGTTCGTGTTGGTCACCGTGATGGCGACGACTTCGGAATCTATCTCCACGCCGTCAGTAGCGTAAAAGGTGACACTGTATGGTCCGGCCTGAATGAAATCAGGAGCGAAATTAAACGTCCCAGTGCCATTTCCATTATCTACAAAACTTGCATTGGTCGGAAGAGCTGAAGTCGACAGGGTCGGTGTTGTCGCATCCGGGTCAGCCGCGCTGATCCCAAAATTGAGGATAGCGCCTTCGGCAACAGACTGAGCACCGATTGGAGCCAAGATCGGCGCCTGGTTGGTATTCGTAACAGTGATCGCCACGACTTCGGAATCAATGTCGGTTCCATCGGTGGCGTAGAACGTCACACTATATGGTCCCGCCTGCGAAAGATTGGGCGAGAAACTAAACGCTCCTGTCCCATTGCCATTATCCGTAAAGGTGGCGTTGGTCGGCAGAAGGGATGTCGTCAAGGTCGGCGTTGTGGCATCGGCATCGGTGGCCGAGACTGGGATATTCAATGTGGCGCCTTCGGCCACGCTCTGCGGTCCAATGGCGGTCAGGACCGGCAACTGATTCACATTGGCGACAGTAATAACGACCTGCTCGGAATCGATATCGGAAGTAACGATATCATTTGCGTAGAAGGTGATATTCACCGGGCCGGCCTGCGTGAAATCAGGGGTGAAACTGAATGTCCCCGTTCCGTTGCCATTGTCGATAAAAGACGCGTTCGGCGGGAGCGTTGAAGTCGTCAAAGTCGGAATGGTGACATCCGCATCGCTGGTGGTAATGTTGAACGAGAGCAACAGACCTTCATTGGTCGATTGCGGCCCGATCGGATCAAGCACCGGGGCAGCGGTCTGCGCGGAGGCGGTGGCGCCGATCAGCGCCAGCACCAGAATCGTCAGAAGAGTGAGTTTTTTCATAATATTCTCCACCTCCTCGCCTTACTTCAGGAAGACCATTTTACGGGTTTGTGTCTCTGCGCCAACCTGGAGGCGATAGAGATAGATACCACTGGCGACTCGTTCGCCGGATTCACTGGTGGCATCCCATTCGATCTTATGCGGCCCGACAGCCATTTTTCCATTCATCAGGCTGCGAACCTTCTGGCCGAGGACGTTGTAGACTTCCAGCGTAACATCGCGCATTCCCGCGCCACCCTCGCCGGGAGCGATCGAGAATTCGATCACCGTGGTCGGGTTGAACGGGTTCGGGTAGTTCTGGTTGAGCCAGAAAGCGCTCGGGAGGGTCGGTGCATCCACACCATCCACTTCGATCTTTCCGGCAGTTGAGGTCGAAAGCAACAACTGGGTCAGGCGAAGCTGCTGTTTGTTCCCCGGAGTAACTTCATTCTTGGCGGTAACTTCGATCGAAACAAGATCGGCATTACCGGCCTGGATCAATTCGCCGGATTTGAACGGCGCCATATGATAGAGGAGAACCTTCAACCGGCCGTTGCCATCGTCGGTGGAACGGATGGCGAATTTGCCGTTATCGGCAGTCAGTTTCGGAATGCCGAGCGACACGGAGCTGGGATCATACTCGATCACCATTTCCGCACCGGCTACCTGTTCGGGGAGTTCCGAGGCGACCGTCATATAATCGCGACTGCCGGCGGGTATCTCACTATACGCCAGCGAGACGATCGCATGTTCTTCGAATGGCGGCGCCGGAGAAACCGGCAGCGGGATGCCGTAGATCGCGTTGATCCCGGCAACGAGGTCAAAGACGTTGACTGAATCGTTGATCACCATATCAGCGGTGGCAAACTGACGCGGATTCAGATCGTACGCGCCAATGATGTACGCTACGATGTTGACCGCGTCGCCGACGTCGATATAATGATCGAGGTTGACGTCACCCAATGAGTCAACTTCAACGATACCAGTCGTGTCGGTCACCAATTCGGCCGCCGGAACGGCCGGGTTCGGATCGACCGACTCGCGACCTCTACTCATTTTCATAGGGGCCGAAGTCCAGGGAGTGGCGCTCGAATCAAGGGTGACAACCAGGTACATCACCGCCGTGGTGGTGTCAGTCTGGACTGGCTCGTTGTTCATCCCGAGAGCGGTAATACGGACCTGGCCGGGGGTTTGGCCGATATTGTCATACACGACGTATTCGGGAATACGGCCGGACTTGACGATCGAGTCGATCGTCAATATAGAATCAGGATAGTTCAGGTCGAACTGTATACCGTAAACGTCAGCGTTGGAGACGAGGTTGATCGGGAAGAAGATCCCACCCGCACCTCTGAGTCCACCCACCGGCGCTCCATCGGGCCGAGGGACGGAGGTCGAGAAGAGTCGGTCGACCGGGCTGGCTATCACAGTGATGGTAACTACTCGTTGGGTCTGACGACTCGTGTTGTCGGTCGCTGTAAAAACCACCTGATGCACGCCAATATTGTTGACGTTCGGAGACCAGGAAAAATTGCTGGTCACCGACTGGGCCGGCGCCGGAATCTGGAATATAGCCCCGCTAGGCATGCCCGAGACAGATAGCGTCACCACGTTGCCAGCGTCGGGATCGGAGACGGTCACCGTGAAAGAGACCGGTAGGCCTGCCTCGACTTCATAGACAGTATTCGTGGGTTGCGAAAAGACCGGGTTGTTGCCTGTGCCACCGCCACCACCGATGGTGATCGCTTCCTGATCAGAAGCGGTCTGGGCACCCTTGTATGCGGTTGCGGTAAAGGTTTGAGCCACCGTCAAATTGCTTGCGACATAGCTGCTGATGAGCGTCGTGCTGACAGTCAGTCTACCACCCACAGTAGATGAGATAACAATTGAGTCGGCATTGGTCGCCGTCCAGGAGAGTAAGGTCGAGCCTCCTGATGACACCTGTGTCGGATTGGCCGACAAGCTGATGGTCGGCAGGACCACAGGTACATAGTTCGAGTCGATCACCAATCGGCCGTTGCCGAGTGGGTTGATCGTAGGCCATATAGTGATATCGGTCGTGTCCGGTCCGGGAGGGGCAGAACCATTATTGTCGTAATACCAGAGCTGTGTCATTTCAGCTCCGTAACAACCGGCATAGCGGGGGGTGTATATACCCAAAATTACCGTATCACCGGCAAACTTATTAGTTTGAAAAATCGAGAATTGAATCGTGTCGTTATGCCGGGCGAAAGGCTTTAACACGAAATGGATGAACGCAATCGTGTCCGCCCCCGAGCGAATCGTATCGGCGGTCAGGAACCCGTCATCAGTGCCATTGTTCGAGGTATCCACATAAGCCGGAAGACTTGTCATCATCAACACGTTTTCCATGGCTACTCCGGTGGAATCCTGCTTTATGGCATTAGCGAGTTCGGCTCTTGTTCCGACGCTATCGTAAGTGCCGAATTCCCCAACAACCCGATAGACTTTTCTGAAGCGTCCCCAAGGCGTAAAAGAAT
>JAYRFH010000181.1:0-28032 GCA_041908405.1 Candidatus Zixiibacteriota bacterium
CAGCATCAGCAGCGAGCCGAACATCGTAAACAGCACAAACTTGATCGCGGCATAGACCCGCCGTGGACCACCCCAGATACCGATGATGAAATACATCGGGATCAACATCACTTCCCAGAACACATAGAAAAGGAACAGGTCGAGCGCGCAGAAGACACCGATCATACCGGTGGTCAAAAGCAGCATCGACATGAAATATCCCTTAACTCCGGTCGATACGGAACGCCAGGAGGCGAGGATACACAACACCGTCAAGAACGTGGTCAACAGGATCAGCAAGAGGGATATCCCATCTATGCCCATATGGTAGCCGATACCAAGCGACTTCACCCACGGCACGTGCACTTCAAACTGCATGCCGGTCGACAGAGGGTCAAAGATATACCCGATGCAGAACGACACTACCATGGTGACGATCGCCACCACAAGGCTGACCAGCTTAATTGTTGAGTGCTGGTTCGACGGCACCAGGGCCAGCAGCACCACACCCAACAGCGGCAGGAATGTGACTATTGATAACCAGTCCATATCTTACTTCAACACCAGGTATCCGACAATGACCACCACGCCAGCCACAAAGACGGTGGCATATCCACGCACCCGTCCGGACTGACCATACTTCAGCACTTCCGACGCATCCTGACCGACTACAGCCAGTCCGTTCGCCAGACCATCAATTATCAAAACATCGACAACTTTCCAGAGGAAAACAGAGAAATAGACCAGCGGGCGGACCACCAACGCGCCATAAATCTCATCTACAAAATACTTGTTCAGGAGCAGTTTGTGCAGTCCGCTGAACCGTTCGCGAACTCGCGTGGCCATTTCCGGATTGCGCAGGTACATGTGGCGCGCAAAGAGAATGGCGAGCACCGCGAGCACCACCGTCACGAACATGAGAGTCAACTCAAGCGCCGCGTTACCTGAACCCGACATATGCGCCCCCGACGCGGCCTCCGCCCCATGACCTCCCGAACTGGCCATCACCGGCGCCAACCATTCTTCAAAATAGTTGGTCGTACCGAAGACATGCGGCATGCCGATGAACCCACCTATCACCGATAGCACTGCCAGTACCATCAGCGGCACGGTCATCATTTTGGGGGACTCATGGATATGTTCCTTCGTATGCTTGTCCATACGCTCTTCACCGAAGAAAGTGAGATACAGCAGCCGGAACATATAGAATGCCGTCATGATAGCGGTGACGAGGCCGATCACATAAAGCAGCAAGTGCCCATGATCTGAAGAATACGCCTTCCAGAGGATCTCGTCCTTGGAGAAAAATCCTGAAAATCCCGGTATACCAGCTATTGCCAAACAGGCCAGCAGGAAAGTCATGTACGTGATAGGAAGGTGCTTCTTCAGCCCTCCCATTTTCCTGATATCCTGCTCATTTGACATGGCATGAATGACTGACCCCGCCCCAAGGAACAGAAGCGCCTTGAAGAACGCATGAGTCATCAGATGGAAAATGCCTGCCGAAAACGCCGCCACACCGCACGCCAGGAACATATATCCAAGCTGACTAACCGTCGAATAAGCGAGTACTCGCTTAATATCGTTCTGCACCAAGCCGATTGTCGCGGCAAACAGAGCTGTCAACGCTCCGATGATCGCTACCACCATCAGCGCGTCCGGAGCCATCATAAAGAGCGTACTCGATCGAGCGATCATATAGACGCCCGCGGTCACCATGGTCGCCGCATGGATCAGAGCGGAAACCGGCGTCGGGCCTTCCATTGCGTCCGGAAGCCAAACATACAGCGGTATCTGAGCTGATTTGCCGGTAGCTCCAACAAACATCAGGATACATGCGGCGGTGATCAATCCGCCACCTGCCACAAAGATATGCGGCGCGGCTTCCATGACCTTGGCAAAGTCGAGCGACCCTACCTGCCAGAAGATGATGAACAATCCAAGCAGGAATCCAAAATCTCCGATGCGGTTGACAATGAACGCCTTCTTACCGGCGTCCGAAGCCGATTTCTTCTCGAACCAGAACCCGATCAACAGATACGAGCAGAGACCCACGCCTTCCCAACCGACAAACATCAGCAAGTAGTTATTCGCTAAAACCAGCGTCAGCATTGAGAAGGTGAAGAGATTCAAGTATGCGAAATACCGGCCATAGCCCGGGTCATGGCTCATGTAGCCGACTGAGTAGACATGAATGAGGAATCCGACACCCGTAACTACCAGGATCATTACCGCCGACAAAGGATCAAGCAGATACGCGATATCAACGTGGAAACTCCCCGCCGGGATCCAACTGAAGAGCACCTGCTCGATCATCCGCGAGCCTTCCGGCATCCCCTTAAGCTCAAAGAAAAGCATCAATGAGAGCACAAACGAAAGACCGATGGACGCGCACCCGACCAGTGAGATCACCGGTTTGGGTAACCGCCCGATCAATAAGCCATTGATCAGGAAGCCGATGAGCGGCAGGAGCGGTATCAGGAAAAGGTAATCAGCCATTCGTCTGTCCTACCATTTAAGCATGCTGTACCGGTCGATATTGATCGTTTCCCGGTTGCGGAAAATGGTGATGATCATGGCCAGTCCGACCGCTGCTTCAGCGGCGGCGACCGTCAGAACCAGAAACACCATGACATGACCGTCCATCAGGTTGAGGGCCCGAGAGAACGCGATCAACGCCAGGTTCGCGGAATTCAACATCAATTCGATCGACATGAACATGACGATCATGTTCCGAGAAATCAGGACGCCGATTGTGCCGATCCCGAAAAGGACTGCGGCCAGTGTCAAATAGGCCGAAATGGGCAAACTCATTTAGATACCACCTCATCCGACTTTTCGGAAGATGCATCGACCGAGCCAGCCGATTCTTCTGCATCTTCCGCCTTGTCCCGACGGGCGATTGCCACCGCGCCAACTACCGCTATCAGCAGAAGGATTCCCGTCAATTCAAATGGATAGAGATATTTAGTAAAGAGGAGCATCGAAACCGATTTGACTGAGCCGAAATCATCCGCCGGCGGAGTTGTTGTCAGCAGTCCCTGGACGTTGCCAAAAGCTACGCTCTTGATGATGAAAACGAACTCCACAAACAGCAGCAGCGCCACCAAATATTTGGTCGCTTTGCTTATCGGCGTCGAATGCGCACCCAGATCCTCTGTCCCACGCAGGTTCAGTAACATTATCACGAACAGGAACAGTACCAGGATAGCGCCGGCATACACGATCACCAGCATGGCGCCAACGAACAGCGCGCTCAACTGGATGTAGACCACCGCCTGCGCCACCAGCGAGAGGATCATATACAGCACCGATGCTACCGGGTTGCGCTGCGAGATCATCATCGTTGCGCCAAAAACCGCGACTACCGCGGAGATGAAGAATATGATGGTATCAATACTCATCGGACTGCGTTTGGCACTCCATACACTTTGCGTACGCGGCGGATCATCCGCTTGAACGGATTATCCTTGCGCGGGAACGGCACCAGCATGTCCTGCTTGGTCCAGATGAATGAGTTCCGGTCATACTTCGAGAACTCGTACTCCTGGCCCAGAAAGATCGCTTCCTCGGGGCAGGCTTCCTCACAAAACCCGCAGAAGATGCAGCGTATCAGATTTATCTCGTATACCTTGGCTTTGCGTTCACCGTTTTCGGTCTCCTCCGGCTCCATGTATATCGCGTCGGCGGGACAGGCCGCGGCGCATAGTCCGCAACAGACACAGCGCTCAGTGCCGTCATCATACCGCTCGAGATAGTGCAACCCGCGATACCGCGGCGCCATTGGCTTCTTCTTCCGCGGGTAATCCAGCGTCACCGGTTTCTTGAATATATGCTTGAAGGTGACCCAGAATCCCTTGGGCATCTTCAGAAAGACATTTCCGAGCGCTTTGAATACTTCGTTCATATCAGTAAACCTCTGCCTTGCTCAGTCACACTATCCCGCTCAACGGAAAAGGACGACAGCCCCCGTCACCAGGATATTCACTATTGCCAGCGGGAAAAGCACTTTCCAGCCGAAATTCATCAATTGATCGTACCTGAACCGAGGGAAAGTTGCCCGCAGCCAGATATAAAAGAACATAAACAGGAACACTTTGATCACAAACCAGACAATCGACAGTTGCACCGGCCAGCCCGGCCACGGACATTGCCATCCGCCAAAGAACAACGTTGTCCCGACTGCCGAGACCGCGATCATGTTGGCGTATTCGCCGACGAAAAACATTCCGAACCGGAACGACGAATACTCGGTGTGATACCCTGCCACCAGTTCTGACTCCGCCTCGGGAAGGTCAAATGGCGCGCGATTCGTTTCAGCTATAGCGCAGGTGAGGTAAAGCAGGAAGCCCAGCGGCTGCTTCCAGACATACCAGTCGAAGATCGTAGCCTGATGCTCGACCAATTCACGCATGGAGAGTGTATTGGCGATCAAAATGACGCCGACGATAGACAAGCCGTAGCTGATCTCATATGAGATCATCTGTGCCGAAGACCGCACCCCGCCTAACAGTGAGTATTTCGAACCCGATGACCACCCGGCCAGGATGATCCCATACACGCCTAATGAGGTTACCGCGAATATCCAGAGGATACCGATATTCAGATCCGATATGACGCCGGTGATCTCACGACCCACGAGCGAGAAGTCCGCGGAGAAGGGAACTACCGCGAATGAGAGCAGCGATGGAATAAACGCCAAAAGCGGAGCCAACGCATAGGTGACTCGTTCAACATTATCCGGAACGATATCTTCCTTGAATGCCATTTTTATGGCGTCAGCCAGAGGCTGAAGAAGTCCATAGGGTCCGGCGTAGGATGGTCCCACGCGATGTTGCATGATCGCCACGACCTTGCGTTCCATATAGGTCGCGTATGCGCAGCCGGTCAATACCGCTACTACTACTACAATCACTTTGATCGAAGAAAGGAGGATCATTTCCAGCATGGGTCAATCCGTCGCTTTCTGAAGTTTCACCCGGTCGACGCGCGCTTGCCGGTCACACAGGCTGTTGATGTGCGTGGCGGCGAAATTCCGCGGTACAAAAACAGTGTTCCCCTCCATCCACTGCGATATCCTCACCGGAAGGATCACTTTCCCCTGTTTCGACTCGATCCGTATGGAGTCTCCGTGCTCCAAACCCAGCTTTTCGGCCAACTCGTTTCCGACCTCGGCATACGCTTCCGCGCAGAAACCGGCCAATGAAGCGGCCTTTTCGGTCAGATACGACCTATGGTGTGCATCGTCGCCGATCACCAGCGTATACGGGAAATCCTTGTCTACCTGTGCCGCCGTGCCCTTCACATCGAGCCATGTCGATGGCCACGGCAGAGTCGTATCTATCGAAAGCAATCTACGGAGCTCGGATTCGCGCTGGCTATCGCTGTTGAACAGTTTCTGCCCCATTGCCTTGGTAATAGCGCCGACTATCTCATATCCGGGCAGTGCTGTGTGCTGAGGCTTAATGGCTCTCTCGGCGCGCTGCGCCTTGTTCTCCAGATTGACATAATCGCCGGCGTATTCCGTCCAGGTCGCGAGTGGAAGGACGACATCGGCCAGCACCGTCGTGTCGGTCTCGAACATGTCCGCGACAACCATTAGATCCAGCTTCTGGAGCGCTTCTTCGGCGATTTGACGGTCAGGGTACATCATGACCGGGTTTGCTCCGATGATCACCATGCCGTGCAGTTCACCTTTTCTGATCTGCTCGAACATCCCCTCGGTCGATTGCGGGGCGCCTTCCGGATATTCATTCCAAAACGCCGCCAGTTCCTTCTTTACGGCAGGGTGCGGCGTCGGAAGAAGACCTGTGCGTTCTGCTCCCTTTGAATTTGCGTAGCGAGCCAGGACAGCCACCTGCCCCTTCTGATCCAAGCCAAGCAGTCGATTCAGATTGCAGATTGCCCCAGCAATGGACTCCCGATCACGCGAGAGGCTTATCTGTTCGCCCACCAACAGCGTTATCTTCTTCCCAGACGATAGTGATTTCACAAGCGAACGAAGATCAGCCGAAGTCACACCGCAGACAGTGGCGCATTCATTTAATGTCGAGGGAGCCAGTTTACCCGTGAGCGCCGAAGCATCACTCGCCACAGCAACTTTTTCCTCTATCGCCGCCAGGCAGAGGCCATTCAGGAAAGTTTCTTCAGTCCCCGGCAAATAGATCAATTCGAGATTGGCCACATCCGACGATTTCACGCCATACGAATTGGCCGTATATATCTTCGATCCATTGAAATTGTACGCCTTGCGCACCCGCAGATACTCGTTCGGGTGCTCCCTGACCAGGTCCGAACCCAGCACCAGGATGACATCCGATGTATCAATGTCCGCGATAGTGAACGGTCGAGAGGCCAGAATAGAATAGGCGCCATCCGCGGACGAAGGGATATTTCTGTAGTCGGTGCGGTGGTCGATATTGCTCGAGCCAATGATAGTTCGCATGAACTTGGCAAAACTATACTGCGTGGCGCTATCCAAGTGCGGCCCGGCGATACCACCGATACAGACACACCCCTTACTATCATTTATCTCTTTGAGCCGCTTGGCGACAAAGGTCAATGCTTCTTCCCACGTCGTAGAGGTCAGCTTCCCGTTCTTTTTTATCAGCGGGGCGGTTAAACGGTCCGGCGACTGGGCGATCTGATACCCATACCGTACCACATCCGGCAGCCAGCCATCGTCGATGGTATCATTTCGCCGCGAAGTCGTGCGGTACATCAGGTCCTTGTGCGGATCACGATATATGAGCGTATTCGTCCCGGAAGAATCGAATGGGTCGATGGAAGTCACAGTTTTAGTTAACCAGACGCGAATCTTGTACCGCCAGTCGGAATTGGTCAGCGCGCCGACCGGGCAGATCTCCACAAGATTTCCGGAAAACGGATTGTCCACCTGCTCGCCCGGAGCCGCGTTGATCTCGGTATGGTTTCCGCGTTCGTACGCGCCCAGATCATATTCGCCGAACGCTTCTTTGTTGGAGCGTACACACTTATAGCAGAGGATACAGCGATTCCGATTGAGCACTATCTCCGGCCCGATCTTCAGATCATCGAAAGTCGTTTTGTTATCCGGGATGTGACGGCGCTTCAGGAAATCAAAACGGCTGTCATCATAACCGTGAGCGAAGGTCAGATTTTGCAGGTCGCACTCGCCCCCCTTGTCGCACGTCGGGCAGTCGAGCGGATGATTTATGAGCAGGAACTCCAGGACCGCCTTGCGTCCCATCTTCACCTGATTCGAATCCGTATGGACGACCATATTGTCCGCACACTCAGTCGCGCACGAGACCTGGAGCTTCGGGAATTTTTCGATCTCCACATAGCACATGCGACACGCGCCCACCGGTTTGAGCTTCGGATGCCAGCAGAACGACGGGATATGTATCCCCATCCCGAGCGATGCTTCCAGCACGGTCGTCCCCTTGGGCACCGTCACCTGACGACCGTCGATCGTCAGCGTCACTGTCTTGACCGCCTGCGCTGGTTGTGCGTCTGTTTTCGTCTGGTCAGCCATCTATCTCAGCTCACTTGAACTCGAAATTAGTTTTGACGAGGCACTGCTTGTGCTCGATATGATGCGTCCACTCGTCCCGCCAGTGTTTCACAGCGGACTGGATCGGCATCACCGCCGCGTCACCCAGCGGGCAGATGGTCCGCCCAAGGATGTTCGCGCAGATATCCTCGATCTTCTCGATATCGCCCGGCTTACCTTCGCCTTTTTCGATCTTCCGGATTATTTGCTCCAACCACCCCGTGCCGTCGCGACAAGGTGTGCATTTTCCGCATGACTCATGACGGAAAAATTGGATCAGCTTGAGGATCACCCAGACAATACAAGTGTCCTCATGAAACACGATCACCGCGCCAGAACCGAGCATGGACCCGACCGTTTGCAGCGATTCAAAATCCAGATTAACGTCTATCATGTCGGGAGTAAGCAACGGAGTGGATGCGCCACCCGGGATCACTCCCTTCAACTTCTTATCTCCAAGGATCCCGCCGCCATACGCCGGATCATAAATCATCTTTTTCAAATTGAAGCCGAGTTCGACTTCATAATTGCCCGGCCGCTTCACGTGCCCGGACAGCGAGAATATCTTCGAGCCGGGTGACTTTTCGGTCCCCATCCCTTTGAACCAGGCAGCGCCATGTTTGATGATGTGCGGCACGGCCGACAGCGTCTCGACATTGTTCACAATCGTCGGACAAGCGTACAGACCTTCAATGGCCGGGAAAGGCGGACGTATGCGCGACAGCCCCTTTTCCCCTTCCAGCGAGTTCAACAATGCGGTTTCTTCGCCGCAAATGTACGCTCCGCCACCCGTATGCACGACCATGTCCAAGTCGTAGCCACTGCCAAGAACATTTTTTCCAAGGAAGCCTTTGGCGTAGGCCTCGCGCATGGCCGCTTCAACCGTCCTGATCGATTCGTTAAACTCACCTCGAATATAGACAAACATGAGATGACTACCGATCGCAAACGCCGCGATCGCCATTCCTTCGATCATGGCGTGCGGGTCACGCTCCATGATTACGCGGTCCTTGCACGTTCCCGGCTCGGACTCGTCGGCGTTACAGACCAGATAGCGCGGCTTAGGAGAGTCCTTCGGGACGAATCCCCACTTCATTCCAGTCGGGAATCCCGCGCCCCCGCGTCCTCGTAATCCGGAGCCCTTGACTTCCGCGATCACCTCGTCAGACTTCATCGAAGTCACGACCTTCTTCCACGACTCGTATCCGCCGCGGGAAAGAAAGGTGTCGATAGACCGCTGCTTCGGATCCTCGACATACCTGAACAGGTGCAGCCGTTCCGATTTCGCGACCTCAGTCGCGTTGGTTATGACAGGCGAATAGAATGTCATCCCTTGGCTCGAAGCTCCTCAATGATCTTGTCGACCTTCTCGCGCGTCAGATTCTCGTAGAAATCTTCATTTATCTGCATCATCGGTGCGGTCGCGCAGGACCCCAGACACTCAACTGTGACCAGTGTGAACAGATTATCTTTCGTCGTGCCGCCCTTGGTTATCCCGAGTTTCTGCTCCAGATAGCCCGTCAAGCTGTCCGCGCCCATTAAGGCGCATGAGATATTGTGACAAACCTGTATCAGATGCTTCCCGCGCGGCTGCTTGACAAACAGCGTGTAAAAGGTCGCCGCTTCGGCCACTTCCACAAACGGCACTTTGATCACATCCGCGATCTCTTTATAGAGCTCATCGTTCAGGTATCCCACCTGGCGATACGCAATCGTTATCGCCGGCAGGATCGCGGACTTGCGGCGCGGATACAGCGCCACTTTCGCCTTTATCTGTTCAACTGACTCTTTGGTCAGGATCATCGGTCAACCTCTCCGAGCACGATATCAATAGAGCCGATCGCCGCCACGACATCAGCCAACAGCCGCCCTTCGACCAGCGCCGGAAGACAGGCCAGATTTATGAATGATGGCGGACGCACCCGGATACGACGCCCCATCGGACTTCCATCTCCCGCAATATAGAATCCAAGCTCACCCTTCGGCGCTTCAATCCCCTGGTAAACCTCCCCCTTCGGAGCATGGAACCCTTCCGTGATGATCTTGAAGTGAAAGATCATCGATTCCATCTTGTGCAACACATCCTCTTTGGGCGGAAGCACTACCCCCGGAACGTGGGCGCGATACGGACCTTCCGGCATTCCATCGATCGCCTGCTGCACTATGCGCAAGGACTGGCGTATCTCTTCCAAACGAAGCAGGTACCGGTCGTAAGCGTCACCATTCGTGCCGTAGGCTATATCAAAGTCGAACTTCTCATACCCGGAATATGGGTTCGCTTTGCGAAGATCATGCTTGACCCCCGACCCGCGAAGCATCGGACCGGACAGCGACCAGTTGATCGCGTCTTCAGCCGATATCACCGCAACATTCTTGGTTCGATTGATAAATATCTCGTTGGCGGTGAGTAGCGTCTCATAATCGCGCAGGCGACCCGGCAAAGTCTTGATGATTGTGCGTACCGACTTCTCGAAATCTCTCGGCAGTTCGTGCGCCAGCCCGCCGATGCGAATGTAACTCGTCATCATCCGCTGCCCGGCGCAGGCCTCATAGATATCGATGATCATCTCGCGTTCACGGAATGCGTACAGAAGCATGGACATCGCGCCAAGGTCCAGCGCGTGTGTCCCCAGCCAGACCAGGTGGGAGGCGATTCGTGTCAATTCTGCGAGACAAACGCGGGCATACTTGACCTTCTCCGGTACCTCGATATCCATCAACTTTTCGACAGCCAGACAGAAGCCGAGGTTGTTGGACATCGGGGCGAGATAGTCCATCCGGTCGGTGCAAGGAAGCGCTTTGTAGAACAACTTCGATTCCATCGTCTTCTCGATGCCGGTATGGAGATACCCCACTACCGGGCGAGCCTTGACGACAGTCTCACCATCAATATCCAATTCGACCCGAAGCACCCCGTGAGTTGACGGGTGCTGTGGTCCCATATTGATATGCAGGGTCTTCTGCTCAGCCATTACCGGATCACCTCCGGAGGGAGGTCTTTATTGAAGGTGAACTGCGGCACCTCATAGGTGAGCGGGAAATCTTTGCGCAGGGGATGTCCCTCGAGATCATCGGGTGTCAGTATCTTGGTGAGATCCGGATGCCCCACAAAGATAACGCCAAAGAGGTCGAATGCCTCCCGCTCCATCCAGTTTGCCCCATTCCAAATGGGCGTCAGACTGGCGATCTCCGTTTTCTCGGCCGGGAGAAATATCTTTATGAAGAAGCGATACGCATGCTCGAGTGAATAAAGGTTATAGACTACCTCATATCGTCCATATTTGGACTCAAACTCATCCCCCAGCCAATCAACCACGGTGATATCCGCGAGGTAGTTAACTTTGAGAGTGTCGTGCTCTTTGAGCGCCTGGCATATATCCAGGAGCATTTCGGAACGAATATAGAATGACTGGTGGTCGCGGAAGGACTCCTCACGGAGGAGCCCGTCACCACATTGCGAAGCTATAAATTGAGTGAGCTGCTGTTTGATATCCATATACAAGTTCCAAAATTCACAAAGCGGCAAACCGAAATCGTTCCTTGCCGCGCGCGAACTTTACACCACTCGCCTTCCCCACTCTTCCCGAAGATCTTTGACCGATTCCTTTTCGACTTTCTCGAACAACTTCAGGATCCCTTCCATCAGCTGCTCAGGACGAGGCGGACAGCCGGGGACATACACATCCACCGGAATGATGCGATCCACACCCTGCAGAATGGCGTAGTTGTTGAATACGCCGCCGCACGATGCGCAAGCGCCCATCGAGATCACCCATTTAGGGTTCGGCATCTGTTCATACAGGGTCTTGACCACGGGCGCCATTTTCATTGATACACGACCCGCCACGATCATCAGATCAGCCTGACGAGGCGATGGCCGCAGCACCTCCATCCCGAATCGAGAAAGATCGAAATGCGACGCGAAGGTCGAGATCATCTCGATTGCGCAGCAGGCCAGACCGAACCCAAGAGGCCACATGGAGCGTTTCCGCGCCCAGTTGACCATCTTGTCCAAGGAGGTCAATATGATAGAATCAGGAATTTTCTCTTCTAATCCCATTTCAGGGCACCTCGTCCAAGCTCGTAGATATACCCGATGAGCACCAGCGTGACAAAAACGATGATGGCCATGAAGCCAAACGACCCGAGGTCACGAGCCACTACGGCCCACGGGAGCAGAAAGATAACTTCGATATCGAACAGAATGAATGAGATAGCGACCAGGAAGAACTTGACCGGCACAGGATCCTTGGTCGTACCAACCGGATCGATGCCGCACTCGTAGGATTGCCCCTTCTTCCCTAGCTTAGTCCGCTTCCCCAGAAAGATCGAGGCACCCGCCATGACTGCCGCCAAAATGGCCGCAAAGAGGACCAAAAACAGGATCGGGTAGTATGTCTCAACCATGGCTGCCGTGACCTTCGCGTTGAATCCCTACAAAATTCCGCTTACTTTAGCCAAACCGTAACCCAAAGTCAACAGCTATTTTGGTCGACTTAGCCCAAGTTGCGTTAACGCCGGTTTGGAACACAGGCCGCTTTCGTCCTCTTTATTTGGCTATCCTACAAAGCCTTATAACCGGTTACAAATGAAGATAGTTCCTGTCCTGTAATCTCTTGCTTGTACCGAAAATCACATTGTGTAGCTGAAATTCAAGATTTGATGGATACTAAAATGCCGCGGAAAAATGTAGAAATCGAAGTGATTGTCTGTACCGCATCTAAGTCAAAGTACCCGTAGGCCTTAGAAGACCCTGAGATGGTTGCCCGCCTCCCCCCTCCATCCAGCTCAAGATAACCGCCACCCAAAACTCGATAGTGCGGGTCATCCAGCTGGAGTTGGTCAGGCTGACGTACCCAGTGTCTGGCCACTGCTGCCCTTTTGGAGAAGCCATCAAGAAGATTCGCGTGATACGGGTAGGTCCCTATTTCCCCCACAATCATGATGTAATGCGTGTAATTCGCAACCACAACAAACTTGCAGGAGATCTTGTCAGGTGAACTCGCAAGTTCTTCCCGAAGTAGGCTGACCACTTCCGCCGTTGGCTGACCTTGAACTGACACGGACCTCAGACTCCCACCCTAATGTGATTCGAAAACAGCCAGCAGCGACCGTTCTTCCAGGCCTCGACCCGATAAATACCGGGCTCGGTGGGAGCATACTCCAGCCTGTCGCCATTCATCTGCACTAGACGCTTGCCGTTTCCAATAAGCCGGATCTCCGCGCTTGAAGGCAGATTTACTTCCAGATTTGCATCGGTCACACTGCTCAATCTTCCACCGGACACGACCTTCTCAGAGCCCGTGCGTCCCGAAAACTGAAAGCCAATTGGGTCACCCCATCGTATGTGGGCGCCAAATGCCCTGCAATCCCTGAGCGAGCTGTAGACTTGCTCTCTGGCGGTAGCAAAATCGGTTGAAAGCGGTTCGGGCAATATGATATAGGTTCGCAGTGACCTGAAATGCACCTTGTACGGAAATATCTCGACCTTGAGCGGACCAACATTTATGGGGAACGCATGCGCATCCACCGATGCCACCCCCACGATCTTCTTATCGCGATTCACCTCATCCCATTTGGCGAACACTCGAGCGGTCGGCCCGACCATTGATTTACGCGGAGAAAACGCCATCAGAAGTTTGTTTGACGGCGTGAGTCTCTCCATCCACTCCGACATCTGGTTCCAGAGCTCAATGCCCGTGTAACCATCAACATTCCAATCGGTCCATGGATATGGCGGATATTGCCCCATCCGGTCGCGCACTTCATCCGGATGAGCAATTATGCCCAGCGCATTGTCGCGCCCGGAGGCCGCGACGTATTCAGCCGCGGTCATCTCCTTCGGATAGACCGATGGCGATCCAAACACCATGTAGTGGTTGTTATCATCGAGATCATTGTGTTCGTACCCGACCAGCGCCAGGAGTCGGCCATAGAACCCCTCTTTCCCCTTCTCCCGATTATGCAGATTCATGTGGTCGGTGAATAGAATGAAATCGAGATCGGCACGCTCACCGATAGCGGCGACTTCTTCGAGGGTCTTGGTGCCGTCGGATTCAGTTGTATGAACGTGAATCGCGCCGGCATAATGATACCAGTCTCCGACTTTCTTACCCATGCGCTATCCGACTCGTGTGTGGAACCTTTCTGAAAATCACTAATCCGACCAGAATGAGCAATGCCAGAGACATGACTCCCAGCTTGTACGGCAGCTTCTCTGCCTGAGACTCACTCAGGTCGAATGATTGAACAACGAAGCGTCCCAGGATGTTCTCCGTTTGAAAGAGGTAGATGATCACTGTCCAGACGACCGGCCCCACCACTGCCGCCGCGCGGCCACTCAGCGCAAATATCCCGAAGAACCGCCCTAGTTCCTCGCGAGGGACAAGTTCAGCCAACATCGGACGCGAGGTGGTCCACAGTCCACCCAGTAGAATACCAACTACAGATCCCAGCACCCATATAACCGGCATCGCGTCGGACAATACGAACGCCAAAAGCGAGACAACCCACCCCCACATGATCAGCGTCATCAAGTTCTTTAACGACCATCGCTCGGCGATCTTGCCTACTACAAAAGCCCCCACCACCGCCGAAATCGTTGAGATAATGAGAAACGTGGTGATCTGCTCTTCCGGGAGTCCCAGAACGATCGAGCAGTACAATCCTATATTGAGGATCACCGTGAACGCCGCATCCTCGAAGAAATAGTCCGCTATCAGGAATCTGAGCACTCCGGGATACTTGTGGGTATTGCGCAATGCGCTCCAGACATCGCGATAAGCCTGCCCGAACGTGACCCTTTCCGGCGAATGCGCATGCTTTTCCTTCACCAACAGAAACAGGGGGATCGAAAACAAGAAAAACAGCACCGCGGTAGGGAGAAATGCCCCGGTCTTCCCCGATCCTTCGATAAACGGAATCTCCAGGCCAAACATGCTGCCACTCACAAATGGGAGGACCAACACCATTCCGGCAATCGAGCCGACATAACCTATCGACACGCCCAGTCCTGATACCGCACGCGCATGTTTCCCCTCCGCAACCGAGTAGAGTAACGAGTTGTAGAACGGCTGCGCCGCCTCATAAGAGAAATTGGAGATGATGAAGAGGATCACTACACCCAGAATGAATTCGGCCGGCACTATCGCCAAGAGCCCCACCGCAATACAGCATGTCAGGGTAAAAAGAAAGACGAATATCTTTCGTTTGGTGGTATGATCCGACATCGCTCCCAGTGCCGGTAACACGATCGCGGCAAGCAGCATCGACGCCGCGAAGGGGAGATCGAAATAATAATCCGGCTTGCCCAGATCCTGGACCAGGTATCGCTTCAGGTAAAGTGAAACGATATTCATGGAATAGATCGTATTGGCGAAGTCATACAATGACCACGCCAGGATATCTTTCTTCCAGAGGGATTCGGAAACGGATGAACTCACAAACCAAGCTCGTTCGAGATACGCAGCATGCCGTCTCGAACCACCACGAGGAACTGCTCCAGTTCAAGCCCGAGATTAGAGCAGGCCGCGATATTCTCACGGGTGGCCCCGGCCGCAAAGCGCTTCTCTTTGAAACGACGGAGCATGAACTCGCTGTCGATGACCGACAGCTTCTTCTCAGGATGCATCAATGCGCACGCGGCGAGGAATCCGGTCGTCGGATCAACCGCGTACAGCGCCCAATCCAGTTTCGATTTACATGGCACATGACCCGGATGCGCGTGAATAGCGTACAGCATCTCTTCCGGCAGACTGTAAGGCGTCAGCCACTCGGCCGTCAAATAGGTGTGGTAGTGTTCGTCGTCTTTGGTTTCGTTGTAGTCGAGGTCGTGCAATAGCCCGGTCAGCCCCCAGTATTCCTTATCTTCGCCAAGCTGCTCGGCCACCGCCCGCATCCCGGCTTCCACAGACAGGATATGCTTGAGCAGATTGTTGACGCCGATCTTCTCGACCACCAATTGATAGGCTTGTTCGCGTGAGAGTTGCAGATTCACAATGCGTTAATAAATGTCGCGGCGAGACCGAAGTCAAGCGCAGATGGGGCGAGTTCAGTTGGCCGCTAATCGAAGAAATTCCAGTCAAATCCCCACGTAACCACCCGTCCGGGTATATTGAACAGCTCACGATTGGCATAGTCGATATTGAGAAAGTTCTGGTACACCACGCGGAATCGGAAATTCCCCATCGAAAAGGACAGTTTTCCGTTCACCACCGCCTGCTCGCCCAATTGCTCCCCCTGATAGCCGCTGTAAGGCCCCACATACTGGACCTCACCATATGCCCAGAAATGCATCAACTTTGATTGCCAATAATGGTGAAGCTCCATTCCCCCGAATAGTTGATAATCAGGCTGGTAAGGTCTCTCAGTGTACCTGTCATACTCACGCCAGAAATAGCTCCCGCCCGCGGACATGTTTATCACATCTCCCAGACGCAATCGTTTCTGCGCCGACACGGTCGCAAACGTAACATCCGTGTTCACCGGCGTGAAATACCAGGCATCGATAGTGGTCAGCGATATGAGTGATCTATCCCACTCTATTCCATCGTAAATACCACCACCCACAGCCTCAACTATCCACGCGTTATCGAATGAACCAAGCTCCATGCGCAGAGAGCCGGTCACCTGACGCTCCGGCTTCAGATTCGGATTGCCGCCATCCGCATAACGAGTCGTGTCGATTCCGTATAATTGGACATCTTTGAATGGAAGGTACAGCTCGTGCTGAGATGGCGCTCGCTCAGCGTATCCTACCGAGGTCTGGAAGAAAAAGTGCTTGGATTCCCGCTGCAATAAGATCGAGCCATACGGCAGAACCCGGAATTCCTCCACATACTTCGCCCCTACACGCGCTCCCCATTGCGTCGCCTTATGTGGGCGTGCCCAGGCCAGTGATACTTCCGACGTATGACGTTTGAAGCTATGAACAGCATTGTCATACTCGAGCCGATCGACCGATGCGTCCAGCATCAACAAAGTTGCGGGCGAGTACCATTGCCGCGAGAAGTCCAGCCCATGCCCCGTCAGGTTGAACTTGGCGCGATACCCAAGCCCAAGGTAGGATCCTTGTCGAACGTGCCGGTAACCGAAATCGGTGCGGACCGTTTGGCTGTCATTGCTCATGAGGTAGTGCACATTCAGATTACGGTCGAACCGATCGCGATTGATATAACTATCCAGAGAATCCGGACGTACTAGATATGGCGACTGACGATGATACAGATGCCCGCTGATCTGTAGCCCGTTCATCTGCGTCACCGGCAAATAGACCTCGCCGTCATAAGCGTACGCATCCTCAAAATTCCTGACGGGACCGCTGGCTGTCCTGGCACCATCCGCCACGCGATACCCGATCCCCAATCGCACCTGTTTACCATCTGAAAATTCGTGCGCGTACCGTCCCCGGGCGTGCGAGAATCCCCAGTTTCCCTTATCCAGCAGAAAACTGCTCATCGGTTTCTGCGGCGGGGATTGTATTGGCGTGGTGACCAACGATGCCACCGCCTGATCCGCGCCGAAGAGCATCCCCGATGCCCCAGGCATCACATACACTCCCCCGTCCAGGGCAGTCGACAGATCTTCCAGATCGAATGATCCATCTGGCTCAACTGTGTGTTCAAACGGGTGAAGTGATTCTCCGTTCGATATGTAGCTCAGGCGATCTCCTGCCAATCCGTACGGTTGAACCGTCGACCTCCCCGGCGTCAATTGCCAACGTTGCACAAAATAACCGGGACTGAACCTGAAGTAGTCCGAGGCATTCATGTAATATGAGCGAGTCAGCCACTCGCGCTGATCCAATCGTTGCGGGAGCATCAGCGATGACAGGCTATCTTTCAGCGAAAGTCGCGGCTTTATCACTCGCTTGGGCGCCTGTTCACGCGCCTTCTGCATCCGCTCTTCGAAACTGCGCGATGCACGCTCTGCTGCGCCTAGCGTGTCCGACGAAGCACTGTCTGGTGGTTGCTGAGAAATAAGCGAATCCGCGACAGGAATTGACGTACGCGCCGAGTCGCCCTGCTCCTGGGACGCAGAAGATCCAGAGACTATCAATAAAATGATGAGTAAGATAATTGCGCGTGCAGACTTCATGAATGCGCCTCGCGGTCATATAAATACCGGGCCGCGCCAAAAAGCAAAGGGAAAACCACCAGATTGCTGACCAGCGAAAATCCGATCCACGGCAATCCGGCGATCATCCGCGGCCAGAATGGCTGATAGAGCCAAGCATCGACTAAAGAAACAGGCAAATAAAACAGAAGAGTGCAGACTATTCCGCACAACGCGAGCGAGACGTACAACAGCAGGACAGGGAACTTGCGCCAGCTCAGTTTGCCGAATAAGTATCCAACCGGACCACAGGACGCGGCTCCAACTATCTGCGCGACCATCACCGGGATTCCCGCCGGCCCGTAAGGATTGAACGTGGTCCAGAGCCCCATCCCTATCCCCCCAACCAAGAACCCAGCCCAAGCTCCCCAGAGAAAGCCCGCGGCGAATACCAGAAAGAATATCAGTTTGACATTTGGCAGAAACGCGGTGGCCAACGACAGCACATAGATCAGCGCCGCGAACAGCGCGATGCGTGTCAGCAACCGCAACGGAGTCATCGGATCAATGCCAGCTTAGCCTTGTTTTCCGCGATCAAATCACCTTTGGTGGCATCGCAATACAGCCGCCCAAGCGCAATGTATACTCCGGAGGCCACTGCCTCACCGCCGGTCGTGGTCATCTCCCAGACCGGCTCGCCACGCGTTTCCAGCGAAGTATCATCTACATAATGCATCTGCGCCGCGCCCTGGACGGTCGTTACGCGCTCCCCCGCCACCGTAAACAGATCGACCACCATGTATGGAGAACTGCAATTTTGGAGCGTACTGATGCCCGTCTCCAGCTTGAAGCGGAACGTCACTTCTGCAACAGCCATCTCATTCACCACCGAAGGATTGGGGAACGCGATCAGTTGCGATGGCTGCTCCGCGATCGCCGTCGAATCCCCAAAGCAGTTGGCGCGGAACTCCGGGTCGGGGTTCTCATCCACCAGATACCGCACTTGATACTTGGCAGGAGTGCCTGGTGTGGGCCGATAGTTAAGGAAGTTGTTGGTTGTCGGCGTGACGATCACCAAATACGAACAGAATTGCTCAGGATGCAATGTCTGCGTGACGAGCGTAACACCTGTAGGCGAAGGAACCGCGAATTTCTCGACTTCATGAGAATCCGGAATATTCCGCAACTGGTAAACCGTCGACAGATACCACGGTGACGACAGGGGGTCGAGCACGATAGACACATTGAAGGTAGAATCAATGATAGCTCGAGTGTAACTTGAGCATCCGGTCCCTATCGCGCAGGTATCCGGGGCGCGCTGAAGATCCGGACAAGCGGCCAGCGCCCAGTCCAAGGAAAGTTCAGTAGTCCCCCGGAGGTTGCCGGGTACGGAGGTCTCGAACAGTGAATCCGCTATAACCAGATTGCAGACGGTGTCAGGATCAACAGGGACCGCCGCGCTCCCATAGTTCCGGGCGATCAATTGATCCTCTATCCCCAGTCCTCCCTCGAAACGAAAATAGGCCGCGCCCATATGTTCCGGCTTGACATCCCCGATAGTCGGTAAAACTATCTGAAAACTCGAATTTCTATTCAGGTACCCGTCCGGGATCACTGGATAGTCCAGCGCTTCTTCATACACCAGATTCTCGGGAGCCAAAGTGGCTCGGAAACCGGTGAAATAGTTCCATTGCGCGAATTCCGCAAACGCGCTCGCCAGACCCTGACTGCCGCCGCTGACCGAGTCGATAACTTCATCCACCGCGATCAGCATGTGCGGACCGACGCCAAACTCCCCGCACTTGCGCCACACCTCGCGGATAACATCTCTGCCATAACGCTGTGACAGGAACATGGCAAAGATCCCGCTTGAGTATGGGTGCAGATCCGAGAAACTCTCAAACTGCTGAATCGATGCCGTTACATCCTCGAAGAAATACGGCAGATAGCCATAGTAATCATTGACATCGTCAAAGACTTCCTCTTCCATCCAGACCGCCGACAGTTCCATCCAGTAACGGCGCGAAAGTGTTTGATCAAAATCTTCCGCTTCAAATGGATCGATTCCGAACTGGATCGCATGGAAGAATTCGTGGGCCATCGTCACTCGTATCGCGTCAAGGGGACGATTCTCATAACCGCTCAACTGGGAGTAGTCATTGTCCAACTTGATGAACGAAGTCGCTTTGTAGTGGCCGGGCGATACCTGCCATATGCTGTCCGGGTAGGCTAACCCATAAAAGTTCGCCGCAAGATTCACCAGGAAAACATCGTAGGCGGCCGAATCCGACTCTGTTGTATAGAATGAATCGCTTGGCGGGATCGGATAACCCAGTTCAGTGATCTCATGCTCCCAGACCGAGTCAGCGATAAGGGCGGTTGACTCGACGTAATTCGGAACACCGTCACCATCCGAATCCTCATTCGCGCGATACACAGCATCGGTGCCGGTTTTGTCATAATGGATCTTGAAGCGGCCCGAGGGCGACACATAACTGAATGGCAAAGCTGGACGAACATTGAGGGCATCGATACCCAAAGAGACCAGTAGGTCGCGGTCCATCCGGCTCCGATTGACGGCAAAATCGGCGGCGGCAGACATTCCGCACTTGTGCGGCATCCCTTCAGTCCTTTGGTCCTCCATTGCCAGCGATGTCTGGAGCGACGGACGATCTCCCTGACCATTGACAAACAGAAAATCCTGAATTATGCGTATCTGGTCCTCACGGCTCAGTTCAGCAGCGCTAACTACTCCAGTCAGAAGAAAAATGCCAATACTAGCGGTGAGAATAAGTCTGGATGCCGATCTCAATGGTGACCTCGACTGTTGCGGAGCTTCTCACGCATCGCGTCAAGAAACTCGAGTGGAACATGTTGTGAACCGACCTGGCCGTGCCGTCCCTCACGGCCATGAAAATCTGAGCCGCCACTCCGCAGGAGTCCCTCGCGGGCGGCTATCTTCGTCAATCTATCTGTATCCGAAGGCGCATGATTGGGGTGCCGTACCTCAAGACCGTCCAGACCAAGCGACACCAGCATCGGCAAATGCCGCAGCATATTGTCGATCATCGGGTGAGCCAGGACGGTCAGTCCCCCTGCTCGATGGACCATCTCGATCGCCTCGCGTGGTTCAAAGAATGCTTTCGGCACGTACGCCGGTCCGTCCTTCTTGATATAGCGATCAAACGCTTCCTGGTAACTGGAGACCGCTCTCAACCGGTGCAGTGTTTCAGCGATGTGGGGTCGTCCTATAACCGCTCCCCCGGCGGTCTCCTCCACAGCCTCGAACGGGATATCTAGCCCGATCGCTTGCAGCTTTTCTACAATCATTTGGCCGCGAAGATTCCGTTTCTCCTTGAAATGGGCCAGCGCGGCCACAAATTCGTCGTTGGCCAGGTCGAACAGGTAGGCCAGCATATGAACATCGTCTTCCCCCGCTGACACCGACAGTTCCACCCCCGGGATCAGTTCAGGGTCGCCCGGTCCGAGCAGCTTCTTTATCGCCCAATAGCCATTTATGTCGTCATGATCGGTCACGGCAAATGCCACTACGCCTGACTTCCGGACATTCTGCAGCAGCGCCTCGGGCGACAGCAGCCCATCGGAGCAGGTGGTATGCATGTGCAGGTCGATGAAGGCCATGCGCCTATAACTTGCCTTCCACTACTTTGGCTATCTGGGCCGCCAGTTCATGCCCGCGTTTCCGCAGCGCCGTCATCTCATCACGGGTTTTGCTTACAAATCCCTGGTCTGTCAGGTTCTTGAGATTGATGCGGACATTGTAGGATGCCCCTTCCACCGCGGCCTGTCCGGCCAATCCGGCGACACCGGCATCACTGATGGAGTTTTCATTCCCCTTCTCAGCAACCACGAGAGCAAGTTCGAGAGCCAGGACAGCTTTCTTCATGACTGTCAATGGCACGGTCGTAGCGGTGATCGTCGCATCCTGGATAGCTTTGTCGCGGGCGGCGATTTGCTCATCCGTGCTTTTGGGCAGCTTGAACGCGTCCATCACAGAGTTGAACGCCTCTTTGTCGGTTTCCACAAACTGCTCAAGCTCTTTTCTTAGCACGTCCGCTTTGTCCCTGACATCCGTCAATTCTGCTTTGACCGCTTCGTACTTCTTTTTTCCGACCGTTAGTCGGCAGACCATAGCCGCCAAACAGGCAGAGAGTGACCCCAGCGAGGCCGACACAGATCCACCGCCCGGCGCGGGCGACGAGGAGGCTACTTGGTCGTAGAAGCTCTCGACCGGCTCCGCTGCAGTTCCACCGCCAACCGCCCCCGCCATCTTGAGTTTCTCTTCAAGTATTTGGTTCTTGGAGAACTTCTCCAGCCGCAGGTAATAGTCGGACACCGCGACCAGCGCGTCATTCGGCACCAATCCAATGACCTCAGATGAGGTCACATTGACGCCGTATCGAGCGGCCTCTGCCTTGATTGTCTCAAATACTCGGAAAACCGGCGTCTTGGTGTAATTCACCAGATTCATGGAGACCTGAACCTGGCCCCGTTCTTTGATATCAAATCCGAGCGCCTTGACAAATCGATAGCCGCCGGTCAGCGACCGCACCGCGTCCGCGATCTTGTCGGCTACTTCCTTATTATTCGTTCCCAGATAGACATTAAACGCCACCAGCGGGAAGCGCACGCCTATCGCGGTTGAACCAGACTTCAGGTTCATTTTCCGCGGGCCATAGTCCGGAATGCGCGTGTCATCAGACTCGATGGAGTCGCGGATCCCCTCGTATTCCCCCATGCGCACATTGGCGAGGTTTTTCCTCTTAGTGCTGGTCGCCGCGTCCTCATAGAGGTAAACCGGTATCTGCAGTTCATCTCCGACCCGCTTCGCCAGCTTATTAGCGAGCTCGATCGCGTCTTCGATTGAGACATCAGAGAGTGGAATGAATGGACAGACATCGCACGCCCCCATACGCGGATGTTCACCGTGGTGAGTCCGCATATCAATCAATTCAGCCGCTTTCGCGTAACCGCGAAACGCCGCCTCGACCACTTGATCCGGGTGGCAAACAAACGTCACTACCGCACGATTGTGATCCCCATCCATCTCAGAATCAAGGAGCGTGACTCCAGGCACTGACGTGATCGCTTCGCAGATCGCCTTGATCACTTCAGGGCGTCGCCCTTCTGAGAAATTGGGGACGCACTCAATCAACTTCGCCATTGTATCGCCTCGTACAAATATGTGCCGCATGGACGGGTCACCCCGCCACATGAGGCATTCGATTCACTCGGGCTCGAACCAGCCGCCCCGGACAGATGTCAACGGCTTTCACGGTTCGAGACAATACTTATAATCTTATGTCCTGCAAGAGATTTCGGCGGATAACCGTTGCCTGTTACAGCGCGAAAACGGCATACCCGGACGTACCTCCGCTTTGCCAATATTGGCGACAAGCGACGCCAAGTCAATGAGATAACTCTGTTGTCGGATATCTCCCCCGCCGTCCCTTCTCCCCCAAAAACCTGTCAGAACTCCCGAATCTCTCCGAGGATGAAGTCTGTCAATTCAGCGGATATCGAGCCGACCAAAACTTTGGATTTCATCAGCACCGGCATTTTCAGCCGGTCATCGGTCAACCAAACCGTTAGTCGCCCCTCATTTTTGAAGACTCCAACCGCCTGCGTTAAAGGCTCAACCACTACACAGTCGAAACTCCCTGCCTCGACCTTGATAGTCTCTTTCCGGAGCACCTTTACTTCCATCTTGTAGCTTTTGCCATCGACGAAGCTATCCACCCAAACTGACTTCCCCACTTCCAGTGGTTGCGTTCTGACAAAGTACAACGACGACAAGGCGTCCTGAACGAATGGGGCTACCGGTAGTGTGTCCTTCTCGTAAAAGACCACGTGTTCGGTCTGGTTGAATTCGTACGCCTTGTCAGCGCGATAGCTCCCTTCGCGAAGTTTCTTCTGGAAATGCCAGCTGAACAATCCATCTGCGTCCAGGATGGATTCGACTTCATCCTCCACCCGATAAATGCTTGAGAAAAACGAATTCGAAAGAGCGCGCGTCTGGATCTGGTACGCCTGCCGACCATTGAAGTCGATCATCTTGACCACTTCCATGCTGGCCGTACCCGCGTTAATAAATCCGTAATTCACATCGAATGAGAGTTTTTCCCCTATTCCGAACGCGACATTATCCACGAACCGATCCGTCGTATTCAGGCTGTCCGCGTCAGCAGTGGAAGCATCGGCGATCCCAAATCCTCCAGTAAGGAAATAGGTCGCTACAGCCACCATCCCCGCAAAGGAGAGAAGCACCATGAAGCGTGAGACACCGCGGCGACTGTCAGGCAGGAATCTTCTCATCTATCCGTTTTACAATCTCATCCAGATGTTTGCCCAAATACTCGCCGATCTCGAGAAAAGTCTCGTTATACCGTTCCAGCGATTGCCCTATCGGATCCTCGACCGGCTCCCCTTTGGACCCGGTGCTCGGGAAGTTCTTCAGCAGGAATGTCCGCTCCGCCGCCGATGGGGTCATCCGGAGCACCTCCTTGACATGGTCGGGGGTCATTCCGAAGATCAGATCCGCCTCTTCGATCAGGCCACGCGTCAACTGCCGCGACTTATGCTTGGAGAGGTCGCAGGACCAGATCTTGACTGCCTCATTGGCGTACATGGTCGCTGGAAACCCGCTTGCCGCGCCTGTCCCTGCCGAAATAACCCGGACTTTCCCCGGACGGCGCTTCTCCAGAAGCATTCGCATAGCCGCCTCCGCCATGGGCGAACGACAGGTATTACCGGTACAGACAAACATTATCGTAAATTGATCACTCATCTCTATAACAGGTCTTTCACACTTTCAAGTATTTGCTCCCGGCTGATTGCCCCCTCCCGCAGGATCACCGGTCGCTCCCCCGAGCACTCAACCACTGTCGATGTTATCCCTTTCAGCGGTCCCCCGTCAAGGTAAAGATTCACCGACTCCCCGAGGGCCGACGCTATCTCTTGCACGGTCTCGGCATCAGGTGTACCGGAGAGATTGGCCGAGGTCGCGGTCAGCGGACAATCGGTCATGGCAAGCAGCCCAGTGATCACTTTGCTGGGCGACCACCGAATCCCTATCCGTTCATTCATAACAACTTGCGGTTCCCATTTCCCGGTCGCTCGCATAACCAACGTCAGTGGGCCCGGCAGGAATCGTTCCACCAGTCTTCGCGAGATATCTGTCATCTCTCCAAAACGCTCAATCTCATCATGGTTCCGCGCGAAAATAGCAGTCGGCATAAATTGTGGCCTCCCCTTGGCACTGTATAACCGCTCTAGCGCCTCTCGACTGTCCCCTCGCGTCAGCAACCCGTACCGCGTTTCGGTCGGCGCAACCACCAAGCCTCCTGAATTTAGGACCCTGGATGCTTCCTTGAGTATCTCTCTGTCCGGGGATTCCAATGAAATGGCGAGAATGTGAACGTGCGGCATCAATTCGACCGCACGCTGTCGGCCTTGGCCGAATCCACCGAGGGGTACATCGGCTCGATCTGCCTGATTGTGACAGACCCCACCATTACCCAGGCATTGTTATATCCTGCCCCTTTGGCCCTCTGCTGATAGGACTCGGCTTCCTTGCGCGAACCGAACTCCCCAACGCGAAGCTTGTAGTACGGCACTTCATAGTCGAGAGTCACCGGTTGGTCAAAAAGCTCCTGCGCCACTGCCAACGCCCTCCGTGCCTCCGAGTAGGTGTCGATCATTCCCAATTGCACTCTAAAGACTTGAGCCGCCAATGTATCCTTGCCGACCGCGTCTCCACCCGGGAATATCTTTGCCGGTGGGACCAGTCGTGTCATGCCGTGCTGTGCTTCTTTGGTCAGCTGACGGCTGACCGGGATAGTATCCTGTGCCAAGCCCAATGCATTGACTGACTCAACCGGCTTCGATGGCTTGACTTGTTTCTGAACGACCGGCTGCGCTTGACGTTCCTCACCCGCTACCGGCTGTTCATCAATACAGCCGGTCAGCATGATCACCGCGACCACGCCACATAGAAGTTTACAGATACTTCTTCCAGTCATCCCGCTTACTCAGTAATGCCAGTAATTCTTTCACCTGGCTCGCTTTCGTTTTGTGAGCGACCAGAGTGATATTCTCGGACCGAACCACCACCAGATCGGAGAGTCCAATGCAGGCGATTATGCCATCCGCGTCATTATAGACAGTCGTTTCAAACGTCTCCAGAGCGATCGCCTCGCCTATCAGTACGTTATTCTCCGAATCGCGATCTTTATACCGTTCGAGTGAATTCCAGCTCCCTACATCATCCCAAATGATATCCCCCTTCATCACCAGCACATTGCTCGCTTTTTCAAGAACCGCGTAGTCGATCGAGATCGAGGGAGCGCTGTCATAGAGTTGCTTACGCGCGGCCGCTTCGCCTGATGTGCCGATGGTCGCGCCGTATTCCATCAAGTGACGGTGCGCGTCCGGAAGGCACTGCGCGATCGCGTTCAAGATCGCTTTGGCCGACCAAATGAACATCCCGCTATTCCAGAGATATTGCCGGCTGAAGTAGTACTCCTGCGCCACCGCCGCTTTCGGCTTCTCGGCAAACTGGGAAACGGCGAAAACCGTGGTTTCACCTTGCTTGGAATACGGTTCACCCAACTTGATATAGCCGTAGGCTGTCTCCGGCCGAGTCGGCGTGATCCCTATCGTGATCAATCGTTCTTCGCGTGCCGCCAGTGTCGCGCCATCTTTTAGGATTTGCACCAGCTTCTCCGGTGGACGGATCAAGTGGTCTGCTGACAGCACCACCATCACAGCGTCAGGATCTTCATGCAATAGGTGGATCGCCGCGAAACCGATCGCCAGACAGGTATTCCGGCCGAATGGCTCGGTCAACACGTTGGTCTTGGTCACTCCCGGCAGCGACGACATGATGTGCTCGGTCATCGATTCCCCGGCCACGATCCGGATATTCTGGAACGGGATGAGCGGAGTCACGCGATGGATCGTTTCCTCGAGCATCGACTTGTCAGAGGTCAGTCTGAGAAACTGTTTGGGACGTTTGGCTCGGGACAACGGCCAGAACCGTTCGCCCTTTCCACCCGCCATAATTACGCCATGGATCACGTCGGACCTTTCCTTAAGAACTGCCTAATCAACTGATAATAATGGAGTTGAGCGGCCCAGTCAAGTATTGAGCCAGACCGCTTATCTATTGAAGGGCTGCCAGTTAGCTGGTTATGCCAGCTCTGGCGCGTTGAGTATCCCCAACAACATCGAATTCAATTTCCCCTCCCATGAATCCGAACGCGAGCCAATTGCCACCGGCAACTTCCCACCCACTACGACGCCCCCCATCTGACATCGACCATACAGCGCCATAGCTTTGTAGATCCCATTCGCAGTCTCAAGATTCGGCGCGACCATTCCATCCGCCTGACCGGCCACAGGGGAGTTCTTCACCCCCTTCGAATGCGCCGCGAACATGTCGACCGCGACATCGAACGACAGCGGCCCATCGACCATCGCCCCTTTTATCTGCCCACGCTCCCACATCTTCGCGATGATCGCCGCTTCCATCGTCACCTGCATCTGAGGATAAATGACTTCGACCGCCGCCAATAGCGCGATTCGCGGGTTCGGTATCCCGATAGAGTTGGATACTTTCGTCAGGTTTTCTATCAGCGCCAGCTTGGTTTTCAGATCTGGCGCAACATTGACCGCGCCGTCGGTCACCATGAGCAGTTTTTTGTAACGTTCAGGGCGCATCACCGCGACATGCGAAATCGTCTTGTCTTTCTGTACAAACCCGTTTTCTGGCAGAAACAGACATTTGAACAGATCCCCCGTCATCATCCTCCCCTTGACTATCAGGTTGACCTGGCCGCTGTTCATCAGTTCACAGGTCTTCGCCACAGCCTCGATCGGATCAAGCGCGCCGATGAACTCGCCATTCGGAAAATCGATATTATCCTCCCGGCAGACCTCCTCGAACAGCTTTTCATCCCCGACCAGTACCGGCTCTATCAACTTCTCGGCGGCCATCCTGGCAATTGCTCTAAGGATATCCGGCTCGCTCGGCGTCACCAATGCCGCACGTATCTTGGTCTTGGCCGCACGTTTTCGAGCGCGGGCGAATATCTGATCGTAAGAATGTATGTCGGGAATTGTGACTTCGGGAAGCATCGTCAACTCCTCCCGCCAAAGATGTTGTTCTGCTTGTAGTAGTCCGCGATGACACAGGCTAAGGCCAGCGATGCTTTCTTGTTTTTCACTGTATCCGTTCGTGAGACCAATGACACCGGCACCTTGGCGCCAACGATCACCCCCGCGAATACCGCCTCCGCAAACTGGATCAGCGATTTGGCGACGATATTCCCTTCTTCGATTGAATCCACCAGATAGATATCCGCGTCCCCCGCCACCACTCCGCCAACACGCTGATACTCGACCGCCCGCCGCGAGGTCGCCATATCCAGCGACAATGGCCCCTG
>JAYRFH010000182.1:0-2644 GCA_041908405.1 Candidatus Zixiibacteriota bacterium
GCGACTTTGTCCGCTGCCTGGCGAATCAGCGGCTTCGGCTGAAGCGGCTTGCCATGCTGAAACGTAAACTCGCGAAACATGAATCGCGCCGGGTCGGTCTCCATGATATCGCGAAGTCGCTGCTGCTCATTGAGCACGACTGTCGGCGTGGCGCCAACCGTCCCGTGATTCAGGTAGGTGATATCCGGTGAGAGCTTCCACTCTTTCAGCATCTGGTGGCCGAATTGCGGCATTAACAGAGGTCCTCTTCAAGTCGCCAATGGTGAGCAAAGTTCAGAGAGGATGCACCGAAATCGAGGCAATGACAAGTTGAATTTCAGAGGTGGGCCGTCTATCGGAGCAGGATCATCTTGCGGGCCAAAGACCTCCCACCCGCATCCAGACGATACAAATAGACTCCCGACGCTACCTGGTTGCCGGATTGGTCGCTCCCGTCCCACTCGACACGGTAAGCCCCCGCCGGGCGGTCTTCGTTAATGAGACGCTTTACCCGCTGACCAAGAATGTTGAAGACATCGACTGAAACATGGCTCGGCCTCGGCAACGAAAAGGATATCACCGTACCGGCATTGAACGGATTCGGATAGTTCTGAGCCAACCTGAGGTCGGGAAGGATCGGCGGGTCGGTGGAAGGCGTATCGGTGATGACCTTCGCCTCCTGATATATCCAGTCTATCAGTTCCCTCGCCCCCTGTTCCTTCATATACCAGAGATGGAAGCCGAAGGTGAAAGTGAGCGTGCTGTCGACCAGCTTCATCAAGCCGACCGGCGCAGACTCAACCAGGCTGGTGGTAGGCATAGTCGAGCGAAAACGATAGATAACTTCGGCGAGGCTGTCCGGTTTGAAGACGCCGACCATCGGAGGAGTTGCCGCTGGCCAATTGACGGTCAGGTATGATGGATAGAACTCACTGCCGGAGTCGTAGTAGACCGGGGGAGCGTCGGTGACCGGTTCCGCCCAGGAGAATGCCAGCAGGCTGTCGACATAGGGGAGAGCCGCGTTCAATTTGTAGTACTGGGTACCGATCGCGAAGACCGAATCCGCTCCAAAATACCGATGAATCAAGTCATACGACTTGTAATACCAGTTCGGCGGAGTGTAGGAGGTGAACTCCGGCCAACCGAGACTGGCAAATGGTCCACAGTAGACCATTACCCCCTTGTGACCAAGATACCGCGCGAAACCTGACTCTTCATCTTCATACCAGTTCCGCAGGACATTGTCACGCAGGTTGTCGTCGACAATGACCACTTTATATTGAGTGAACATCCGCCAATCCAGACAGGATGGCTTGGTCGGACGACACGCGGAGAACGAATCCACAACCGAGTAGATGTCGTAGTCGTATCCAGCCAGCACTGTTTGGTAAAACTGATCGATGGAATCTTCGATTGTATATGTTCCCTGGCGTTGTCCATGTGTCAGCACCAGAAAATCCTTGCTCGGCTTCTGAATTTTCCAGACCTGCAATTCATCGGAGAACTGGCTCTCAAACCCGGCGGAATCTATCGCGGTGACTACGTATAGATATCCATTCCCGGGAGCGTTGTCGGTAAATGAAAGCTGGTCGCCACTCACCGTTGCGAACGGTTCGATCTCATAATAGTAGTAGTCTACGTCGTTCGCGGTGACTGTGTCTATTTCGAGTCCATTCGCGACTGTGGAATAATGTCGCAGATACCGGTCATTCGCCGCGACCGAGTCGGGGAACCGGTAGATATTGTACTGGCGGACGCCGCCATGCTCCGCGGCGTCCCACGCCAGCTCCAGCGACTCATCATCCAGGACATACGCAATCGTATCCGCAAGCGATGGTGCATGCAACCGCGTCGGCACGGAGATAACGATCGGGTAGGACTGCAATCTTGGCTGGCCATTCACAATATGGCTGACCGTGAACGCATACCCTCCCGGTTGAGGAACTGGTTTGATGGTGTGACGATTGCCCGCTGTCGTGACAAAAGGCGGAAGGTCTGACGCGCTGTACCAAGGCGGCGGCACTCCCTCGTGCACGTAGGCATCGAGCGGTACCGGACGACCATACACCTGGTATCCATCAATTCCGGGCAGAACCCACGAGTCCCATCCGAGTACGATTGAATCGCCGCTTATCACCGAGGCCCGCAAGTTGGCGGGGGGATAGGTCGGGTCGCGAAGAAGCGCGGCGAGCGAATCGGCGACACGGCCATTGGCAATCAGACCATCAAGATGGAGTGACTGCACATACAGCTCCGGCGCCAATTCGAGAAAATCGAGAATGTGCGGATCCCTGTGAATATTCTCAGCGGTCAAAAGAGCGTACTGGATGCGCACAGACGAGTCGGGGAGTAGGTCGAAGGGGCCGGCGGAGAGAACGAATCGAATATCCCATCCATCGACCAGGTTATCGACTCTCGCTGTATCATACAGCGGAAGCCAGTCAGAGTTTCCGGAAAGCTTGGCTGACATGACTTGATCGAAATCCCATTCTGGAGCGCTCAGTAAATGATACTTATTGCGATCGCCCAATGGGTAGCCAGTGCCGCCAGTACCGAAATCCCTATAGTTAGTGCGCAGCATTGGTCCATAGTCCAACGCCCCGCCCCCCCCTCCACCGACATACCAGTTGAAATTACACCGCCCGCCAAACGATGTGTACAGCAC
>JAYRFH010000183.1:0-8796 GCA_041908405.1 Candidatus Zixiibacteriota bacterium
GGAGACCGTGGGGGTGGTCACGGTCAGGACTGAGTCTTCGAACTCGGCGCGCGGAGGCATGTAAGCGGCAGACGTAGCATTTTCAGCATAAATGTAATAATGAATATCTGCGGTTCCGGCAGTGACGGGCGCGCCGTAGATGCCATCCGAGGCGGAGCCATCATTGTGGTTGCCGTCATCATACATTGTAACGTCGGCAAAAGGGGCGACGGGTTGATCGCGATATTTGAGCGCGACGGAGGTAGCGTTGCTGACGGTAGCGGTGACCCATCCGGTGGAACCAGCGACGAGTGGAGTCGCGGTGTGATTGACCTGAGAGATAGTCGGAGCGACGGCGCCGAAAAGTGGCACGGTGTTAAGATAATTGAGTCGAGCGGCCATCAGTTGGGTTAGTCCGGGAGTCGCGCCGACATTGGTGGTGATGTTATTGATGAAGGCAGTATACGTTGAGAATTTGTTCGGGTCGGCCTGTACGTGATCGTCGATAATGTCCTGCAGTTCGAGTGCGCGCGTGTGGTACCAGCCGGTGGCGACCATCTCTGATATGATCGTTTTCATGTGTGCGATATAGCGCTTCTTGTAGGTCGAGTTGGTAAGAATCTTCTCAATGATGGGATAGTTGTCGTTTGTTTCATTGAAAAAGGGGCTGAGTTGCTGCATCTGCGCCAGAGAAAGAGCGGATCCACCGATGATCTGCGAAAAGCCGCCCATGATCATGTTCAGATCCCAAAGGATGGGATTGAACCGGTCAGACGCATCTCTGTAGAGATAATAGTTGTGAGCGAAATTAATGGGACCATCGAGATTCACGAATAGGTTGCTGTAGGCGAGGAACCAGAGGTGGCGGTCGATATCGAGCACCTTTTCTACTTCCGCGGTCGTGTTGTTAAGTGTGTCGAGAAAGTCAATCAACTCGGACCAGCCGTCGTCGGAATCGAGTTCGAAACGATCCATATAGGCAGTGGAATCCTCGCCATCGTAGCCCCAGACGACATAGACATCCCCTGGCCCACCGGCAACCTCGCCTTTGAAGCGCACGCCGTTGTCATCGTAGAAGTGGGTCCGCATAAAGAGTTTGTCCACATCCTGTACGGAGACATAGAGGCCCAACAGGGTGCTGTTGACGTATACATTGCAGTAGTTGGCGAGTCCGGCCGGCATGTAGTTCCGGGCCATCTCGTACGTGAGAACCTCGCGCACAAAGCTTGGGTCGAACCAGACATTGGCGAGTTTGAGCGTGCCGTATCCCTGGATGGTCTGATTATCTTTAATGTAGTCGAGTTTGATATTGAGAGGGTTTTTGGTCCGATTGGGATTGTAAGTGCTGAAACCTTTGTAGCGCACACCGACGCTGTCATACAGTACACCGTCGATAGTGACACTGCCCAGGAGTCGCTCCTCTCCTATTGCGAAGAGACTGTCCAGGATGCGATCCCAATTCGATTCCGCAAAGGTTATCTCAATCGTGCGTACGGTGTTGACGTCGTAGAAATTCTGGGCAACAACTGGCATGGACAGAACCAAAGTCGCCAAAACAGGTAGCAGCAACCTCTTCATCACTCGCTCCGTGGGTTGACAAATTCGCGCGGATCCGCTGTCGCGGTCCGACTGCTCAAATATAGCAGGATGACGCGCCGTCATGCTGTCAAAAAATAGTGATCAGATGTTTCTGAGGATGGTCAGAAGGTCCAGATCTTCTGAATGCCGGGTTGGCCGTATTCGGCACCGCCGGTATGGACCACCAAGTTCGGCGCTGGTGAATAGGTGGCGGGCCAATGAGAGTGGCCGCAGAGGACGGTAAAGCCGGCGGATGGGTTCTCCTGAGCGACACTAGTGAGCATCTCCCCCATGCTTTTCGAGGAGAAGAATGGTTGGTAATCATCGCGGGAGAGCATACCGTTGTATTGGGAGGATTCACGATACGGCGGGACATGGGTGGCAATCAGGATGTGAGAATACTCAGAAAGGGCGGCTCTAATAGTCTTTTCGAGTTGAGCAGTGGCATCATCGGCGAGTCGTCGCATGACTTCAAGCCAAAAGCGGCGGACCTCGGGGTCAAGTCGCGGGATGGACTGGTCAGGGCGGCGAAAATCTCGGATAAGAAGAAAATCGTTGAGCAGGACGGAGGAGTGTTCATAGTCCCCATTGCGGCCATCGGGCCAGCCATCGTGGCCAATTAAGCAAGTATTCGGCGCGAGTTGTCGGATATGGCCATTAGTCAGATAAACCAGATTCTGGTTCTGTCGCTCGAGGCGGGTCATCTCGGCGCGGACTTGAGATACAGAGCCGCGATAAAAGTCATGATTACCGAGAACAAAGTAAACGGGACAACTGAGCGCGTTCGCAATCGAGATTAACTGATCGGAAATAGTGTCGGCTTCGGCTATGTCGCCGGTCAGGACGAGTGCATCGGATCGGCTTTCAGGGAGCGAGTCGAGAAACACGGCCACCTCGGACTCGTTGAGGAAATTGAGATGAATGTCGGTGAGCCATGCAAGACGCATGGAGAACAGGATAAGGAGTCAGCGGGGGAAATTCAACGGAAATCCTCTGTCGCGCCAGCAGTCTGCATATAGCACATCATTGACAATTCCATCTTTTTTTTGTATCTTGGAGGCATGAAACTCGCGCCCTTCTTCCCTCTTCGACCTGACCACATATGACCTCACCCCGATCGCAGATATATTTCGATTTCAAACGAATCCCCGCCGGCCTGTTCGGACGCAGTGCGGCGGATCACAGGAGAGTATGCTGATGAAGAGAATCTTAATCGTAGTCGCGGTGTTGCTGGTGACGCATGGCGGTCTATCGGCAGCGGATCTGTACAAGGTAGCGGTTAATTCGCCGCAGGAGGCGGCGCGGCTGGCGACTGTTGGCGGTGAACCAGTTCTAAGAGTATCCGACGGGTTTCTTGTGTTGGTGGAACCGGACCAGAAGTCATTGCTGGACGAGAGCGGTTTGGGGGCAAGTCTCATCCGGCAAGGGGTAAACAGGGAGCAATTGGCGTTGGATAATCGAATGGACCGGGCGAATGTTGCCAAGTATTCGCTGGTTTTCGAGGATCACGGAGTACGGCTGTTTGTCGTAGATAGGCAGGTACTGGCGAGCCAGGCCGGTGAATTGACGCCTGACCTTCGGCCGGTTCCGACCGGGGGCGTGAGCCTGCGGATGGAGGCGTCAACGAGGACAGCGGAAGAAATGCTCGCTGCTCTATCAGCAGCGAGTGCGCCGCTGGATTCGTTGATCGGGCTGGTGTCGCAGGATACGATATACTCAAAATTGCTGACACTTCAGGCATTCGGGACCCGTGTCGCGGGGACTACGCCGAATATTACGTCGCGCAACTGGATATACAATCAGTTGGTGACATTTGGGTATGACTCGGTCGTTTATGACAGTTTCACGGCGTCGGTCTCGGGTGGTACGAAGATGTGTTATAACGTGATTGCCACGAAGGTTGGGACAGTGCACCCGAATCACTTTGTGATCGTCGGGGCACACCGGGACGCGGTAACCAGTTCGCCGGGGGCGGATGACAACGGGTCGGGGACGATCGCGGTACTGGAGATAGCACGCGTGTTGAAAGATATTCCCACCGACCTGACGGTAATTTTCGCGCTGTATGACGCGGAAGAGTATGGGCTGTACGGATCAAATCACCATGCGGCCGAAGTGAACGCCCGTGGGGATTCGCTGGTCTACATGCTGAATATGGACATGATCGCGCATTTCCAGAACTCGGCCGACGCGAACTTATATCACGGTACGAGCACAGAATATTCGCAACTCTGGATGCAACTATCGGATTCGCTGGTCGGAATTACCGGCCACCTGGCCGGGAGTTCATCGGGGTCTGACCACTTTCCGTATTCGCAGTATGGATATCCGGTGACTTTTGCCGCGGAGTACAATTTCTCGACCGTGTATCATTCGGCGCGCGACTCCTCGACCAACATGAACTTTGAATATATGACGCGCATGGTCAAGGCGTGCTTGGCGACCGGGTATACGGTCGCGCAAACCGCCGGACCGAAGCCGTCGCTGGCACTGCAGCTCGAAGAGGCCGCGCCAATTATGGTGGACCCCGCAGGGGGAACATCCTTTGACGTGAGTGTAACGTCGGCCTATGGCGGCCAAGTAGTGGCGGGATCTGCGAAATTGCACTACTCGGTAGACGGGGCGGAGTTTGTGGAAGCTCCAATGGTGCACCTGGGTGACAACATCTACTCGGCCGTATTCCCGGAGATAACCTGCGGTAGAGATGTGCTGTACTATGTGTCGGTCGAAGAAGAGAGTTCGGGAGTGACGACCATCCCGGATGTAGCGCATCCGCTGCTGGCGGTAGCAGGGACTTCGATGACCGTTGTCTGGTCGGATAATGGGGAATCAAGCATCGGATGGAGCGTAACCGGAAACGCGGTGGATGGACCTTGGACGCGGGGTATTCCGGCTGGAAATGGCGAACGGGGTGACCCGAAATATGACTATGATGGTTCGGGGAGCTGTTGGCTGACAGACAACGTGTACGGAAATTCGGATGTGGATGACGGGACAACCTATTTGCTCTCCCCCACTCTGGATCTGTCGCAAGGGAACGCGTTGTTCACGTACGCGGTCTGGTTCTCCAACAACTTTGGCGCCTCGCCGAATGAAGATGTCTTTAAGGTCTGGATCTCCAGCGATAACGGCACGGTCTGGAATCAGGCTGACGCGGTGGGACCGGTGACCGATGCAGGCGGTGGGTGGCATTTGAGATCATTCTGGGTGGGTGATTGGGTCGTGCCAAGCTCACAAGTCAAACTGAGATTTGAGGCCGCAGACCTAGGCTCAGGCTCGGTGGTTGAGGCGGCGATCGACGCGCTGATCATTCGACGCTTCGACTGCGCGCCTCCCTCCTGCTGTAAAGGAGAGACCGGGAATCTCAACTTGAGTGCGCAGGAGACTCCGGATCTGTCTGATCTTGCGATGCTGATAACGTACCTGACGACCTCGCCCCAACCGGAGTTGCCCTGTCTGGAAGAGGCAAATGTGAATGGGAGTGGACCATCGCAGCCAGATCTGTCGGACTTGTCACTCATGATCGCGTTCCTGACGCAGAGTCCGCGCCCGACTTTGCCGGTTTGTCCGTGAACTGGTCATTTATCAAGATTGCACATTTGAGGACGGCTTAGGCCGTCCTCTCTTTATGAATGCGAGAAATGTAGTCTCGTGCGGTCTGGAATTGTCGAGAAAAACACTTGGCGGGAACAGGGTTAGGATGTATCTTGTTATTGCTGACAATTAAACACCCCACTCGCCTATCCTCACGGGGCGTGTACACCAGACAGAAGGAACGAAGACATGGTCGCATCGAGATGGGGCCGAAACGGCAGTAGACCGTCAGGCAGTCGCGCACTTCTCACACTAACGGGGATGATCCTCGCCGCCGCGATAGCGGTGATCCCGGGTCATTCGATCGCACAGGACAATTCTACCACAACAGCTACCCAAATGCCTGAAGACGGCGAGTGGTGCGGGACGCAGAAGTTGTGGGTTCTCAAGGCCCAGGCAAGTACCAGTGAGGCGATGGCCTGCGCCACGCAGGGCCCCTGCGATGTTGCGGGGACGCGCAATGTGTTCATCCCTGAGCCGAATCAGTCGATGACGATCATCAAGTTGATGTTCCATATCATCACGCTGGACAACGGCACCAATCCCTCGACCACGCCGACGATGATCGCTCAACAGGTGGCGAACCTGAACGCGGATTACGCGCCGCTGCGTATTTCGTTCGAATATGATTATCAGACGCACGCTTCAACGGCATACCGGTCGCTGAACGAAGGCGAATTCGACCTGATGAAGGAAGCGTACGCGGTGATGCCGGACTCCCAGATGAATGTGTTTGTTTCGTATGTCGAAGCATCGTATTCGTACGGGACATTCCCGTGGGATGGTGACGCTTTGACCAAGCGCGGCGGAATTGTAATGACGACCGGGCACTTCAGTTCGGTTCAGTCAACGCTCGCGCATGAGGTTGGACACTGCCTCGGGCTGTGGCACACGCATCACGGGGTAAGCGAGGTCGGTCAGTGCAGCCAATGTTACGAGAATGCGAATAGCCCGACGGGTGATGTAACGGGGGACTTTTGCGAAGACACCGACCCGACACCACTGAGCTATGCGTGTGGCGGGCCGGGCGGCAACGATCCATGCAATGGTCAGCCGTGGGGCGCGACCGACCCGCAGAACTATATGGGGTACGCCGGTGAAGGATGCTGGTCGGAGTTTTCACCACAACAGATGGGACGAATCCACTGCTGGATAAGTGATCGGCTAATGAGTTGGACCTCCGGGGTGCGGTTCAACTACTCCAATACACTGGGCGAAGCACCATTGACCGTCGATTTCGAGGGGATCACGGCTAAGACGGTAAATGATTGGGTCTGGACATTTGGAGACGGTGAGACCTCGAATCTGCAGTCACCGAGCCATACGTATGACACGCCGGGGCGGTATGATGTGAGGCTGAATATTCAGGCGGTCGAAGGGACGTATGAGGCGATCCGTCGGGAGCTGGTCTGGGCGCACAAGGATACGATGAAAGTCGGGACGGTCACAGTTACGCCGGGGATATCACAGCGTATTGATATTTACTCGCGGAATTACCTGCCTGTGCAGGAGATCGTGCTGCCGGTGAGTTGGGATGGACCGGCGGCGGTAACATTTGATTCAGTTTCGACGGCTGGTCTTCGGACGAACTACATGGAAGTTCAGGAGTATTCGCATTATGATGATTACTCCAAACGGATAACCTACAGGTTGGCGGTCTCTCCAAATGGAAATCAGGCGGCATTGGCGCCCGGCACCGGTCCGGTGCTCTCAGTTTATTTGAAAGCGGCGCCGGGAACGATGGTAGACAATCCGGTGACGCTCATCAGTTATTCCACGGCTTTTCAGAACTACGCGCCGACTTTTACAGTCCTGCCGGGTTCATACTTGCCGGCGACCGTCGCTGGTAAACTGAAAGCTTGTCTGGCCGGAGATGTTAATAATGATACGTTTGGGCCGGATGTGACCGACCTTTCGTATTTGATCGGATACCTGACCGGTTCGGTGCCGGTGTTACCGAACCCGCCGACCGCGAATGTGAACGGCACGGGGCCGATCGATATATCTGACCTTTCCTATTTCATTCTGTATATGATAGCGGGAGGGGCGGCGCCGGTCTGTCCGTAGACGGCAGCCTAAACTGGGGCGGCGGAAGCGATGATTCGACCTGAATATAGCTGGCTGACTCGCAAGAACTCTTTGGGACCGGTCCTGCTTGATGGCGGGACTGGTTCTTTGTTATTGGAGCGAATCGGGGGGGACGTATGTTTCTCCCCTCTTTACAATTTGAGCCATCCGGAGATGGTGGTGTCGGCGCATCGAGAGTTCATCGCGGCAGGTTCAAGGTTGATCACGACAAACAGCTTTTGTGCCGCCGAGCCGTACTTGTCGCAAGCCGGAGATGAATCGGATGTCGCGGAGATCAATGTGGTGGCCGTGCGGCTGGCACAACAGGCGATTCTAGAGTCGGGCGCGAAAGGCGTGGTGATCGCGGGCTCGGTTGCACCTCTCCCCCCCGGGCTGTCAGTAAATGAGGAGAGACGGTACTTTGGGGAGCAGATGATCGCGTTGGTCGAGGCCGGGGTGGAGATACTACTCTGTGAAACATTTCTTGACGCGCCACAGGGGTTGCGGGCGGTCGAAGTCGCTCGGGAGGTCAGTAAGTCGGCAGTGAAACGCCTGCCGGTGATATTGTCGATGGTACCTTCGAAAGACGGCAGGATTCCGGAAGCGTGGGAAGCAATCGCTGACGCACTTGCGGATGGGAGGATCAGCGCGATCGGGTTGAACTGCGGGACCGGATTTGAGATGCTGAGACGATGCCTTGAGCAGTTGGATATAGAAAGGTTTGGTCCGTTTTGGGTGAAGCCGAGCGCTGGATTGCCGGTGACTATGGGCGGCGGTCCAAACTATCCCATCGGACCGCCAAGCTTTGCGGCAGAAATGATGGCCATCGTGAAAAGATTTCCGATTATGGCGGCAGGTGGATGTTGCGGTGCAGGACCAGAACATATTGATTGTATTAAGCGCGAGTTGGCGACTGGGCAGAATGAATCTACCTGCACGAACGGGTCGGTCCAGTCGTCTTGAGAATGGTATGCCAATCCCTCATCCAAAATACAAAGTGACAGCGGCTGGTCTGCTTCGAACGCTGGTCTGCCTGTTGGCAGCCTCAGTCGTTTGTCCTGGAGTCCAAGGGGCGGAACCGAGCGGCTATATCCCCGGTCGATTCATTGTCAAATTCAATTAAGATATGGCGGCTGGTCGGATACGTCAGTCGCTGGCAACCGGGACGAGGCTGGAGCCGCTCTATCCGTCGCCAATGCGGGCTTCGGCATCGGGAGAGTCGGAGTGGCATCGGTATTTTGTCCTGACAACGGATAGTGTGTCGACAAAGGACGACGTGCGGAATGCGCTCGGGGCGGCGACGGTCGAATATGTGGAACAGGATCAGTATATAGATTTTTATGACTGGCCGTCAGAGCCGCTTCTCCCTCATCAGTGGTATTTGGTGAATGACGGACAGGAGTATTTCGGGATAGAGCGATTCGACGGGTACTTCAATGACCAGTTGGTGCTGAAATCGGGAAATCCGGATGTGGATCTGCGGATCCGGTCCTTTTATGATACGCCGCCATCGGATACACACGCGGTCGTGGTGGGAGTGGTTGACACCGGGACCGACCCGTTGCATCCGGAGCTTCA
>JAYRFH010000184.1:0-2775 GCA_041908405.1 Candidatus Zixiibacteriota bacterium
AACGGCCGAGGTTCGCCCGCAAGGTCTGGTGGACTGCCGGAGCAGGTATGCGGGTCGAGCTGCAGCCACACCGGCAGGGGTTTGGCGCGGCACTCGTCAAATTCGGCGGGGATAAGCGGATTGTCTGTATCGGCGCGGATATCTCGGACTCGATCACTATCTCTGATTTCTACAAGAACCACCCAGAGAGAAAAGACCGGTTTATCTCGGTCGGGATTGCCGAGCAGAACGCGACGACCATAGCGGCGGGATTAGCGAAGGAGGGGAAGATCCCGGTCTTTGGGACCTACGGCGTCTTCGCCTCTGCGCGAAACCTCGACCAGATACGGGTCTCAATCTGCTACGCCAATTTGAATGTGATGATAGCGGGGGCGCACGGGGGGATATCGGTCGGCCCAGATGGGGCGACACATCAGGAACTGGAAGCATTGTTCCAGATGTGTGGGCTCCCGAATATGCATGTCGGCGTGCCGTGTGATATCCTCGAGACCGAAAAGATGACGCGGGCAATGCTGTTTGACGTGGTCGGACCGAAGTATCTTCGGTTTGCGCGGGAGGCTACGCCGATTGTCAGCAAGCCTGATACGCCATTCGTGTTTGGGCAGGCGAATATCTATCGGTTCAGACGTGAGGCGGAACGGTTTGTCGATGGGTTCGATATCAGCCTGGGACATGACTACCGAAATGAGGACGAAAGAGTATCCATAATTTCGTGCGGGCCGGAGTTAGCCGAGGCGCTGCGGGCGGCCTGGATACTCAAAGCAGACCGCGGTGTCGAGACAAGAGTCATCA
This sequence comes from Candidatus Zixiibacteriota bacterium, assembly GCA_041908405.1. GTDB lineage: Bacteria > Zixibacteria > MSB-5A5 > GN15 > FEB-12 > FEB-12. Next base: position 793 of record JAYRFH010000184.1, read on the forward strand.
ACCTGCACACGGTTAAACCGATTGATATAGTGACAATCAAGCGAGCCGCACGCGAGACCGGCGTGGTACTGACCGCTGAAGAACATCAAATTGGCGGGTTGGGAAATCAGGTAGCATCGATTATATTGTCCGATACGAAAAGCGCGGGGAAGATGCCGCGCTTTGGAATGGTTGGCGTGCGGGATCGATTTGGCGAATCCGGCCAGCCGTGGCAATTGATGAAGAAATACGGATTGACGGCGGAATATATCGCGAAAAGAGCCGTCGAGTTGATAGGATAACAGAGATGCAATACACCGAACGAATTCAGAAGTTGGAATCCGAAGGCGCCTATGTGGTGCTGGCCAAAGCCAAAGAACTGGAACGAAAAGGCAAATCAATCATCCACCTCCAGATCGGCGAGCCGGATTTCGATACTCCCAAGAATATCATCGATGCCGCGATCAAGGCGATGCAGTCCGGTCAGACACACTATGCGCCATCGGCAGGTATTCCCGAAGCTCGCGAAGCGGCGGCGGAGTATCTTAGCAAAACTCGCGGTATTACGATCACTCCAGAGCAGACGGTCATCATGCCGGGAGCAAAACCGTTCATCTACTGCGGTGTGACCGCGCTGGTGAATGAAGGGGATGAAGTGATCGTCCCGAATCCCGGTTATCCGCCGTACCGTTCGGTGGTGAAGTTTGTTGGTGGGAAGCCGGTTTCATTGCATCTGCGTGAGGAGTCGGATTTCCGGTTTAAGATCGATGAGTTCCGTTCGCTCATCACGCCCAAAACCAAGATGGTGATCATTAATTCCCCCGGCAATCCGACCGGCGGGATATTGCAGATGGAAGATCTCGAAGCTATCTATTTCGAAGCGAAGAAGCATGACCTCTGGGTGCTCTCCGATGAGATCTACTCCCGGATGTTATATGGTGACCAGAAGTTCTACTCGATAGCGTCGATTCCGGGTGCGATGGAACGGACGATCTGTATGGATGGGATGTCCAAGACCTATGCGATGACCGGTTGGCGGCTCGGGTTTGCGGCAATGCCGAAAAAGCTGGCGGAGTACTTCTTCACGCTGGCGATCAACAATTTCTCGACCACGACGACCTTCTCGCAATGGGGGATGATCGAGGGGTTGCGCGGCCCGCAGGACGCGGTCGACAAGATGATTGCAGAGTTTACGAAACGTCGCGAAGTGATCATCAACGGCTTGAATGCCATCGAAGGAATCACGTGCAAGAAGCCGCTTGGCGCGTTTTACGCGTTTCCGAATATCACCGGCACGGGTCTCAAGTCCCAGGAGTTCGCGGATCTGATGCTTGAGGAGGCGGGAGTCGCCTGTCTTTCCGGTACGGCATTTGGAGAGTACGGTGAGGGGTATATCCGGTTCTCGTACGCGAATTCGATCGAGAATATCAACGAAGCGCTGAAACGGATATCGAACGTTCTGGCGAAGCGGAAGGCATCGGTAGCGAAGTAGATACGGCTCGTCCATGAGGATTCTCGCTCACCGTGGGAGTCCTCCATATCCTGCGAAGTTCGCTCCCTTCCTGTTTTAACTTGCCGTTGTTGACGCATTCCTTTACCCTTTTCCCGTGAAATACGGATACATTACTACCAACATCCTCGACCTCTGGGGAGAGCCGAAATTCAACTCCGAGCGGGCCAGCCAGCTCTTTTTTGGTGAGCCTATCGAAGTGGTCGGTACAGGGGAAGGGAACTACGTCCAAGTTCGACAGGCTGACGGGTATACCGGATTCGCCGACATGCGGCATCTGGCGGAAATAGCAGATGACCAGTACCAGGCGCAAGTGGACCGTGCGAGAGGGGTCATTGTCAGCCCCCAGGCCAAGATACTGGACCACGATCTTAAGGCCGTTGCGCCGTACTTCCTGTTGTACGGAACACGAGTACAGATCGCGGGGCAGAACCGAGGATTCACGGAGATTCGGATTCCCAATGGGGATATTGTGCTGGTCAAGGCAAACGCGA
>JAYRFH010000185.1:0-18573 GCA_041908405.1 Candidatus Zixiibacteriota bacterium
GATTACCGTGATACTGACTGGTATCTGCGCACGTTTGCCGGCGACACCACTGTCCACTGGACAGTCGTCGCCAATTTCCCTGTACTGGCCTACATTATCGACATGAACAGTGGCTGTGCCGGCGCGGCCGGGGTCATTAGTGGAAGCGGCGATCCGTGCGACACCGTTTCGATTGACGCTATCCTCCCAGCCGGTACATACGCGTTTTTCGTCTCGCCACTGGTTTTTGATGCCCAATACACCTGCGAAGCTGGGACGTGGAATTACACAGCTCGTTTGGATGCGGAGGATCCACCGCCTGCCCCGCCAAACAATATCTGTGCAAATGCGACTCCGATCGGTGACGTGGTCAACCTGCCGTTTACGACGGTCAGTTCGACACATGACGGGCCGGGAGCGTGTGTCTTTGGTCCCCATGTCTGGTTTGCCTACACCGCAAGTTGCACCGGTGCCGCGCGAATCAGCGTGTGCGGGTCAAGCTACGACACCAAGATCGCGGTCTACGCCGGCGCAACCTGTCCGCCCGGAACTCCCATCGCCTGTAACGATGATTTCTGCGGATTGCAGTCGGAGGCGACTGTGATGGTCACTGCCGGTCAGACCTATCTGATCGAGATCGGTGGCTATGACACGGAGGTAGGACCAGGCGTACTGACGGTGGAGTGCAATGTCCTCCCGCCAAACAACTTCTGTGAGGATGTCACCCCAGTCACCCTGCCTGCGACCTTTACCGGAGACAACACCGGGGCGATAAATCAATGCGCCGGTTTCCCGGATGGACATGTCTGGCATGCGTTCACGATCGACCACTGCATGGATGTCACGCTGGATTACTGCGGCACATCGCCCGCGTTCGGCAATGCCTGGCTGAATCTGGCGATGGGATGTCCGTGCGACTCATTCTCCTACGCCGGTGACTTTGATGTCACCACGTGCGGTGACGGGAATGTAACGATCCGCTGGCAAGCGCTACCCGCGGGGACATACTACTATCCTGTCCTACTCGACCCGGCCAACGGAGCGGAAGGCCCGTACACAATTAATGTGTCGGGAGACACAGTCGCGTGTCGCCCCTGCCCTGCCTCGGGCGGTTGCGATGAATTCGTCCAGAATGTCACGGTCGGGACGATCAACCAGTCGTCCGGATGCGACGGGTATGCCGATTTCACCTATATCAATACGACTGTATGGAAGAGGCTAAGTTATCCGATCACGGTGACGAACGGGAATCCGTACTCGTCAGACCAGTGCGGTATCTGGGTCGACTGGAATGGCGACACTGATTTTGACGACGCATACGAGACAATCCCTGTCTCGGGGACTCCGGGATATGGACCTTATACCGGTGTCTTGATACCACCGGATAGCCCGGGGATCGACACTGTGACATTGCGTGTGAGAATCACGTACACTGGGGCGGTTGACCCGTGCGGTGAGACAACCTATGGTGAAGTTGAGGACTACACGCTGATCGTGAAGCACTTCATGTGCGGTGATGTCAATGCCGACGACGGGGTCAATCTCGCCGATGTTACTGCGCTCATGAGTTACTATTTCTACTATGGTCCACAACCTATCCCGCTTCAGCGCGCTGACGCGAACTGCGATGGAGTGGTGAACATCGCGGATATCGTGGCCATTGCCGATTATCTGTACGGTGGTGGCGCGGCGCCATGCTGTGTTCCGTGATGAAGTAGTACGAAGCTGATCCTTTTGACGGCCACCTGACGACAGTCGGGTGGCCGTAGTGTTGCAGTGAACTCCGTCCGGACCCGGTGTAAGTCTTAGAATAGGCTGGTCTTAGGACATCGAATCCCTCCTTCCGGCTCAAATCTGCGGGGATGTGAGGTACGACTGCTCAATTGACTTAGGTCAAAGACAAACGCCATGTGAACTCTATTTCTTGGCAATTCGATCGGTCTCTCAACCAATGTACTCTCCTCTCGCCATGGCCGGTCAGTTTAATCAAGCCAACAACGTGTCGCGGAAACATCAGCCATCGGAGGAATCTCACATGGTCCTTGAAGTGATTATCGATTTTCTGCATCTGGCAGCCACCGTGGTCTGGATCGGCGGTATGGTCTTTATCGGCGCGGTGATGACCCCGGCTATCAGCGTGCTGGATGGTCCCAATCAAGGGAAGGTGTTCGGGATCTTTGCCAAACGATTTACGATCGTGGCCTGGAGCTGCACGATCTTACTCCTCATCACTGGCCTGCTTAAAACACCGACCGAACTCCTGCTTAGTTTTTCCGGACGGTATGACATCTTATTGGCTGTAAAACATCTGCTTTTCCTCGGCATGATAGTCGGCGGATTGATCATCACATTCGTGTTGGCTCCCAAGATGCGCAGGCTCGCTCCGAAGCTGGGAGAGCCACCGGCGAAGGAGTTTGTGGCACTCCAGGGAAGAATCGAGTGGACGTCAAAAATGAATCTGGTGCTGGGTGTGTTGGTGCTTTTGTCGCTGGTGTTGATGCGGCACTGAAGCCAAGGGGCACGCTACTTCAGCGATCGATCAGCCGCCAGATAACGAGCAGTGATCCGACCGCGAGGATTGTGCCGAAGATCCTTTTGTTGTATTTAGCGAGCCAGATCGGAAGATAAATATCGAAATTCGGCTCGCGCCTGGCCGTATGTTGCGCGGCGAGCGGCGTCAGTGGGCAGGTCCACTTGTTCAATACGATGACGACGCATTCGCCGAGCGCCAGGGCGAGGGATATCCAGGTAAGGGTAGTCAGTTTGCCGACTATTCCGCTGTACAAAATGTAGAGAATTGCGGCGGCCATGATCGCCCAGATGGCGGTATGGAGGAGTTTGATACGGGTGAGGGGGCGCATGGACATTCGAATTGTCTGAGCGAAGAGTTTTAATATGCAGAGGCGGGTTCGAAATCGGACCCGCCCTACGATCTAACGATCAGACAACTGAGCTAGTCCTTCATGCTCGCCAGGAAGCGCTCGTTTCCTTTGGTCTTTTTCATCCTATCAAGCAGGAATTCCATCGCTTCGACTGGATTCATTTCGGCCAAGAACTTACGCAGTATCCATACCTTATTGAGGATCTCATCGGTCAACAGCAACTCTTCCTTACGGGTGGATGAACGGTTAATGTCCATCGCCGGGAAGATACGACGGTCGGCCAGACGGCGATCCATCACCATTTCCATGTTACCCGTCCCCTTGAACTCTTCGAAAATGACTTCGTCCATGCGGGAGCCGGTTTCGATGAGCGCGGTGGCGATAATGGTCAACGAGCCGCCTTCCTCGATATTTCGTGCCGCGCCAAAGAACCGTTTCGGTTTGTGCAACGCGTTGGAATCGACACCGCCCGAGAGGATCTTGCCGGAGTGCGGCACGACCGCGTTATGGGCGCGGGCCAGACGGGTGATGGAGTCGAGCAAGATGACGACATCGTGTTTGTGCTCGGTCAGGCGTTTGGCTTTTTCCAGCACCATATTGGCGACCTGGACATGTCGCTCGGCCGGTTCATCGAAGGTCGAGGAGATAACCTCGCCCTTGACCGAACGGCGCATGTCGGTGACCTCCTCGGGACGTTCATCGATGAGGAGCACGATGAGTTTGACCTTTGGGTGATTGGCGGTGATCGCCTGGGCGATCTTTTGCAGGATGATGGTCTTACCGGCTTTAGGCGGCGACGTAATAAGCGCGCGCTGGCCCATACCGATCGGGCACATCAAGTCGATTATGCGGGTGGTCAATTCTTCCGGGATCGTCTCGAGGTGGAACGCTTCGTTCGGATAGAGCGGCGTCAGGTTGTCAAACAGGGTTTTGTGTTTGGCGACCTCGGGATCCTCGAAGTTGACCGCCTCGATCTTGAGGAGCGCGAAATAGCGCTCGTTATCTTTCGGCGGACGAACCTGTCCGGAGATGGTGTCACCGGTGCGGAGATCGAAGCGCTTGATCTGCGATGGCGAGACGTAAATGTCGTCCTGTCCGGGGAGATAGTTGTAGTCCGGCGAACGAAGGAAGCCGTACCCTTCCTCCATGATCTCGAGGACTCCCTCGGCGAAGATCATGCCGTTGGTGTTGGATTGATTCTCCATCACCTTGTAGATCAGTTCCGATTTGCGCAGGCCGGAGACACCCGGGATATCCAGGTCTTCGGCGATCTTGAGCAGCTCGGCGATCGTTTTTGATTTCAGTTCAGCTAATTCCATGGCGTTTCCCATACGTATCTATCAATTCCATCATTTCTTCTTTTTGGTCGTGGCTGTCTTCGTAGCGGTCTTCTTGGCGGTCGTCTTTTTGACGGCTTTCTTCGTACCTGTCTTAGGTGCGGGAGCGGCAGTCCGGCCACTCTCGTCACTCATCTCCTCGACCGCGGCATCACCCCAGAGGCGTTCCAGCGCGTAGAAACGTCGCGTCGATTCGTGAAATACATGTACGACGACATCGATGTAGTCGAGCAGGACCCAGTTCCCTTGTCCCAGACCTTCGCGGTGGGCGGGAAAGTGACCGGCTTGAGACATCCCATCATCGATCGCGTTGGCGATCGCCTTCACGTGAACATCGGCATCTCCCGACACGATGACAAAGTAATCGCAGACGGAAGAGATCGATTTCAGTTTGAGAATCTTGACGTCGAAACCTTTTTTTGACAGGGCCAGCCGGCCGGCCAGCCTCGCGAGCGTAAGCGGGGACGTTTTCTTCAAGACTCTGAGTTTTTACTCCTTCGTTTCAGTTCCGGCAAGCCGGATCTTATAGTAATCTTCGCCCAGAACGAGTGTGACGCCGACTGAGCGGACATTGTTATCCAGCGGTTCATAGATCACATCGGTCGGTTCGAGACCGAGCTGTTTGGCAAAATGGCGTGCCATCTGGTCATCCGGCTGACGCGAGACGACGAATGACGCCATGATCTTGCGCATGTCAAATGTGCTGGTCTCGACCACCAGGATATTCAGCCCCTCTCCCGTGAAGCCATTCAGTTGTCGCGCCAGACGCTCTTCGGCTCCGGCGACGCCGGATCCATTGACGATCTGCAGGCGCATCGGTTCAGCCGGCGTATCCAGTTCTCGGCTGACGCCGGTCGCGACCTTGACCGAGAAGATAGCGACTCCGATGATAGTGAGCATGGCCGCGGCCAAAAGCGCTATCTCAGCGAACTTTCCAACCGCACGCCAGCGCGAGCGTCGGGGAGTCGGCTCGGCAATGGTCGATTCGTCATGAAGAGGCGGTTCAGATTGAAGCATGAATGGAAACGTACAGGCAGGAACAATCAATATCGCTGGTGCTGCAACTGCCTCTCTTTCGGCGACGCGTTAACTTAGTATCGATAGGCCGGACGGAACATGCTGCCATTGTCAAAGTACCACGGCCCGTAGCCGGATACTCTCTGGAAGCCGATCGTCATCCGGAACTTCTCGGAGGGATGGTAGTCGAGCTGGAAGCCCGGCAGGATGGTGGCATCGTTCTTCGCGTCACCCCAGATAGCTCCGGAGTTGTGGAGAACGCCGACGTTGACCGACAGCGAGAGCGAGTTCGAAAAATCGTAGAACATGGTTGTGTTCAGCAAACCTGCCGAACCGGACGCATTGCCACCGGAGAAGTAGGAGATCGAGTAACTATGCGACCACCGAATGCGGGAAATATCCAGCAGCGAGAATGGATTGGGCGCCCCTTTCAGTCCGAGCGAACTGCTCGAAATGGAAGCGGGGCTGGACGTCGGCGCCGGATCGGCAGCCATCGCCGCACCAACAAAAACCATCACACTGGCCAGGATAATTAGGGTCTTCATGGGGTTAACTCTCACTCGCAGTTAAGGTACCTTCCGTCGCCAAGTCCGTCAACCTAAAAAACATACGGATACTACTGTATCGGCAGTTGGGTTGCCTCCCCTTTATAACGCGGACCGGGCTTCTTCGTTTACCAAAAACAGCGCGGAAAAATTTATTTCAGTCGATTTCCGTACAGGGATTCGAGTTGGGCAAGTTGCTCGGTGTCATTGACTCCCTGAACCTCGTTCGGGTCAGCGACGGCGACCACAGACACGACTAATCCATTGTCGTGCAGTATCTTAACGGCATCCGTCAGGTAGTACTCCCCTTGCGCGTTGGCGTTGCCGATCTGCTCAATCACTTCAAACAACTTGCGGTTGTCGAAACAAAATGTTCCAGAGTTGACTTCGCGAATCTTGCGAACCTCTTCCGAGGCATCCTTGTGCTCAATGATCTCTTTAAGGCGGTCGGAATTGCCGTCGCGGATAACTCGACCATACCCGGTTGCGTCGGGAAAGATTGCCGAGAGACAGGTTGCGACCGCGTGATTACGCGTGTGAACATCGAACAGCGTGTTGATAGCGAGTTCGGACAAAAACGGAACATCGCCGGCGGCGACCAGAGTGGTTCCTTCGAAGGATGCCATCTGGTCTTTGGTCATCATGACGGCATGACCGGTCCCTTTTTGATCCAGTTGCCAGGCGAACTCGACCGGATAAGTCTTGAGGGCTTCCTGGACCATCTCCCCTTTGTGTCCTATCACGACAACGATCTTATCGAACCTGAGGCGGATGAGAGTATCGAGGAGAATAGCGACCATCGGGCGGCCATGGATGGTGTGGAGGACTTTGGGAAGATCCGATTTCATTCGCTTCCCTTTGCCGGCAGCCAGAACTATAGCGGCGCGCTTTTGCGACACAGATTCACTCCTTGAATGGTGAGGGAAAACCGACCGTCGAGTGGTTACGCGGTCGGGCGGTTTTTCGCGTCGACATGGACCGCGATCGGCTTGTGGTTGGCCGCTTCGGTCGGGTCGTACTGCGCATACGAAAGGATGATCAAAAGGTCCCCCTTCATCCCCTTGCGGGCGGCGGCGCCGTTGAGCGCAATGATCCCACTGCCGGGAGCACCTTTGATGACATACGTGTCAAAACGTTCGCCATTGTTGATATTCGCGATATCGACCTTCTCGAACTCCTGAAGCTTGGCCAGCTTCATCAGGTTCTCATCGATAGTGATGGAGCCGACATAATTCAGGTCAGCATCGGTCAACGTGGCGCGATGTATTTTCGATTTCAGCAGCGTGACTAACATTTCTCTTTCAATCCCTTTCGGATGCAGCCCGAATATAGTCAAAACCGGCGATATCGCAAGTCTGACGAGCGCTCGGACAACATCCTGTCCAGTAGCCTAACCAGCTACTGGACAAAAAGTTCCCTGTTTATTGGGATTTTCCGGAGCGGAAAATGTAATAGCGGATAAGCTTAGGGGATTATCTCGACCCAGGTTTTGGCGGGGTAAACCTCAAGTTCTTCGGTGATATCCTCTATCGCCACCACCAGATTCTTCCAGCTCACCAGCTTGCGGGCCTTGTGGCTATACAGCCAGGCAAAGCCGCTGTTTTCGCTGTTGAGCGTCACGGTCGAATCATTAGGGACGACCGCGACTATCAGCGGAAGGATCCAGATCTGATCAAATTCCGGCTCATAGAACTGCACCAGATATTCGGTCGCCCAGAGGCGTTCGGCGGTCAAGCCGACCTCCTCCTTTAGCTCGCGAGCGGCGATCTGGGCGGCGGTTTCATTGCCGGCCTTGGTGCCGGTGACAAATCCCCAGCAGCCAGCATAGGATTCGGTTTCGGCGCGCTGGACGAGCAGGAATTTCCAGCCATCATCGTCTTTCTTCACGACGGCGATATTGACGCCGGGAGAGGTTATCTCAATCGATTGCGGACGGATATTTGACACAGAATCAGCCCTTTTTCAGCAACATGTTGTCAATCAAGCGCACTCCGTGAAGTCGCACCGCCAGAGAGCAGACGGTCTCGCCGCTGATGGTCGCGACATCGGCCAAAGTGTTAAAATCGCTGAAAGCGATATAATCGATTTCCGCTGTAGGGCAAGTCTTTTTGATAACTTTGCGCATCTCATCTGAGATGATTTTTGTCTCTCGAATTCCCTCTTTGCGCATCTGTTTCGCGAGAGTCAGCGCGCGATAAAGCGCGATCGCTTCGACGCGGGCGGTTGGAGTCAGGTAGCTGTTGCGAGAGGACATGGCGAGGCCATCTTTCTCGCGGACCGTCGGCGCGATAATGTACTTTATAGGATAGCCGAGATCGCGTGTCATTTGCCGAAGCACCACCGCCTGCTGGAAATCCTTCTGCCCAAAGACTACAACATCGGGGCGCGTCAGGTTAAACAGCTTGGCGACAATGGTCGCAACCCCTTTGAAATGGCCGGGGCGGATGGAGCCTTCCAGCACATCGGTCAGTTTTTCGACATTGACGTAGGTCTGAAAATCTGCTGGATAGATCTCTTTGGCATCGGGGATGAAGACAATATCTCCGCCGGCGGATTTGATCTTTTTGAGGTCTCCTTTTTCATCGCGCGGATATTTCGCGAGATCTTCGTTCGGCGCGAACTGGGTCGGGTTGACGAAGATGGTGGTGATGACGATATCGGCTTCTCTTTTCGCGCGACGGATCAGCGAGAGGTGGCCGTCGTGGAGGTATCCCATAGTCGGGACAAGGCCGATGATTTTCCCTTGGGCGGCGAGTTTGCGAGTGGCCGCGTGGATCTGTTTTATGGTGCGGAGGGTGCGCATGGGGGCTATTCCGGTCTATTCTTGTTCCTGAGATCAAAGGTATCTCTGACCATTGTTTCTGAAAGAAGTGACAACGAGTAGTTCCTTTCCTGTGCCCTAAACCAAAGAGCGACTTTGACCGAATCCATTGGTAAGAAAGTGATTCTCGCACTATCCGCTCCCATGCCCACCCAGAGAAGTTCCCGTTGACGTGCCCACCAACTGGTCTGCTTCTCCGCTGTTACAACCGTGACATCAGGGGTCATTATACCCAAAGGGCAGTTGACCTCCACACTCCATTGACCGTTCTCCACATATGCAATTATTACATCATCTGGTCCAAAGCCACCAGTTGCGAAGAACGCTATAATGGTCGCAAAGAACACAATTCCAACGATGATGGTAAGGGCTATCAAGTACCATCCGAGTCTCTCTCCGAGTTTCATCTTGAGATTAGGATGCATTGTATCGCACTCGCGGCAAGAGGAGGGTCATTTCGCTGGAGATGTTCAAATGTAGCCCCCGAATTTCGGGCTTCGACTCCGCTCAGCCCGAGATAGTCTGGATTCCAGCTTTCGCTGGAATGAGGCAGACACTGGATTCCCGCCTGCGCGGAAGGAGGTGGTGAATGAAAGCGACAGAAGGGGTTGCTTCGTCGGCCGCTCACTCCGTTCGCATGCTCCTCGCAATGACGATGGATGGAAAAACACTGTTCTCCCCCCTACTCCTGCGAGGTCTCTTCCGGGCCGAAGAGGGGTGGTTCTTCGGCGATGCGGTGGCCATCCTTGATCTGACGAAGCGCCACATATCCGCGAGCCTGCGCTGACGCGACCACCGCCAGAAAGTAACCTATCACCGAGGCGAATATCAGAAACAACATGAACGTCATGACATACGCGACCAGACGGTCGGCCCCATAGACCGGATAAAACGGAATATCAAACGCCCACCTGATCCCCGGGAATATGTTGGTCATCTGGTCGACCAGGTCGGTTCGGATCGGAAGATGATACAGCCCGGCGCGAACCAGATATTCCGGCTCCTTCCCCCCGGCCAGCGATGTCACCACCGTGATGAACTGCACGGCGCGATAACAGAAATAGGCGTAGACAAAGCTCGCCAGCTTGGCGGTGATCAGGCCATAGATGGTATAGAGAAGCCAGCGCATCGGGGTGCGAATGAGAGTCGAGAAAAGCTCGAGGAGGACGCCAAAAACCTCCGATGTTCGCTGGGAGGCCGCAATTGAAGGCAACAACAGCACGGTCACTGGAAGCGCGAAGATGATGAAGACGGTAAAGAGCGCGATAAAGAAATTCGGCACAAAAAATATCAGCGCGTAAAGCCACTCCCCAATCACCGGGATCCGGGCAACAAGACCGAGCAGTAAAAAGAGCGCGGCGATGAACACCACAAAGGTGACAATGCCAAGTTCGGCCAGAAATATCTGCCGGGCGCGGGAGCGAGCGAAGCGGAGTCCCTCGGTGAAGGACATAAAGCGATTGCTGCGCATCGCTTCGATATTGATCGCGGCCACGCCGCAAAAACCGAGCATCAGGAGAAATCCGGCCAACACCACACCGACGAAATAGACTACTTTGGCGGCCGCTGTCTCAAATGCGCCAAACTCAAAGGGGAAGAACCCGTAGGCGGTGTAGACGACATCGAAGTCATCCCCTTGAAAATAGTAAGCGGTGTAGGTGAAGATGTTGTAGACGATCAGTCCCAAGATAACCGCGACCGTCATTACCCCGATCTGTTTGGCCGAAAGTGCGCGGACAGGCGCCCAGGCGACATCGAGAAAACCATATTTCGGGGAGGATTCCATGCCGTAATGTTCTGTTGGGCAAGGAGAAAGTCAAGCTTGAATGCGGGTGAGAAGATGACGATGGGGAGCCGTTGTCAGATATGGAATTCGATGATGTCGCGGTCGGAGAGGATGAAATCTTTTTGCACACGCTGGCCATCGAACTTCCCGGAGCCCCAGACCTTGGCGAATTTGAGATTGGCGGCGAAATCTTTGTGTATCGCTCCGGCGGCCTCTTCGACTGAGGCGCCAATCGGCAGGATCACGGGGTCGATCAATTCGACATCTTTCCCGATGTGCTTGGTGTAGACGCGAATCACGCCGAGCGACTGGAAGGCGGCGCGCTTAAAATCCTCGAGTGTGGATTCATCGAGGATAGTGGTTGGGATCACCGTAAACCCGGCAAAGCGATCGTTGAGCCATTCGCGCGCGACAGGCAGTTCCTCATCCGATTTATGGGCCAGAATGAGGGTCGGTTTGCCGACATAGCGGAGGTCATCCGGTGGGTGATCCATATTAGGCAACAGCTTGATCTTCTTCTCCTCCAGAGCGCGGATGATGAACTCGGTGTGCGCTTCGATCTGGCTGTCGGTCAGGTCACAGACCAGGGCGACAATGTCGGCATTGCGCACAAGGTTGGTCATGTACGGCTCAAAGAGTTCATCCGAAATGGGGGGCGTATCGATGAGCTGGAAATGGACAGTCTCAAAAATAGTCATGCCGGGGAGTGGTTCGCGGGTGGCGTAGGGATAGTCGGCTACTATCGGTTTGGCGTGGGTCATGGAAGCAAGTAATGACGATTTGCCGCTATTTGGCGCACCGATGAAGATGATCTGCGCGGAGCCCTCGGATTCGATATAGTCATGCGTAACGCCGCCATGTTTGCCGCCGGGTTGCTGATGCGATTGCTCGACCTCTTTGCGCAGGAGTGAGATCTTCGCTTTCATCTCCGCCTGGAGTTTGTCGGTCCCCTTGTGCTTCGGCATGATGCGAAGCAGTTCCTGGGCCATGCGAAGTTTCTCCTGCGGGTCCTTGCAGGCGCGGAACTCGCGCTCCAGTTCGTAATATTGAGGTGGCAGATTGGCCGGCATGACTAATAGATACAACAGCCGGTGTCGGTTGACAAGAGGCTAGCGGGGGCGGCGGATGTGGCGCTTGATGACCGACTCGATCGCTTCGCAGACATAATCGACCTGCTTTAGCGAAAGGGTCGGATAAAGCGGAAGCGTCACGACCCGTGGAGCGACCTCCTCCATCACCGGGAAACTGCCAAAGTTGCGACGCGACCCGGCAAAGGCGGAGAAACTGGGGATCGGGATATAGTGCACGCCACACTCAACTGACTTGCGGGCCATCGCCTCAATGAACCGGGCGCGGTCGATAGACAAGCGCTTCGTGATTAGCTTGATAATATAGAGATGCCAGGCGGACTGGCAGTTCGGACGCTCGACCGGCAATTCAATGTACTCCTGCAAATGAGCAAGATTCTGCGCGTATCTTTCCACAATCTTGCGGCGTTTCGCCTGACGTTGATCGAATGTGGCCAGTTCGCCGAGGCCGATTGAAGCGAGGATATCCGGCATGTTCGCTTTGAGCCAAAGCTCCGGGATATCGTACTGCCAGCCTCTCCCCTGTTTCCTCATCCAGGCATCGCGAGTGATGCCGTGACGGGAGAGTCGCCGGGCCCGGTCAATAAGCTTGCCATTTCGAGAGAGAATCGCGCCGCCTTCTCCGCTAGTCAGGTTTTTGGTCGCATGGAATGAGAAAACGGAGAGGTCGGTCCAGTGCGGAATAGATTTTCCCCGGTAAAGTGAGCCGAACGCATGGGCCGAGTCGGAGACGATCCCGATCTTCTTGTCCTTGCATATTTCCCGCATCGCGGAGTAATCACACGGGTGTCCGGCAATATCTACGGGGAGGATCATGCGAGTTCGCTTGGTAATTTTGCGAGCCAACTTTGCTGTATCCAGATTCAGCGTATCCGGATCGATGTCGCTATAGACCGGGGTGAGACCGGCCGCGATGATGGAAGTGGTTGTCGCAATGAACGTGTATGGGGTGGTGATCACTTCGGAGCCGCCTTCGACTGCCGACACATAAAGCGCCAGCTGCAACCCCGCCGTGGCCGAAGACACCGCCGCGGCATGTCTGATCCCACAGTACTCCGCAATTCTCTGCTCGAACTCGGCGGTTCGCGCGCCCGTGGCAAGCCATCCGGAGCGCAAGGTAGCCGTGGTTCTCTTGAGCGTCTCCCTCCCAAGGGTGAGGTCGTAGAGGGGTATCTTAGCGGCGGGCTTCATGCAGAACCCTCTCATACAACGCGCACATAAGGTCGAGTGACTTTTCCCAGGTATAATTAGCGAGAACATACCGCTGTCCCGCCTCACCCATTTGCTGCTGGAGAGCGCGATCTTTGGCCAGCTTGACAATAGCTTCGGCAAGCGCGGTGACATTGTCGGGAGGAACAAGAATACCGGAGAGATTATTGAGGATGACCTCAGGTATCCCGCCGACGGTGGTGCCAATCACCGGTCGTCCGCAGGCGGCGGCCTCTAGCGCGGCGACACCGAATGCTTCCTGTCGTGAGGGCATCGCCATAAAATTGTGCTCTGAGATGAAGTGGTAGACCCACTGGTTATCGAGCCATCCAACAAACTTCACCTGGTCTTCGAGGCCAAGTGAGGCCGTCAATTCCTGCAGTTGCTGAGTCATACTTCCGGTACCGGCCATAGAGAGGCGGATATCGGGTATTTCCTTTTTCGCCTCCGCTATCGCCTGGATCAAGATATCCGGCGCGTAGGTCGGTTCGTGTTGCTTGATATAGCAGATCTTGGGCGGGCCGACTGGAAGAGGCGGAATCTCAGTGGGGAGTTCCACCCCAAATGGGATAAACTCAAGTCGTTTCTCCAGATCATGGAAAAGTGACGTGGTTCGTTCCAGCAGATACCGGCTGGTGACGGTCAACGCGGTCGCCTGATTGAGCGCGGCTCGAAGAAAGATGCGCTTCGACCAGGTTTTGGAGAACTCATTGAGATCACTCCCCCAAATGGAGACGACCGTCGGCTTAAAACCCATGCGCCAGGACCAGAGACCAAACCCTCCGGCGTAGTGGACATGGACAATATCCGGCTTAAATGCCTTCGCTTCGCGAACAGCGTCGCCGGAGCGCCAGATGTATTCGGCGCGGGAGTCATACGGGAAAACGACGGTCTCTGTATTGGCTAGTTTTTCGCCTCCGAGCGAGATGAGTTTGATCTCGTACCCGCGAGACTGTAGCCCGGCGACCCATCGCTGGATATGCACCGACTGCGCAAAGCCGAATATGACGATCCGTTTAGCTGGCATATGTTCGTCGGAATAATAGTGCAAAGTATGTGCGGAATCCAAGCATCAAAGTTGCGGCGAGGAATGCCGCCAGAATGCTCAATCCGGAGACCAGGAGCCGCAAGACGGCGTGCAGGAAGCCGCTGTCACTCCAGAGGGAGTACAGCGATTGATTGACCAAGTATCCGCATGCGGCGGCTATGGCGCCCGCCAGAAGGAGTTTCAGCGCTGAGATAGCCACCGATCGGATAGTCTCAGTTTTGACGCGAGAAAGACAGATCCAGAGTAACCCCACAGCCAGAATGATCTGCGAGAGACTTGTCGCGATCGTGATGCCCTGATAGCCAAGGAAACGTGGAAGGAATAGTGTTGTCGAGGCCTTGACCACCAGCGCCAACGAGGCTACCCAGAAAACCTGCCTGATCCAGCCCTGGCCATAAGCGGCGCGAAGGGAGGTTGAGATGATGAACAGGGCAACAATAGTTGGAGTGTACGGACGCAACAGCGTGGCAGTCATGGCAACTGAATCAGCGTTGAACTTTCCACGGTAGAATACGACCTGGATGAGATCGGTAGCATTCACCAGAAAAAATGCGGCGAGAGGGATGGTCAGCAGCATGCCGCCAACTATCGCGTTTCGGTAGAGATTGCTGAATCCGGCGGAGTCTTGTGATACATCGGCTCTGGCAAATTTGGGAAAAACAACGGAAGCAATAGCGAATCCGACCACCGCATCCGGCAATTGCACCAACACCTGGCTGTAATTGAGCGAGGAGATGATGCCGACACCGAAATCCGCGGCGACAAATCGATCAAACAGGAAGTATGATCGATTGATGAGTTCAATCGCCAACAAAAGGCCGATGGTAACCACCATGCCGTTCATTTTGTCGACGGACAACGTCGGACGGTAATGCTTCAATCCCCCCAATGGGAGAAGTCGCGCGGCCAAAAAGAGATTTTGTCCGACCATCCCGCCCAGAAGTCCAATCACAATTGCGCCGACGCCAAGAGTCGAGTGGAATAGCAGGACGGAGAGAATGAATAGAGAGTTCTCGACAATATATCCCCCGGCGGGCCAGGTAAAAATGCCCCGCACATTCAGGAGTGCCCTGAGGTAGGCTTCCGAGGTCCCCAGCACAACCATCAGCGCGACCAACCGCGCGTAGTGGATTATCCGCGCATAGTCCGCTTCTACGTACTCCCCTGCCCAGATCTTCATGACGAGCGGCGCCGATACCATGATCACTACGGCCACCGCAAGCGACAGAATAATCGAGCGGTTGAACAACCCCCAGATAGTTCGCCAGCCTGAGTCGGCTGGTCGCGTCTCAAGATACTTTGTCAACTGAGGAACGAGCAGATAGTACGACGCAAAATTGATGATACCGTAAGCGAGCGCGGGAAGCATGACCGCTATGAGATAAAGATCGTATTCAGCGGATGTGCCGAACCTGTCGGCCACAACCATCTCTCGTCCCAATCCCAATAACTTAGAAACAAATACAACGCCGGCCACACCGATAATCGCAGTGATGGAACGGGTTGAGGCTGGGTCGAGTTTGGCTGAAGTGGTCATGTCATCCAGACAAAAGGACCGGCGAGGCCGGCCCTTTTATTATTTCCGCTCTTAGGAAAAGGATTCCCTCATGCCGTTGCCAGTTTTTTGACGGTGGCGATGACTTCGGTCTGTTCCTGATCGGTCATTTCCGGGTAGATCGGTATGGAAAAGACCTCATCGCCGGCCTTGGTCGAATGCGGGAAATGGTCCGCCTTGTATCCGAGATACTGGAAGCAATCCTGCATGTGGAATGGCACCGGATAGTAGATCGCGGTGCCGATCCCGGCGGCACGGAGTCCCTCGAAGATGCTCTTACGTTTCGGCGACGCCAGTGTGTACTGATTATAAATATGGAACGTGCTGTACGGCATGACGCGCGGCGTGGTCAAGCCGTGGACACCGGCAAGTTCTCTATCGTACCGTTTGGCGTGTTCGATCCGCTTTTCGGACCATTTGCGCAGATACGGCAATTTCACCAAGAGCATGGCGGCTTGAATGGTATCAAGACGAGAGTTGTAACCAACAATGCGATGGTAGTACTGCGGCTTCTGGCCGTGCTCGCGGAGAATGCGGCAAAGTTCGTACAATTCCTCGCTATCGGTCGTGATGATACCGGCATCGCCACCCGCGCCCAAGTTCTTTGACGGGAAGAAAGAGAAACAGCCGAGGTCACCCATGGAACCACAGGGGCGTCCCTTGTATTCGGCACCAATAGACTGCGCGCCATCTTCGATAACTTTGATGCCGTGCTTCTTCGCTATCTCAAGGATCGGATCCATATCGGCCAGTTGACCGAAGAGATGGACCGGCATGATGACTTTGGTCTTCTTCGTAATCGCCGTCTCAAGCAGTTTCGGATCGATATTGTAGCTGTCTGGCTCGATATCTACGAAGACGGGATTAGCGCCCAAACGCGCGACAACTCCGGCAGAGGCGAAGAAGGAAAAATTCGAAGTGATGACCTCATCTCCGGGCCCGACACCGCACGCATGCAAAGCGACCATGAGGGCATCGGTTCCGGAGGCAACACCGATAGCGTACTTGGTCTTGCAGTACGCCGCAATCTGTTTTTCCAATTCGGCGACTTCGGGTCCAAGAATGAACTTCCCGTGGGTCAGGACATTGATGACGGCCTTATCCAGCTCCGGTTTCAAATAGGCATATTGGCGGGAGAGGTCTAGCAGCGGAACAGCCATGATTCGAATTACTCCTTCCAACCCTGGTTTTTGAGAAGTTGCTCCTCAGGAACATCGCGAAATACCTTGCCCGGCACACCAGCGATGATCTTGCCGGGTGGCGTGTCTTTTGTGACCAACGCACCAGCGGCGATCAGAGTATCTTGTTCTATAGTGATTCCGGGAAGAACAGTCGCGTTGACTCCAACTCGTCCCCCCTTCTTGATGGTGACGCCTTTGAAGTGATTGAAGCGCTCCTCGGAGCGACCGATAAAATTGTCGTTGGACGTTGCCACACACGGCGCGACAAAGACACGATCCTCAAGTTCCGAATAGGCAGTGATATAGACATTGGTTTCGAGTTTCACATAGCGGCCGATCTTGCAGAAATTCTCGATAGCGACACCGCGGCCAACAATGGTGAACTCACCGATCGTGACATTTTCGCGGATAGTGGAAAGATCCGCAACCAGCACCTTGTTGCCGATCTCGCACCCGCGATAGATCACTACATGCGTCCCGATTATGCAGTTCGATGAAATCTTCGCGGCGGGAACCTCTTTGTCAGATGTGACCGCGCTGTTCGCGGCGCGCATCGGGCGCTTCCCGACCACCGTGCCGTCGTCGATACGGACATTGTCGCCGATCGAAGTGCCGTCGTGTATGATGACCTGATTGCCAATGACACATCCGGAGCCGATGGTCACGTTGTCGGCGATGACGCAAAATAGGCCATAGGTCGTGCCCTGGCCGATCCTGGCGGATGGTGCTACTATGGAGGTGGACATCTATAGCTCCTTATAGTCTTTAGTCGAGTGAGACGTTCCGGTCGACCGTGGCTTTTTCACACCGGGCAACCAGCCGAAGAATGATCCGGCCACAAACATCGCGCGGTGGTAGTCCTCCGGCCGCCGTTCCTGCAGACGGTCGAGATACTCAAAGATCGCCGCCAGGAAGATCGCGAAGATCAGCGATAGAAGAAATGTCCCGCCAACGATCAAGGTGCGTTTCGGCCGGCTGCGCAGTTCGGGGACCGTGGCTCTATCGAGAACAGAGATGGTCGGCGAATCTTTGCTCTCCTGGATCTTGGCCTGTTCCAACTGCTCTAGAAGCGTGGTGAACAGTCCCTCGGAGACCCGCACTTTGCTATACAGCGTCTCGTACTGGCCGCGAAGCCTCGGTATTGAGGCGACCGGAAGAGAAAAATACGAAGAATCCGATCCGCCGATCTCAAGCCGCTCAAGTTGCTCTTTCAAAATGGAGCGGCGCTGTCGCCGGAGTTGTATGTCGGGATGATCCTTGCCAAGCGACTGTTCGGCTATCTGGAGATCAAGTTCTGTCTGGGCAAGCGCAACCTTCAGGTTGCTGGCTTGTTCAATCGCCAGACGGGTCTGCTCATCGAAATCGACCGTGCGATAGGTCCGCTGGAATAATTCCAGCGCGGCACGCGCTGAGTCAAGTTCACCGCGCACCTGGTTGAGTCTTCCCTCGATGAATTCGCGGTTCGTGCGGGCGCGACCGGTGACGATCTCTTGGTTGACTCTATTGATCTCATCGACGAACGCGTTGGCCATCGCGGCCGCGGTCGCGGGGTCTTTGTCCTCTACCTTGATGCTCAGCAATCCTTCTTCGGTCACGCTGAAATTCGCGTGTTTCATCAACGCGAGATATGTCTCGGTCCGGGTAGGGGTGTTGTAGCGTTCCTGTAATTTGAACAGATCGATCACGCGGTCGGAGATAGTGCGGCTCCGGAGAATTCGGGCGTACACATCGGATGGCGTGACCATGACCGGCAGATTCAATCCGCCGGTGACTGAGACGACTTCCTCCAAACGAGACAGGCTCTCCATAGTCGTAGAGACATCCTTGGGAGGAAGCAGCAATGCTTCGGCTTGATACCATTTCGGGAGCACCAGAGAAATGACGGCCGCAACCACTGTCGCAAAGAGCGTTAACCCGATGATAAGACCACGTCGGCGAGCCAGGAGTTCAAGAAAGAGCCAGATATTATTTTCGCGCGGTTCGTTCATGGCGTCACTACCCGAGGTTGCGCTGAGATCTCGTCACCATCGAGTACACGAGTTTTCACGGAGACCGATCGACGGATTTTGGAGACGCGATTGACCAAACTGACTCTGTCCATATCAGCGGTGGGAAGGAACCCACC
>JAYRFH010000186.1:0-4201 GCA_041908405.1 Candidatus Zixiibacteriota bacterium
CCATATCCGGCGGTGGGACCGATTTCTCTCGAAGCATCAATCCCTTTTTGTAGCTCTCCGCGTCCTGTCCCCAGACTTTCGCTATCTCTTCGACTTTGATGCGATGTCGTGGAAGGTGCGCTCCATAGCCGACTATTCCTGCCATAGGCTTACATCCTTTGGATATATGGGTTGAATTGATTTGGGTGCAAGGCAGACGGGAGCGGCCGCCAGACAGATAGTATTCGAGACTCGCGAAAAATCGTATTCACCGCAGCTCCCGCAAAAAAACCGACAAGTTAGACGATTATTATCGATTTCGAATATATCCTCGCTCCTCCGGGAAAACAAGGGGGAAAATGGTGACTTTTCTCCCCCTATATCAGTCTCTCCCCGTACAATTTAGCTCTCAAGTCCCCTTGTCATTCTGTCGATAATCCCCCCATGAAGCTTTCCCTCACCATCCTGCTTTTCGCCTGTTGTTTCGCCCCGTCCCTGATGGCCGGCACCGGCGGAGATATCCTCGATTCGAACACCGCCTTTTACGAAGGCGAGTCCCTCCGCTACATCATCCCCGCCCCGCGTCATTTCAAGATGGTGACCGATGAAGCCGCCAACGATGGCTACTCCTTCGCCTTCATCCCCAAGACCGACCGTTATGACTCCGCTTCCGTCATGATCGGGGTCAATATCTATAAGATTCGCGGCATGAAATTCGACAACGTCATCGTCGCCGATACGACCTCGATGCGCGAGCATTACGGCCCGGCGGTCACGATACGACCGGTCGAGCCGCTCACCACTTTCAGTATGGATCCGCTCCCGACTTTCTACCTTCAGATAGAGCACGGCTTCATTCCCAACGCGGCCATGGCCTATTTCGATGGCGGCACTGAGATCGTCATTTTCGAACTGGTTATCTCTGAGGATGTCCTTCGTTTCAAAGCCGAAGAACTATTTGCCGACTGTGTTAAACACTTCCGCCCCTTGAAACAAGGCACGCTTAATTTCGAATAGGCTCTTCCCTCACTCTCACCTTTTCTGTATTACATTCTTCATCTCTTTTCGCCGTTACTCTTCTCAAACTATTAGCTCTTCTGAATGGGCCCCGTTATGTAAAGGAGTCCGTTTACCCATATGCCCACCGATTCTGCTCCCCTCGCCAAACAACACTGCCTCACCACCGCCCTTTCATATCTCGGAACCCCTTACATTTGGGGTGGCGATGATCCCTCCGGTTTTGATTGTTCCGGCTTCGTCATCGAATGCCTCAAAAGCGCCGGGAAATTGCGGGATAACCAAGACCTCACTGCCGACCAGCTTCTGCATTCTCTCAACTGGCCGAAAGTGAGCACACCCTCTGCCGGTGTTCTGCAGTTTCTCTGCGATGACTCCGGCCATGCGCACCATGTCGTCCTCTGCCTCGACCATCAGTTCCAGATCGGCGCGTCGGGCGGGAACAATATGACCACCTCGCCGGCCTCCGCCTGGCGCCATAACGCCTACATTAAGATCCGGCCGATCATCAAGGCCGAACACTCATTGTTCGTTGATCCGTTTACGTAGTGAAATTGAAATGAGATTGAGGATGAACTACTCGCGGGAGCGAAGTGCCCGGATAACCTCGCCGGGCGACTTAACCGTCATCAACTCTTCGCGAAACTCAACATGCTGAAGCATCTCGGCCAGTGATTTGAACGCCCGCAGATACATATTGTCATCGTATGGCGGTGCGGCCATCACAAAAAACAGATGCACCGGCCGACCATCGAGCGATTCGAACTCGTACCCCTCGCGCGAACGGGCGAACGCCAGCATGAACTCCTTCGCCTGCATCGACCGAATGTGCGGTATCGCCACCCCCAGCCCGATCCCCGTCGTCGCCTTCTTCTCCCGATTGACAAAATCGAGCAACAGTTTGGAACGATTCCCCACACGCGACCCGGCATCCAGGAGTTCGACCAGTTCGGAGAGCACGGCTTCCTTCGTGCGAAGTCGCCACTTCTCGACCGATCCGTTCTCCGGCTGCGGTTCCACCTCGGTGGTCATCTCCAGCTTGACCAGATCTTCTGTCAGGTATCGAGACAAATTCATAGTCTGTTATATCGGCGCATTCCGTGTCAAAATTGAGCAAAGATAGCCGATGTGGTCCCCTTTTGTCAAGATGAGCGACCATATTTGCCCACTTGACTTCCGCCACATTCAGAGGTATCATTGTCCATCTTATGAATGTCCGGGGGAAACAGACTCGCTGTGTGGTCGCCGCATTCCTCATGCTGGCCTCTGTCCTGTTGATGGTATGTGATGATGACCCATCTCCGACGAACTCCGCGCCGCGCACTCTCTCGGATATCAACTGGGTCTCCTCCTGCGATCTCTACGCCGACACACTGGGCAAATCACACTCGATCGTATTCATTACCGCTTCCTGGTGCGGTTGGTGCACTAGACTGAAGAACGAAACGCTCTGCAATGCCGGAGTGCAGGACGAGCTCAATGACTACTTCAATCCGATTCTGATCGAAGTCACTGCCGATTCGACCGTCTGTTTTCAGGATACCATTGTCATGGCGGCAGATTCTCCTGACTTTTTCGCGGTCACCGGTTATCCGACCACTTTCGCCCTGGATTCTAACCAACAGGTCATCAGCCGATTGTCCGGCTACCAGAACTCCAGTGACTTCCTCGCCTGGCTTCGTTATATAAGGTCGCAATAGCCCCTCTCCGCCTTGAAATCCGCCTCCACTGATTGCAGACCCTCCAGCGCTCGTTCACCTGTTCGTTCCGTCAGGTCCTAGCCCTCGCCAACCTTCACAAAGACGCTCTCCCTTCTTCATCGCGCGAGAGCGAGACCTGACGGCTCTTACTCCCAACGCAATTGTCGCCCCTCTCCGCCTTGACTTCCGTCCCTCCATCCCGCTAATTACCCCAATGCACTATCCTACTCGCCGCGCCCTCCTGCTATTCCTCTTTCTCCTCATTAGCATTGGCGCGACTCCCGCCTTCGCCCAAACCGCAGCACCCGACTCGACCGTGCACCCGGACCGACCGCGCTCCAAACCGCTCTTTGGTCTCAAATTCGGCGGCATGATGGGCGGCAAAGTTGACATCGAAAATGTCGACACCCTCACTTCGTACGAATTCACTCGCGAACTTGATGCCGGCCCATCTGTCGGCCTCTCGTTCGAATTCTCCTCCCCCGTCTGGACCACCGCTGGGATCTCGCTCGACTTCCATAAGATCGCGCCGAAAGGGAGCGATGACTCCAAGTGGATGATCGATATCGGCGTCGTGATAAAATCCTCCATGCGCAAACCCGGCCAGCGTTTCGCCCTCCGCCCCTTGATCGGGATATCCTACGGCTACATTCCTGCGCTCAAAGGGGTGACAGAGTCCGCCAGTTTCATGGTCGCAAAACTGGGAGGCGAAGCAGTCTACTTCCCTGGCTCAGCGCGATTCGGACTTTCACTGGAAGCATGTTTTGTCGCGTCCCCCTTTGGACGCTCGTTTAGTGCCGATGGCGATGATCGGTATGATATCGCCGCCCGCCCGCGACCACTCATTCGAGCGGGGATTGTGTTTCGCTGACCGTGTCTCCCAAGTCGACTAACCCACTGCCCAAAAATCGCTTAGCGCACTTCAAAAACCACTTGGCAGACCGCCCCTTTCTTTGTATAGTCTCGTCTGCCTGAACGCAGGCAGATTGCGTAAACGTCTCGATTTGGGGCAGTAGCTCAGCTGGGAGAGCGCCACGTTCGCAACGTGGAGGCCGTCGGTTCGATCCCGATCTGCTCCATTTTTTATGGCTACTCGAATGAGTGCTAGATGGGGAGTTAGCGGTGCCCTGTAACCCGGAACCCGCTCTACCGGGATTGAATTCCCACCCGAGGGTTTAGCAATCGGTCTAGTACGGCAGCTGTCCGACGTTGAGGGCCGGGTCCTGTACAGCAGCGGCCTCCTAACCCCGCCAGGACCGGAAGGTAGCAACGGCATGAAGTGTCCAACGTGTGTTGCAGGTTTCCCCGACCTGAGTTGTGTGGCTGTGCGATAGATCGAGCGCGATTCAGAGGTGGGTGCACACTAATCATCAATGCCCTCTGCCGTCAGAGGGCATTCTCTTTCCACTCTACTTCAATCTTGCCGTGACTGACCCGTTCGATATATTCCCGCCATGCTCATCCGACTCCTCCTCCTCTTCACCGTCGTCCTCTGGGGCTCAACC
>JAYRFH010000187.1:0-8059 GCA_041908405.1 Candidatus Zixiibacteriota bacterium
ATCGCCTACTCGGTTCTCTTCGCGATTCTCGGGTTCGCCTTCACCCGTCGTTCTTCGCGGCCGGTCGCCGCGGCGGTGCTTTTCTTCGCGATGTTCTCTCACTGGCTGTTGGATTTTCTGGTCCATCCCGAGCAACTCCCTATCGCCGGTGAATCTGCCCCCAAGGTCGGCCTTGGCCTCTGGAATACTCTCCCCGCCGCCATAGCGCTCGAAGCCTTGATCTTCTTGATCGGCCTCGTCATGTACTACCGCGGGACTCGCCCAAAAAACAACACCGGGCGTTTCGGCCCGGCGATCTTATTCGTGATTGTAGCGCTGGTCAGTTTGATTGGCCAGGCAGTCAGTTCTGCTCCGGCCGACAGTCAGATCGTTGCGGCATCATCTCTCGGCTTACTTGTGGTAGTGATTCTCGTCGGCGGATGGTTCGATGCTCATCGCCGCCCCTTGCGCAACTAGCCTTAGTTGATTTGCCCTGCAGGCGTCCTCGTCTGCCCGTCTCACCCCATCGCCACTATCACCGCCCCCGCTGATGACTGCTCATCCAGATCCCGAAGCACCAGCCAGTACCAGCAGAGAAGCACCAGCATTGGAATATCTCCGTTTTCTTTCCCCGCGGCTTCTACCGTCACCGAACCCTCAACTTTGAAGAACTTCCGCTTGAAAATCTCGCTCAATAATAGCCGCTCGCGAACATCATATAGCCCCCACTCTCCCCGCACTCGTTTGGTCCTTCGCCAACTGTACTTTGGCCCAGCCAGCAAGGAGACCTCCGCCGCGCCGCCCCAACCCTTTCGATTGACTTTCGCAATATCAGTCTCATTCCCCGCTTTCCGCGCGCTGACCCACGTGTTGAAAAATCCATTCCGCTTGAATGTCCACCGTCCATTGACGGTCTCGGCGACCGCCCGCGAGCCGAACATGTTATCGAACCGAAGACTAGCGTGTACGATTCCATCGGCCGCCATGTCCCAATCGCGTGAACTGATCTGGATGCAGTTAAGTTGGTGTGGAGATTTGAGCGATGATCCCATGTTTACCTCTCATTCCAAGGTTATCGGGTTCACCTCTCTATACGTGGACTCCCCGCTCCGCGATATTTTGAGATAGGTAGGATTGTGTTAGGAATGCGTTAGGGGTGGGAAGGGCATCAATCAATGTCTCGGTGGCATCATGAGGAGCATTGCTTCACTTCCTGAAAAAAGACCATCTCTGCAGCTCAGAACTCATACCCAGCTTTTCGTGCACCCTCCTCAAATGCTAAGAATGTCTCTTTGCAGGCGCCAACAAAGTAGTCTATGAACTTGTCGCCGAACTTAATGTGAGTCCCCAGAATCAATGACTCCTTAGGCACGCTGCTGGTCGCAAGCAGTGATTGCAAGAGGTTTAGTTTGTCTGCAGGGATCGAACCTCCACGATGCGCAACGAAATTCCGCATATCTTGGAATAGCCCGAGCGATGAACTGCCTATGATTCCAATCGGCAAAGCAATCTCTGATACTTTTGCTAAGTAGATCTCTATCCGTTTCATTCCATTTCCGTGCATATCCTTTAGTGCGGCTCTGTGTTTTTGTCCCACAAACATTGTTACCTTCTCAGAAAGCTCGCTTTCCAAGTCACCGTATATCATTAAGTACAATGCGTAACGCATGGTCTGAACATATCTATCATTGATACCTCTCAGCGTCTGACTTGCGTAGTCATCTATAGTACCATCGCCAGCATCCTTAATGAACTGCTCATTCTCGAGTCTCTTACTCTCAAACTGCTCCATGGAAATATCATGAATTTCTGAGTACGATTCTAGCGAATCAACAGCAATTGAAGACAGAAAACTTAGTACACTTGGGTGATCCGTAGTCGTAACCGAATACCCTTTGCCTTGCCTAGTGACCTTCTTCTTCTCACTCACCCTTCCCACTCCTCTATCATCTTCTTCTGCTTTACTGTCAAATTCTTCGGGATTGATACTTTCACCTCGACATACTGGTCGCCGACCGCACCATTCGCGCTGATCCCCTGTCCCTTCAGGCGCAACATCGCCCCCGGCTGTGTCCCCGGCGGAATAGAAAGCGTCACGGTCTTGGTCAATGTCCGCACCGATCTTTTCGTCCCCAATATCGCCTCAGTAAACGGTATCTCAACTGCGCTGTAAATATCATTCCCTTTTCGGGTGAAATGCGGATCGGGCGCGACGTGGACCGTGATAAGCAGATCCCCACTCGGCCCGCCGAACGGCCCCGGCTCTCCCTGTCCCGCCAACCGTATCCGCCCCGCTTCATCGATACCGGCCGGGATACGGATATTCAACTTCTTCGACCCGACCTGGATCACGCGCGTGGTGCCGTTGACCGCCTCCATAAATGGGATCATCAACTCCGCTTCAACATCGCGCCCCGGCATCTGCTGCTGGCGTCCACCTCGTCGACGTCTCTGCGTGCCGCCGGCGAATGGCGTTTCCCCTCCAAAAAACTGCGCAAGGATCTCTTCCCAATTATCCCCGTCACCAAACCCTGTCCCACCGGGTTCATTCCCATGCCGACTCCGTCCGAACTGAGATGGATCGAACCCCGGCTGACCGCCCTGTCCACCCTGCCCGCTAAACGCGCCGTATTTGCGAAGGGTATCGTACTCCGCCCGCTTTTTCTCATCGGAGAGCGTGTCGTATGCCTCGGAGATCTCCTTGAATTTCGTCTCAGCCGCCTTGGCCCCTTTGTTCCGGTCGGGATGGTACTGCTTGGCCAGTTTGCGAAACTGCTTTTTGATCTCATCTTGAGTTGCGGTTTCGCCGACGCCGAGTATTTGGTAGAAATCTCTGGGCATGTGTCTGTTCTTTTGGCTCCTCGCCCGATATAGATATGCGTCACGCGGGCTTATATGTCAACCGCAAATCTCTCTAACCTGTCATCGCGAGCCTTCTCAAGGCAAATCACGAAGTTCTGTCATCGCGAGCCTTGCCGGTCGGCTGTTAACGATTTAACGCGTACACTATATGGCAAGGCGTCGCGATCCCAAACTCCCAAAAACTGAATCCGAGATCACGACGCTTTGCCTTTGTTAAACGGTCGAGGCAAAGCTGGTGATGACGTTCGTACCGAGTAGCGGTGAAGTAGGGCGGGGCCGTCTTCGAACCCGCCACCACTTACTCTCTCGCAGTCTTTACTCCCGCACCTCCTCGAACTCCGCGTCCACCGGCTTGGATTCGCCGGCACTGCTTTCGTTCGGTGAGGTTCGGTTATACTGCTGACCGTTGCCGTTCGGGCCGGAGGCAGACTGGTACATCTCGGTCGACGCTTCATGCCAGATCTGCTGCAGCGCGTTGGACGCGGACTCTATCTCGCCCAGGTTGTCGCCTTTGAGCGCCTCTTTGACGCGAGATACTGCCGCCTCTATCTTGTTGCGTGTTTCGGATGACAACTTGTCGCCAAACTCGCGCATCTGTTTATCGGATTGGAAAACCGCGGCATCGGCGAGATTACGAATCTCCACCTTCCGCTTTTTCTCTTTATCCTCCGACTCATGCGCCTTAGCGTCATTGACCATCCGCTGAATCTCAGTCTCGTTCAGACCGGACGAAGCCTCGATCCGGATATTCTGCGACTTGCCGGTCGCCTTGTCGGCGGCGGTGACATGCAGAATGCCGTTGGCGTCGATATCAAACGTTACTTCGATCTGCGGAATACCGCGCGGCGCCGGCGGGATACCATCGAGCACAAATCGCCCGATCGTTTTGTTGTCGATCGCCATCTCGCGTTCACCCTGCAACACATGGACATCAACTTGCGGCTGATTATCCGCGGCAGTCGAGAATATCTGCGACTTCTTGGTCGGAATGGTCGTATTCCGCTCGATCAATTTTGTCATCACGCCGCCCAGAGTTTCGATACCCAGCGACAACGGGGTGACATCCAGAAGGAGCACTTCCTTAACCTCGCCGGTCAACACACCACCCTGGATCGCCGCGCCGACCGCGACAACTTCGTCGGGGTTCACGGAACGGTTCGGCTCCTTGCCGAAATAGCACTTCACCGACTCGTACACCCTCGGCATACGGGTCATACCGCCGACCAGAATGACATCGTCGATCTGCGACGGCTGAAGTTTGGCATCCTCCAATGCACGGCGCACCGGCGCCATGGAGCGCTCGATCAGGTCATCCACCAACTGCTCCAGCTTGGCGCGGGTCAGTGTCAGATTCAGATGACGCGGCCCGGATCCATCGGCCGTGATGAATGGCAGATTGATGCTGGTCTGCATGGTTGACGACAGCTCGATCTTCGCTTTCTCCGCGGCCTCTTTCAGACGCTGCATCGCCATCGGGTCTTTCGACAGATCGATACCATCGGACTTACGGAACTCGTCGGCGATCCAGTCGATTATCCGCTTGTCGAAATCATCACCACCGAGGTGCGTGTCACCATTGGTGGAAAGAACTTCAAACACACCCTCAGAGAGTTCGAGGACAGAGATATCGAATGTCCCGCCGCCCAGGTCATAGACAGCCACCTTGCCGGTTTTCTTCTTGTCCATGCCGTAGGCCAATGCCGCGGCGGTTGGTTCGTTGATGATCCGCTTCACCTCAAGCCCGGCAATTCGCCCGGCATCTTTGGTCGCTTGGCGCTGACGGTCATTGAAATAGGCCGGGACAGTAATGATGGCATCGCGGACAGTCTCGCCGAGATAATCTTCGGCGGTCTTTTTGAGCCGCGCGAGAACCATCGCGGATATCTCCTGCGGTGTGTGCGGCTTGCCATTCATCTCCACGACCGGCTCACCATTGCTGTTCGCTTTCACCTTGTAGGGGAAATTCTTGATCTCAGTCGAGACCTCATCGAATTTCCGCCCCATCAGTCGTTTGATGGAGAACACGGTGTTCATCGGATTGGTGACCGCTTGGCGCTTGGCGACAGTGCCAACCAGACGCTCACCCGCGCGGTCGATCGCCACGACCGATGGCGTCGTGCGCCCACCCTCGGCATTCGGTATCACCACCGGATTGCCGTTCTCTATGATGGCGACCACGCTGTTGGTGGTGCCTAGATCTATGCCTATTGTCTTTCCCATTCTGCTCTTTTCCTTTCAGAAGAAAAGGCTGGTCGCGAAGACCAGCCTTTTGTTTCACATCGCAACCGATTGTTAACGGTACCCGGCCACTACTTAGCCGACCGAGATCTCGATCTCGCGCGGCTTGACCTCTTCGCGTTTGTTGAACTTCACCTCGAGAATCCCATTCTTGTACTCCGCCTTGATGGAGTTCAGGTCGAGCGTCTCGGGGAGCGTGAAACTCCGGGAGAAACGTCCGGTCCGGATCTCAGAACGGATATAGGCGGCCTCTTCGGTCTCGGTCCGGAATTCGCGCTGGCCGGAGACGATCAGGTTGCCGTCCTTGACGGTGACCTTGATATCTTTCTTCTCCATGCCCGGCAGCTCGAACTCAAGGGCAATGTTGTCTTTGCTCTCCTTGATATTGACGCGCGGGTGGAACTCAGCGTCCGCGTCCCAGCGGAATTGCGGGAAACCAAAGATATCCGAGACCATCCGATCGATCTCGTGGCCAAAACGGGTTTCAGGGCGAACTAGTACGTTGTTCATGGTTGAACCTCCTCGTCTGTATTGTTTGTTGTCGTTTTCCTGTTTGCGGTTGATCGTCACGCAGTAAGTCATCGTAATCTCTCCAATCAATTTGTCTATTCTTTCTGACAGAGAGTAATACAAGGGATGTGCCAAAACACATAACACGTTGTAGTACAATATGTTACGATTTTCTATGGAGAATTAGGGGAGAATCGACTGCCAAAGTGGCGTCTTTGACGTGCCGGATTGGCAGTCAATCGGACAGAATGACACCGTTGGAGTGCCATTCTGTCAAACCTGGATTAGCCTCGAGAGAGTATCTCTGAAATCGCTTTTTGGAGCGGGGAGTTTTTGAAAAGGAATTTCTGGGCCGCCGAGAGCGAGTCCCGGTATTCACGGATATGATTGATAGCCGGACGGTCACCGATCGTCGCTAATGCCCTGATGATCGCCAGGCGGAGATCATCCTTGGAATGACGGCCGGCCGAGATAGTAGTCAGGTCATCTTCGTTGATGAGCACTTTGCTGAGGAATTCACGGGCATCGTTGCCACCAAGTTTCCCCAGCACCGAAATGACTTTGATCGCTTCGCTGGAATTGCGGTTGAGCAGGTCAGTCAACATCGGGACAACCTCGGTCGTGCCGATTACGCCGATCGCCGCGATAGCGGTCTCACGAATTTCATGGGAGGGATCTTCAGCCATCAGCAGAAGCAGGTCGACCGCCTCTTCCCCACCGATCTTTTCCAGCGCGGCGACAATCTCGCGCCGGACACGAATATCGTTATCGGAGATACGCAGGCGCAGTGGAGCGACAGCATCGGTGTCACGCAGATTCCCCAGCACGAAAATAGAGTTGCGGACAAGGTACCACTTGTTGTCGGGGAGTTCCTGACGACCCATCTCGCGTTCAAACCAGTTATCATCGTTGACGATCCGGGAGAACACGACGAGGGCAGATCTCCCCATCTCCGCCAGAATACGGAGCGCCTGTTGGCGCACCTGGCGAAGCGGATGCGCGACTATCTGCGAAAGCGCGAACGCGATCTCTTCGGAGCCGACCGCCACCATGATCCGCTTGAGTTGGTTGCCGGTCTCGTGATCGGCGTTGATCGTCTCTTTGATGAGCCGCTCGACAATTTCAGAGCGATTAAGCGACTCGAATGCCTTTTTCACCGCCATGGAGTCGTAGACTGTGACGCTGCCATCGAGGATACGACGACTGGCCATACAACTGGCGATCTCGGCCATAAGCGCGAATTTCCGCTCGCGAATGGCACGCTCGCAGATGCGCCAGATCAATTCGGAATATTCAAAGGTCTCGCGCCGCGCGGTCAACTGGATCACGACACGTTTGACCAGATCCTCAAACAGTTGATAGTCGGTCTGGAAATTGAGCTGATCGACCGCGCGAGAGATCAGGCTGAGCGCCTGCTGACGACGACCTGGATTGGAGTCACTCAGCAGTTCGGTCAGACGGCTCAGGATATTATTGGCTTTTTCTTTCAGCCCGGTCTTGAGCAGACGCTCGAAGGCATCGGAGAATGGCGTGATATCGTACGAAATATTCCCCGGCGAGCAGTATTCTTCGAGCAGGTTCTCTATCTGCGACACCGCCTCGGTTTTGATTTTGCCGGTGGAGCTTTTGGGGTCGATCGCTCTCGGCGCAGAACTCTGTGCGGAGTTGAGGTTGAAGGTCGAGAGTTGCTTGAGAATATTGGCCGACTCCGGATGCAATTCCGCCAGCTTGAGCAACGAGACGAACGTCTTTACATTTTTTTCTCGCTCGGTATCACCCTCGGACTGATTGGAGATGACCGCGGAGAGCCGCTCCAGTTCCTTGCGGAAATCGCGGTGCGGCAGCGAGGTAATACGCTCAGGCATCAGATAGCGAATGAGCGACGGCTGGAAATCTATCCCGTAATCCGGCAGACCGGAATCCGGTGTCTCGGCCAGTTGCGCCAATACGACCGGATCAGTGCCAAGCTGGTCAAGGGCGAAACGTCGAACCGAGAAATCATCTTCTACCTCGCCGCGGTACTGACGCTGATCCTCGTAGAGCTTAAACGCTCGCTCGGTGTTGCATTCGATCGACTTGATATTGCGCCGGGAGAGAAAAGTCATGAAATGATAATTGGGGTCATCCTGCTTAACGCGCTTCACAAAGCGCTCCATGAAGACGCCGAACTCTTTCATCGAGACATGCTGGTCGAAAAGCAGGACGGTGATATCATTCATCTGCATCGGCTGGATGATCTGCGAATGGTAGACCGCATCCTTGAGCGCGATATTGGAGATGATCAGGTTGGTCCGCTGGACCGCAACCGTGACACTCGAACGGAATTGGAAGAACTTGGCCAGCAGGAGAAATGGTTTTTCGAGCGCTTTCTGACCGACCGGATGATCCGGCGAGTAGATGGCGATCTTTTTGCAGGACATCGCCAGCTCACTGGCGAAGAGGTGGGATAATTCGTTGAGGTTAGTGCGCA
>JAYRFH010000188.1:0-6347 GCA_041908405.1 Candidatus Zixiibacteriota bacterium
GAGATCCCGGGACACGAAGTCAGTTACATCGTCGGTTCAAATCGATTCTCATTCGTCATCGGCTCCCCGTACTTCCGGCTGAATGACTCGCTTTTCAATCTGGTATACCCAAGCGAATACAAGGAAGGGGATGTCTATCTCCCCGCTGAGGCCTTCCTCCCCTTTGTCGATCGCATCTCGTCGGATCGCATCCAGTTCGACAAAAAGGGAGCGATCGTTAATTCCGAAAAAGGGAAGTACAATATCACCGATATCGATTTCTCCGCCAAGGCCAACGGCCTGCTTATCGAAATCACTCTGACCGATCCTCTCGCCTACTCGGTCTTTGTCACCGAAGGGAACTGGATCAATGTCTCGATCCGGAACGGGAAACTGAATATCGGGAGAATCGAGTCGCGTCTCGACTCACGCTTGCTGGTCAAGTTGCAGGCGATCCAGGAAGACGGCGTCGCGCAGATATCTTTCCAGGTGAGACAGGCCCTGCAGAAAGTCAAAACAACCCATCATAAACTGGTGCAGGACCCGACGCGAATTCAGATAGCGGTTCCCGATGTAACATTTCAAATAGACTCGTCGGCCACGCCGGTCTCATCCAAGCAGAACTCAGTCGCTATTATAGACAACACAATCGATGTGATAGTCGTTGATGCCGGCCACGGCGGCAAGGACTACGGAGCGATCGGCCCGGATAAAACGCGCGAGAAGGATGTCGCCCTGGCGATAGCTCGCCAGCTTGCCGATATGGTGCGTGCCGATGGCCGCTTCAAGGTCATCATGACCCGCAACAGCGACACTTATCTGACCCTGCAGGAGCGCGCGGATATCGCTAACAAGGCCGGCGCGGACCTCTTCATTTCGGTCCACGCGAATGCCTCCCCCAGCCGCAAGGCCAATGGATGGAATGTATTCTTCCTGGCTCCGGCGAAGAATGACTCCGCTCGCGCGGTCGAACAGCTCGAAAACAGCTACTTCGTCCGCGAAATGCAGTCCTCAGGCGACACCGCAGGCGAAGAAGAAGATACAGAAGAAAATACCGATACTGGGCTCTCCCCCGAGGATCCCATTATGGGGATCCTTAATGATATGCTGATGACCGAATTCCAAGCCGAGTCGCACGAGTTTGCCCTGATGGTCGACCGTCAGTTCCGCAAAACGCTGGAGACTCCGGCGCGCGGCGTCGACCAGGCGGGCTTTTTCGTCCTCAATAAGGTCTTCACCCCGTCGGTCCTGATCGAGTCCGCGTTCATTTCGAATCGTGCCGAGGTCAAGCTGCTGAAGAGCGCGGCATATCAGAAGAAAGTGGCCGCAGGCATTTATGAGGCGATCAAGGAATTCGCGGACAAATACAACGCCCCCGCAACCGAAGAGTAGGTGATATGGAACTTCCCATTGGTGTATTCGACTCCGGTGTCGGCGGCCTGACGGTCGCGCGAGAGCTCTTCAAGATCCTCCCGCATGAGGATGTCATCTACTTTGGTGATGTTGGCCGCGCTCCGTACGGCGGTCGTTCCAAAGAGATCATCACCCAGTTCACACATCAGGATGTCGCGTTCCTGACCGAACACCACGTGAAGTTCATCATCTGCGCCTGCAATACCGCGTCGGCGGTCGCGCTTGACGATGTCCGCAAGCAGCACGATGTCCAGATGATCGGCGTGATCGAACCCGGTGCCAAGGCCGCGATCGCCCGCACGCAGTCCGGTCGGGTCGGCGTAATCGGCACGGTCGCCACGATCAGTTCCAATTCGTATGCGCGAACGATCCATGACATTGACCCCAAGATCAAGGTCTTCTCCCTCGCCTGTCCGTTGTTCGTGCCGCTGGTGGAAGAGGGGTATATCAACAAAGAGGCGACGTATCTCATCGCCCGCGATTATCTGAAGACAATGAAGGATGTTGATGTCGATACCCTCATCCTCGGTTGCACTCACTATCCGCTCCTGAAACACGTTATCGCCGATGTCATGGGGGACAAGGTAATGCTTATCGACTCCGGCGAAGAGACCGCCCGAGTGGCGCGTGAACTGATGGCCGCTGAACAGATGCTGAACGCGGCCACGACAAAGGGGCAAAATATCCCCGGCGAGCACAAGTTTTTTGTCTCCGATGTTCCGGAGAAGTTTTCCTCTGTCGCCACCCGTTTCCTCGGCGAAGTCGTGGACAATATCACGCGCGTGGATATCAGCCGGTACTAGGATCGCGTGTATGACTAAGAAACGGAATATCATCTTCCTTTCAGCGACCGTTCTCCTCTGCGTCGCCAGTGTTTCGTTTGCGGCCAATGACTCCACCGCGATCCTAAGAGATGGCGATATCGTTTTTCACCGGTCGCTCTCCAATCTCAGCACGGCTATTTCGCTCGTTACCGGATCAGAGATCACTCATATGGGAATACTCTTCCTCCGGGACGGACAACCCTGGGTGATCGAGGCCGGAGGAACGGTTAGATATTCGACTTTCGAGGAGTTCACCGCTCGGGGAGCAGAACAGAAATATTGGGTCAAACGAATCTCGGGAGCGGATACGATTCTCACTGACGCACGCGTCGACAGCATGCGCGCTGTCGCCGAGCGATTCCTCGGACGTTCCTATGATGGACAATTCAACTGGTCCGACGACCAACTCTATTGCTCAGAACTGGTCTGGAAAGCCTATCACGCGATCGGCGTGGACCTTGGCGAATTACGCAAGCTCAAGGAGTACAATTTCGACCACCCGATCGTCAAAGAGCAGTTGAATCGACGCTACGGCGACAATGTCCCCCTTGAAGAACCAGTTATCGCGCCATCGGATATCTTCGCGCTCCCGAACCTGACCACTATTACGCAGCGCTAGTAACCAGATGCAACTCGTCCTCGCTACCAACAATCGCGACAAGGTCACGGAGATCAAACAACTTCTGGAAGAACTTCCGGTCACTATCCTGACCGCCGATGATTTCCTCGAATTCCCCGACCCAGAAGAAACCGGTTCGACGCTGGTCGAGAACGCCGTCTTGAAAGCGCGCGCGATCTCCGAGTTCTGTGAACTTCCGGCCCTGGCCGATGACAGCGGTCTTGAGGTCGATGCCCTCGACGGCGCGCCCGGGGTATATTCGTCCCGCTACGCCGGTGAGAATGTCACCTACAAAGACAATTACACCAGACTGCTCTTGGAAATGGCCGGTGTCCCGCAGGAAAAGCGGACCGCCCGGTTCCGCTGTGTGATAGCCATTGTCTGGGAAGATGGCTCTGTAGAGACAGTTGAAGGCGTGGCTGACGGATTTATCACCACTACAGTCGAAGGAGATCGCGGCTTCGGCTACGATCCCGTCTTTTTCTATCCCCCGCTCGGCAAGCGATTCTCCGAAATGACATTGGATGAGAAAAATCAGGTCTCGCACCGCGGCAAGGCATTGCAAGCGGCCCGCAACCTGATCATCGCCCGCCTCAATCGTAAACTCTAGTTATTCGCCAATCTATAGAGCGTGGTCGGCGGGAATGCGTCGATATCGTCGCCGTACTTCTTTAGCACCGGCCGCATCTGTTCCGCGGTCGCGGTGATAAGATAGCCGGACTCCATCACGAGAAACGGCGCCGTGATCTCCTCTTCATCGATCATCTCCGCGTACCACTCGCTGTTGAGGAATCCAAGCTGCATGCTATCCGGGTACATTATGATCCGCGCTACCAGATGTTCTTGCAGAAAGAGATCGTTGTTCAACGCGTCTTCCGAGTAGGTCGGCACCTGGACGACATCGAGAAAGGTAAGCTTGTCGATAACAAACGCGTGAACCTCATATTCTTTGATCGTGTCACCCTGATGGTACACCACCTGGTATCCGTTCGAATCACCGGTGATGGTGTAATAGATACTGCTGTCATCCTCGCTCGCCTCGTACCACTCCCCGACGATCGTCGGGATCTCAATTTCATCGAAGGTTGTATAGAATGGCAGGAGCGAGGGTTGACACGAACAGAGAACCAGCGCGAGAAGAAGCGCGAGCGAAATGGTCGATGCACGCATCTGATACCTCCCAGTATCTGTCATGGATAGCGCGTACCTGCGCCGACAACATCTATCTACAGCGGCCGAAGCCGCCCGGTGTGCGTGCACTAGTGACTGTCTTCCAGTAAGATACATCATCGCGCGCGGCGCGCAACCCCCTTACTTGCCAATCCCGACAAAAATCATCGCAAAACGATTGACGACTCCACTCTCATCAACGCATATTCCCCCACCACTTCTATTGACAGGAACTACCGTGAACTACTACCACATCTGGGTCAACCTCGTTGACAGTCACAAGGATATCGAGTTTTGCGACAATGTGCATGCCTACCTCGGCGCGCTTAAACAGAAGCAGGTGATCGAAGGCTTCTCTCTTACCCGCCGGAAATTCGGCTTTGGCCCGGCCGAACTGGGCGAGTTTCATATCGTGATCGAAGTTCGCGATCTGGCCCAACTGGAGTCATCCTTCTCTGTAGTGGCTCGCCGCGCGGGTGATATTGAAGATCTCCATCGCAAAGTCTATTCCGCGGTAACCGACTTCAGATCCGCGCTCTATCGCGACTTCCCGGACAAGGAGCGCGTCCGATGAATTACCTCCATATCTGGGCCGACCTTCGAGACTCCCACAAAGATCTCGAGTTCTGTGCCGCGGTCGACGCCTACCTCGGCAATCTCAAAGACCACGGCCTGATCGAGTACTTTACCCTCACCCGCCGCAAATTCGGATTCGGGCCATCCGAGTTAGGTGAGTTCCACATAGTGGTCGCCGCCCGGGATCTGGCCCAGCTTGATGCCGCCTTTGGCATGGTCGCGAGCCGCTCCGGAGAGATCGAACGCCTCCATATCCCGGTCTATGCCGCCTGCAGTCGGACGCAGGCCGCCCTCTACCGCGATTTCCCCGACCCGGAACGCGCTCGTTAACCGCGTTTACCGTTCGCATCCCAGTTGCAGAACAATTGAGCAGCGCCTATATTGATAGTGGATATTCGTGACCACGTCGAGGAGGACGTATGGCTCGCACATCCCAGGTTCCGTCCGCCATCATCTCGCACGCCGCTCATCTTATCCTCGCCATGCATGATGAACATCGCGCCGATTTCGAGCGCCTTACCGGCATGTCCCGCCTGGTCTTTGAACAACAGGACTGGAAAGAACGCCAGCGTATCGCCACCATGCGCCTCGACCTCTATGAGAACTCCCTCACGCTCGCTGAAAAAATGCTCGGGCAGTGCCTTGGCGAGTCACTACGTGACCGGCGTGCCTGGAAACAGATAAAATCCCAATACCGCGTCGCCATTCGCGGACGCTACGACCGTGATCTCGCGGAAACCTATTACAACTCGACCACGCGCAAAATCCTCCAGACAGTCGGTATCGACCGCGATATTGAGTTTTTCAGCATCAAACCTCCGGGGTTCAAGCGCTCCCCGATCAAGAAAGTCTATCGCACCTATCATGTCACCGGCCCTACTGAACGAGTAGTGGCCGAAATGCTCCGGCAGTTCGGACTTGAGACTCCATTTCGGGACCTGGCGTTCGATGCCGCCATGGTGGCGCAGGAGATCAATCTGCGCGTCTGGCCGATCCTCCACTACAGCGCGGGATTTGATATCGACATGGTGATGGCGCCATTTTTCCGCAACAAAGTCGCCTACCTGGTCGGACGGATCAGGGCGGACAACCAGATCCTTCCACTCATCCTCCCGCTTTATAACAGCCTCGACGGGATCTTTGTCGACACCGCACTGCTGGAGGAGTCTGATGCCAGCATTGTTTTCTCCTTCGCGTTCAGCTATTTCCATGTGCAGGTGAAGTGGCACCATGAATTGCTGGAGTTCCTTCGCTCGATCCTCCCATCCAAACCACTCTCCGATCTCTATTTTTCGCTCGGCTATACCAAACAAGGCAAGACTGAGTTCTATCGGATGCTGCATGGTTTCGTGCATGAATCGCGCGAGAAATTCATGATCGCCCCCGGCAAAGAGGGCGCGGTGATGATCGGCTTCACCATGCCGGACTTCGGTTATGTCTTCAAGGTCATCAAAGATCGACCCTGTTTCCTGCGGAGCGATGAGACCACGAGCAAACGGACCACGCGCGAGGAGATCGTCAAGCAGTACGCGTTCGTCTGTCATCGGGATCGCGTTGGACGGCTGGTTGACACACAGGAGTTCGAAAATCTCCGCTTCAAGCGCAAACGATTCTCCATCGACCTGCTCAAGGAGTTCGTTACGGCGGCGACCGGCTCGGTGACTGTCGAGCGTGAATATGTGGTGATACATCATCTCTATCTCCAGCGCAAAGTGACACCATTGCCGATGTACCTGATGCAGGAGTTGGATGCTGAATCGATCCGA
>JAYRFH010000189.1:0-4354 GCA_041908405.1 Candidatus Zixiibacteriota bacterium
AGCGGATCGAATCAAGCACCCCGGCCTGACCGAATACT
The DNA here is from genome assembly GCA_041908405.1 of Candidatus Zixiibacteriota bacterium. GTDB lineage: Bacteria > Zixibacteria > MSB-5A5 > GN15 > FEB-12 > FEB-12. The sequence goes on from JAYRFH010000189.1 coordinate 39, forward strand.
TTGTTCGTCTTGAAACCGGTGACCTTGAACATATGGAAGGTCATCAGGTCGAGCGGATTGGAGACGACCAGGACGAACGCGTTTGGCGCGTACTTCTTGATATTCTCCGCGGCCATGCCGACGATCTCTGCGTTCTTGATGAGCAGATCTTCGCGGGTCATACCGGGCTTGCGGGCAAGACCGGCGGTCATCACGACGATATCCGCGCCTTTGATATCGGCGTAATCATTCGAACCGGTGACCCGGCTGTTGTAGCCGCGCACCGGGCCAGCCTGTGTCAGGTCGAGAGCTTTCCCCTGCGGGATCCCTTCGACGATATCCACGAGGACGACATCGGCGAAATTCGCTTCTGCCAGATAAAGCGCGCATGACGCGCCCACATTACCAGCGCCGATAACGGCGATCTTCTTATTCATACTACCCTCTCTTGGGTTGAACTAATTGTATATGTTGAATGATTTAGTGACAGTACGGTATGCGCGGCGTCCCGGACGACCGCGACACGGACATTTTTGCCAAGTTGTTTGGCGAGATGACTCCCGACATCCTTCACAGGATGATAGAACACAGTGCTGACATCCGCATCCGGGAGTTCAGATTTCAGACAGACGTTAATACGCCGTTGATGCAGTACCATCCGAGTCAGTTTGTGGGAGCCAAAACGATAGACGCCATCGCCGGGGCGATTGTTGACGGAATCCCATCGTGATGCTTCGTCGAAAAAATGTTCTGAGCCTATCCCCTCTTTGCACGCGGCTACATTGATCAGCGTGCCACCGTCCCTGACTGCCGCCTGACAATTCTCCACCGCTTTCTGCACCTGGTACATATTTTTGTCGAGCGGCGGGAGAACTTCGCAGAGGACCGCGTCATATGGCGCGGTGACATGTTGCGCGTAGACTTTTTCAGCGACAGCTACGGCCCTCGTGAAACTGTTCTCAAGCGAGCCGATACAAATAGCGCCGATGCGATGCGAGATATCCGCCACAACCTGAATAGAAACAATATTCAGGTCGGACACAAACGCCAAAAGCGATTGCAGATGGTCGGCAACGGGATTCCCTTTGAGTCGAAGCGGAGCCGCCTCGAGTGAATTCGCCATATTGTGATTTCGAGTGGTGGTCGCCAGATCGCAGAGGCCGGGGAATATTCCCTTTCGTCCACCAGTGTAACCGGCAAAGTAGTGCGGTTCAACTGAGCCGATGACTATGATCGCTTCAAACTGTTTCAGTAGTTTATTGACAGACACCGGCTGGCCAAACCAGTCCGTGCCGACTTGCACCATTGCAGAGCTGTCGGTTACATCGTGATAATGAACACGCGGGCGCACCTGCGCCCGATACTTGCCAAAGATGCTCTTGTAGTGTTCCTCGGTGGGTGGCTTATGCGTTCCGGTGGCAACCAGGAAATTGGCGCGGTCAATCGTGCCGGGATAGCGAATTTCTAGCCACTCCAGCACCTGCGCCGTTGGGGTATGGCGATATCCGTCGTTAACGACAAATAGTAACGCAGAAGCGGAGAGGAATTGCTCCACTCCGCTTCGGTCAGCTTCCAGACAAAAATCGTCATAGGAGACAGGCGACGTAAACGGCATAGGCGCAAACTGGTCAACCACCACCGAATCCGGGAGTGTGACTTTCAGTGCAGACCCTCCATATGCCAAATGAATCTCCATGATCCACGCCAACCCAAAGTCCTATGTCGTGCCCATTCTAACTATGGGCGAAACCTGAGTGCTTACTTCAGTTCCGGGAAGAAAAACGCTATCTCGATCTTCGCGTTGTCATCCGAATCCGAGGCATGCACGGAATTCTTCTCGATATTCAGGCCGATCTCCCAGCGCAGCGTGCCGCAGGCCGCCTTCTCGGGGTTCGTGGCGCCGATAAGGGCACGGGTATCTTCGACCGCGTTCTCTTTCTCGAGCACCATCGGCACAACCAGCCCGGAGGTCATGAAGGCGACCAGATCATTGAGGAACGGTTTACCTTCGTGCACCGCGTAAAAGCGGCGGGCGTCAGCTTCGGTCAGGCGGAGCATACGCAGCGCCACCAGCTTGAAGCGGGCTTTTTCCAGACGGTTAATGACGTGGCCGATCAGGTTACGATCGGTCGCGTCCGGCTTGATCATCAGCAAAGTTCTTGTTTTCAAACAGGTCACCTCAAACAGAGTGTTCGTTATTTCTTGATCTTGGCCGCTTCGCGGAAACCGATCTCGATCGCTTTGCGATTTTTGTCTTCGGTCCCGCGCGGAGCGCGCGCCAGCACCGCTTCGGTCAAAGCCTCACGGGAAACACACCCGGTCAGCTCACCGATCGCGGCCAGCGCGATAACATTGGCCACCATGACGTGCCCGGCTTCTTCGCGGGCCAGACGCGTGAATGGCAGACCATAGTAATTCTCAGTCGGAACGTGAGTCACCAGAGTCGTATCGACCACCAGTGTTCCACCCTCCTTGAGATCCTCGTAATACTTGTCCATCGCCTCCTGCGTCATCGCGAGGAGCATGTCGAGTTTCATCGCTTTCGGATAGAAAATCTCGTTGGAGGAGATCACGACATCCGATTTCGACGCGCCCCCGCGGGCTTCCGGACCATACGACTGGGTCTGAACGACATTCCGTCCGTCGCCGCCGCCGATCGCTTCACCGAGGATCACGGCCGCGAGGATCATCCCCTGACCACCGGAACCGGAGAGGCGAACCTCAAAGCGATCCTGCGGAATCTGTATCTTGTCGAGAATTTTGGCCATGACTATTTCCTCGCCGCCAGCGTATCGACCATCTTCTGGTATTCGTCACAGAATTCGGTCTTGATGTTATCCTCGTACAGCTCTCCGGTCACGATCTTGCCGCGCAGTTCGTCGGGCGTCATGGTTTTCGCCTTGGAAAGCGGCACCGCGAGCTCTTTGAACATCTTGATCATCGAGACCGCGTCTCCTTGCTTGTTCAAACGGCCATAATAGGTATGGCAATTGGACATTGCCTCGACCAGCGAGAATCCGTTATGCTGGATCGCCTTCATAATGAGCTTCTCGAGTTGAGGCGCATGGTGTACCGTCTGGCGTCCGACAAATGACGCACCGGCCGCCTGAGCCAACGCGCAGGGGTCAAACGCCTTTTCCGCGTTGCCGTACGGCGTGGTGGTCGAGAAGGAGCCTGCCGGCGTGGTCGGTGAGCCCTGACCGCCGGTCATCCCGTAGATGTAGTTATTTATCAGAATGCAGGTGATATCGATATTTCGGCGGCAGGCGTGAATAAAATGGTTGCCGCCGATAGCCAGTGAGTCGCCGTCGCCAGTGATAACGATCACCTTCATTTTCGGCTGGGCGAACTTGGCACCGGTCGCAAATGCCAGCGCGCGGCCGTGGGTCGTGTGCAAAGAATTGAAATCAAGATAAACCGGCAAACGGCTGGTACAGCCGATACCGGAGACCATGATCACTTCGTCCTTGTTCAGTCCGAGGTTGTCGATAGCGCGAACCAGGGCGCTCATGACGATCCCGTTGCCGCATCCCGCGCACCAGACTGAAGGGAATTTCTTCCGCGGGCGAAGATAGGTCAGGATAACGTCGGACTTATGTTTTTCGACTGTAGTTGCCATTAGAGCACCTCCTCCACCTTCTCGAGCAACTGCATTGGCGTCAGTATCTCGCCGTCATAACGTTGCACGGTGTGTATCTCGATATCGCGCGGCAGGATGCGACGGACCTCGTGCACTATCTGCCCCATATTCAGTTCGGCCACGATAACCTTGCGGCATCGGGCGCAGAGTTCTATCAACTGTTTATCCGGGAACGGCCAGATGGTATAGAGCTGGATCGAACCCACTTTGGCGCCGGCCTTACGGGCGATCGAAGCGGCCTGCATCGACGTACGGGCAACCGTACCGTATGATATGAACGCCACCTCGGCGTCATCCATCATCTCGACACGGAGCTTGGTGATCTCGTCGGTATAATGCTCTATCTTGTTTTTGAGCTTATCCAGTTTCGGCCAGATCTCGTCGGCACGGTTGGTCGAGAACCCCATCGTGTCATGGGTCAAGCCCGTGACATTGTACCGATAGCCTTCACCATATGACGGCATCGGCGAAACCAAATTCGGGGTCATGGCAAACGGTTCGAACTTGTCCGGCGGAACCGTCGGCTTGACGCGGTTAAAGATCTCGTATTCGCCCGGTTCTGGGATGGTCACCATCTCGCGCATATGGCCGAGCACTTCGTCAAGCAGGATCGTCACGGGAGTCCGGAAACGCTCTGCCAGATTGAACGCGCGAATGGTCTCGGTCAACGTATCATTGACGGATGACGGTGCCACTG
>JAYRFH010000190.1:0-9746 GCA_041908405.1 Candidatus Zixiibacteriota bacterium
GTTGAGTCCGGCCTATACTATTGGTCCGTCGAACCCGATTCCGGCCCGGTGCAGATAGGGAAGTTGGTGATAATCAGGTAGATTTGAAATCCCATATCCACCTAACAAGAAGCCCTCTCACGAGGGCCTCTTGTTCAATCGGAAAACGGTCTTACTTGCGTAATCCCATCTTCCTAGTGGCGCTGTGTTACCAGCTACCAGACGTAGAACACGCCTGACGCGTAACGAGCGGCATCCCACTCTATTTTGTGCCCCACCATAAATGGTGGGCTACGATCACACGAACCACCACACTAGGTGAGTTATAAATCCGGAAATCTAACAGGGGGGAGATTGGAAGTCGAGACGGCGCAGACTTTCGTCTGCCGGACGTGAGCAACCGTCCATCTACTCTCCTGCGATCATCCTAATATCAACCAAACCGATCCGCGAAAACCATCGGTCCTCCAGTCGACACACCATACGGGCGCCCACTGGATAAGTCCTATGGCGAGCACTATCAAGGTAACTGATTACGGAGTTGGTGTCAAGGTGAAAATGCTTAGCGGGCAATTATTTACGGCGTTCGCGCGCGGTCATCGTCATAGCTCGCTGATTTTCTTGAGCTTCGCCTGAAATTCCGTCGCTTCCCGCATCGACAGCCCGCGTGCCACCAGCGCGTCCACATCCTCCGGCACACCGCTCAGGTGGTCGCGGAGAAGCTTCAGCTCGGGCCCGGAGAAATTGACGGCGTTCAGCGCGTAATCGGTGAATGCCTCGTACGCCATCGGGACGATCGTCCTCACCATCTCCGCCATGACATCGGCATAGACCCGGATCTCTTTCTGAGCGTGGTCATCCATGCGAAGACGGAGGAAATGGAAAAGATTGTGCAGGTCTATCTTCCAGTACCACTCGGTATAGAGCGAGAGGGGGAGATTGATGCGCGCAAGTTCCCGCGCCAATCCTTCGCCAATGAACTCCTCGTATTTATCGTACGCATCCTTGCTCGACTGCTGGAGATAGGCGATGAACCGGTTGCGTATTTCAGCCGGCAATTCCTCCTCGGAGCGCCCCTGCTTATTCCGCTTGGACTGCTTCCGGATATCCTCATCCGGCGGGAAATAGAACTCCTCTTTCATCACCGAGTAGCGGCCGGAGTATTCGTTCACGTTGGCCGACCGATGGCGTATCCACTGGCGGGCGACAAAGATCGGGAGCTTCACATGGAACTTGAACTCGACCATCTCAAATGGGGTCGTGTGGCGGTGGCGCATCAGGTAGCGGATCAGGCCGCGGTCTTCGAGAACCTTCTTAGTCCCTTCGCCATAGCTGACACGGGCCGCCTGGACGATAGCGTTGTCATCCCCCATATAGTCGATCAGTCGGACAAACCCTTTGTCCAAAACCGGATATTCTTTATCGAGCAAAGCATCCGCCTGCAAATTCCGTGCGTGTGCCACAAAGATCCCTTTCTGAGCTGAAGTCGGCGTGAATATAGGGGGTAGGCGTGACCCGCACAAGCCACTTGGGAAGAAAGTGAATCGGTCACCGGTGGGGGTTGCCAGCGGCACCCGATTTGGCTATACTTCCAGCCACGACCCACCACGAAGAACATTGGTACGAACGCATTATACAGTAAAGGGACAGACCATGTCACCCCAGGAAGCTTACCAGGAATTAGTCAAGGAGATGCACGAGATATCCGTGCTCGGCTCCACCGCGTCGATCCTCGCGTGGGATCAGCGGACCTATATGCCGCGGCAGGGGGCGGAGTTCCGCTCTCAGCAGATGGCGCTCATCGCCGGCATGTATCACGAACGGTTCACCAGCCCGAAGATCGGCGACCTGCTGTCGCAGGCCGAATCGACGGACTTAGTCAAGGGAGATACTCCGGAGGCGGCGAATCTTCGTGAACTTCGCCACAAATACAACAAAGAGACCAAGCTCCCCAAGAAATTGGTCGAAGAGATCGTCCGTGTCACCACCATCGCCGAGACCGAGTGGGAGACCGCGCGAGCGAAGTCTGATTTCGCCATGTTTGCCCCCTGGCTCGAGAAGGTTTATGACCTGACCCGTCAGCAGGCCGAAGCGCTGGGGTACGAGGGAGAGCCGTACAACGCTCTGCTCGATAACTACGAACCGGGTGCCAAGGTCTCTGAGATCGAAGCGATCTTCACACCGCTCCGGAAAGACCTTGTCGAACTGCTCGGAAAGATCCGCGACGCTAAAAAGCGTCCCGACCCGGGCATAGTCGAGCGCTCCTATCCGGTCGACCTCCAGCGCGTCTTTGGCGAAGCAGTCGCCGCCGCGATGGGGTATGATTTCACTGCCGGACGTCTTGATATCACGACCCATCCGTTCTGCACCGGAATCGGCGCGGGGGATACCCGCATCACGACCCGCTACAATCCGAATCGTCTCAATGACGCGCTGTTCGGCATCATGCACGAAGCCGGCCACGCCCTCTATGAGATGGGGATCGATAAGAAGAAATACTTCGGCATGCCGATGGGGGATGCCACCTCGCTCGGTATCCATGAATCGCAGTCGCGCATGTGGGAAAATCAGGTCGGGCGTTCCAAGCAGTTCTGGGTCTATTTCCTGCCGCAGGCCAAGCGGATTTTCCGCGACTCTCTCAACGATGTCAATCTGGATGACTTCTACGGCGCCATCAACGATGTCCGGCCGTCGTATATCCGCGTCGAAGCCGACGAAGGGACCTACAACCTGCATATCATGCTCCGCTTCGAGCTGGAGCGAGCGTTGCTTAACAAGGAACTTCCCGCCAAAGATGCCGCCGGCGAATGGCGCAAGCGGTTCAAAAACTACCTGGGTATCGAAGTAGACAAGGACTCCAATGGTATCTTGCAGGATGTCCACTGGTCGGCCGGGTTGATCGGCTATTTCCCGACATACACGCTCGGCAACCTCTATTCGGCGCAGTTCTTCGCCAAGGCGAAAACCGACATCCCGAATATGATGCAGAGCTTTGAGCGCGGCGATTTCAGCGGCCTGCTCGGCTGGCTGCGGGAAAATATCCATAAGCATGGTTCGCGCTATCGGGCGACCGACCTGGCGAAGAAAGTCACCGGTCAGGGGCTGTCACACAAGCCGCTGATGGACTATCTCCACGCCAAATACGGCGAGATTTACGGCATCTAATCCCGATGAGTTCTCTCTTGAAACCGGCCTGCCTCACGGGCCGGTTTTTCTTTTCCCTTGTGTCCGCGATTCTCCCGCGTATAGATTATGGATAGATATGCCTTCAATGATCGACAACAACGGGCACACGGCGGTCTCTCTGGTCGCTCAATTCGACGCGCTGGTGGCGCAGATCGAGGCAGAGGAACGCCGCAGCGAGGTCGCTCTTCATCCACAACTCCCCGAGCAGGATATTGAGCATCTCCACCAGATCATGCTGGCTTCGGCCAATGCCCTGGCCAACCACCAGCAGATGAAGCAGCTTCACTCGGCCATGCTAAAGGTTCACCGCAAGATACACCAGCGCCAGCAACTAGCGCTGCATCACTGCCGCCTGCTGCAGTCACGCGTCAGGACAGGGGTTTATAGCGATCAGGAACTGGTTGAGATAGTGCGCGGAATTCAGGCCCTGTTGCTGAGAATCAGACGGGAGAACGAATTGATGATCCGTGACAGGGTCAAGATCAAGGCAGAACATGACGCTTTCATGGCGTCACTCCCCCCTCGACAGGTCAGTTAATTACCCCTCGATATATCAGGTACGGGATCAGGATATAGAGGATCGAATCCCGGATCAGGTAGAACAGCACAAACGCCAGAATGAACTTCCATCCCAGCGCCTTGACCTCTTTCCAGGATCTCGGAAATCGCCAATAACGTCGCCATCCGCTCACAGCGGGCTTTTCGGACTTGTTCTCAAGCGCCATATCGGCGGTATTACTGCTGTCGTTGTTGCTCATTGGGGTTGTTTTCTTCCCCAGCTAAAACAGCTTCAATTTCAAAAAGTTCAAGGGAGAGAGCGGTTTTTCTCGCCCTGTGGCGTCAAAGTCTATTCGGCCGCCGGAAACCCATGCTATAGTTTGCTGTTTAAGGAGAACAATCGGCTTGCCGATGTCGTATACCGGAAAGTGCTTTCGCGAAGGCACTGAGCAAGGAATCCAGGACCCAGACGAATGAAGTTTATCGGTTTTATCAGCATCATCACGCTCATCATTGGACTGCTGCAGATCCTCCTGCTTTGGGGATTCAATCGCGATTGGTGGCGAAAGAAACTGATTCGCTGGACCTCACTGCTCCTGCCGGTCGTGACCCTGGTTGCCATGGGGCTTTGGGGACTCGGAGAGTATTACCAGAATCAATGGTTCTCGCGACCGGGGATGTTGCTCACCGCGCTGGCATTTGTCCTTCAGTTCGCGCTGTTACTGTCACTCCCCATTTCGGGTGTTTTTCACCTGATAAACAGATTTGTCGACTATGTCTTTCGCCATCGAAAAACTGACACTGCGATTGACTCCAATCGACGGATCATCCTGAAAGGGATTGCCGCCGCTGTCCCGCTTGCGGCGGTTTCCGCGGCGGGGGCGGGTTTCACCCGCTCATTTGGCTCGGTCAATGTCTTCACCAAAGAGATAGCGATACCGGATCTCCCACCGGATCTGCAGGGGTACCGGATCCTGCACCTCTCCGACCTGCACCTTCGGCATTACACGACCGTCGATGATCTGGCCGAGGTGCTCGAGCGAGCACGCGAATTCAAACCGAACCTGGTGCTGGTGACCGGCGATGTCGCCGATGACCTGAGTCAACTTCCCGATGCGCTCAAATTGATAGAGCAGTTTAAGGCGCCCGATGGCCAGTTTGCCACTCTGGGAAACCATGAATATTTCCGCGGCGTCGACCAGGTCAGAAGCATCTTTGACCGGAGCGCGGTGCCGCTTTTCATCGACCAGGGGACGCATCTTAAGGTCGGGAATACATCCGTTTTCATAGGGGGAATTGATGATCCCCGACGGATGGGGGCGAAAGAGACGACTTTCTTCCAGCGGACAATCGATACCACGCTCGGCGACAGCCAGAATGGCGCGTTCAAGATCCTGATGAGTCATCGTCCGGACGCCTTCGACCATGCCGCTGACCGAGGGATATCGCTCACACTCGCGGGGCACACGCATGGCGGGCAGATCGGTTTTATGGGGCGTTCAGTGTTCGATTCCTACTGGGAAGATCGCTATCTCTGGGGTGAATATCGGAGAGGAAATTCGGTCTTGTACACGTCGTCGGGAGTCGGTCATTGGTTCCCGTTCCGTCTTGGTTGTCCGCCCGAAGCACCGGTGATAGAGTTGCGTCGCGCGTGACGATCATCCGCCAACATTCTCAATTTCTCTCGTAAAACTGACCTTCGTAGGGTCTCAGTGCTCTCTAAAAAAAAGCAATTATTTACTGAAAATAGTCACTTTTTTCTTGCCATGTTTTTTCAAACACCGTACTCTTTTCAGCGAAAATGGGTATGCGAGATGTTTTCAGGGAAGCATCTCACAGTTAAGTAGACAGGGAAACCGACTTAACCCATAGTAACTCAAACCCTCAATGCTAAGGAGCAACACAATGCCAATGGCAAAGAAGAAAGCCACCAAGAAGGCTGGCAAGAAGACGACGAAGAAGGCCACCAAGAAGGCCACGAAGAAGGCGACGAAGAAATCCGCCAAGAAGACCACCAAGAAAGCCACCAAGAAGGCTGGCAAGAAGAAAGCTTCGAGTAAAAAGCAGGCGACCGCGAAGAAGGCCTCCAAGAGAGCGCCTGCGAAAAAGACGAAGCGTGCTCCGAATCCGGCTTTCATGAAGCCGTTGATGCCCTCAGCCGACCTTGGAGCGGTGATAGGCGCGCGTCCGATGCCCCGCACTGAAGTTACCAAGCGCGTGTGGGATTACATCAAGAAGAATGGCCTCCAGGACAAGAACAATCGCCGCATGATCAATGCCGACGAGAAGCTGTCCGCCATCTTCAAAGGACGCAAGCAGGTCAACATGTTCGAAATGACCAAGTTGATCGCCGCTCACCTGAAGTAGACTATTCTCCTTCTGGATTCAACAGGCCGGCTTTAACCGGCCTGTTTTTTTTCCCCCTATCGCCGTGCTTCCTCCTCATGTATATTCTCTGTAATTGACGTGACTACCATGAGGGTCTACCATGTTTCGCGTTCGCTTCCGTCTCTTGCTCGTAGCTGTGGTCTATCTCATTGCGCTCCTTCCGACAGACCTGTTCGCCGCGCCACTCCCGGCTCCTCCCACCACACGGACTGTGCCGGTCGTCGACACCATTTTCGGTACACCGGTCGCCGATCCGTACCGCTGGCTGGAGAACAGCGAAGACCCGCAGGTGCAGACATGGAGCACCGCCCAATACAACCACTTCAGGCTGTATGTCGATGGATTTGAGGATAAAGACCGCATCACCGAGGAATTGACCAGATTCCTCTCTACCGGCGGTATTGGCCAACCGCAGGTGATCAATGGTCGCTATTTCACGGAGCGACGGTCCGGCGACCAGAATCACCTCGTGCTGTATGTCCGGGATGGGCTACTCGGTCGGGATGAAGTGTTGATCGACCCGAATAGCTTTGCGGAGGATGGCACCTCCGCCATGGATTGGTATTATCTCTCGTGGGATGGCTCACTCATCGCGTACGGAGTCTCTCAATCCGGCTCAGAGCATACCACCCTGTTCCTCAAGGATGTCAGCAGCAAAGGGATGTTGCTGGATTCGATCCCATTCACGAATGCTGCTGCGGTTGCCTGGATGCCGGACAATTCCGGATTCTTCTACACCCGCAATCTCGCGCCAGGGACGGTTCCGGCGGGAGACGAGGTTTTCTACCGGAAGATATTCTTCCATAAGCTCGGCCATCCCTGGGAATCCGACCCGCTGATCTTCGAGGATACGACTGACAAAGCGATCTGGCCAAGCTGCGATATTTCCCCCGATGGCCGCTGGCTGGGTATCTCGGTCTTTTATGGATGGTCCAAATCCGAACTTTATCTCAAAGATCTCCGTGACCCATCGTCATCATTCATCAAACTGACCGAAGGAAAAGACGCGCAGTATTTGATGACCCTTCTCAATGACCGATTCCTGGTGAGCACCAATGATTCCGCCCCACGCAAGCGGGTCCTTTCCGGCAATTACGGCTCGCCGCAGATGGCCAACTGGCACCAGATCATACCTGAACGCCCAGTGGTCTACTCAGGAATAGCGGTCATTGGAAATCGAATAGTCATCAACGGCATACTCAACGCCAAATCGGTGCTCGAGCTGTTTTCACTTGAGGGCGCGGAAGAAGGTAAGATCGAACTGCCAACCATCGGAACCGTCTCCTCAATCAGTGGCGAGCATGACGGCGATGAGCTGTTTTACTACTTCTCGTCCTTCTCCAAACCGCCGACTGTGTTCCGCTACCAATTCTCCACCAAAGAATCTGAGCTGTTCGCCGAAATGACCAGCCCCTTCGACCTCTCCAACCTTGAAATGAAGCAGGTCTGGTACAACTCGAAGGATGGCACGCCGGTCTCGATGTTCATTGTCACCACCAAGGGGACAGTGCTCGACGGCAACAACCCCTGCGTACTCGATGGCTACGGCGGTTTCAATGCTATGGATACTCCAGTGTTCAACCGTCGAAAGATCCTCTGGATGTACCACGGGGGTATCTATGCGCTGGCCAATCTCCGTGGCAATGGAGATTACGGCGAGGCCTGGCATCGTGCCGGAATGCTCGAGAACAAACAGAACACCTTTGACGACTTCATCGCGGCCGCGGAATATCTATTCAAAGAGGGGTACACCAATCCGTCGAAACTCTCCATCTATGGCGGCTCCAATGGCGGGCTGCTGATAGGCGCGGTTATTACACAGCGCCCGGATATCTGTGCCTCGGCGGTCTGCGATGTTCCGTTGCTTGACATGATCCGTTACCACAAGTTCCGTATAGCGCGGGTCTGGATTCCCGAGTATGGCTCATCCGAAGACTCGACTCAGTTCGAGTACCTGCTCAAGTATTCGCCATATCACAACGTCAAAAAGGGGACTGCCTACCCGGCGGTGCTTTTCAAGGCGGGTGAGTCGGATAGTCGCGTAGATCCGCTCCATGCGCGCAAGATGGCGGCCGCTATGCAGGCCGCGACCAGTTCAGGAAAACCGATCCTTCTTCGGGTCGAAGGGAAGGCCGGGCATGGCCAGGGAAAACCGGTCAGTAAAGTGGCCGAGGAAGTGGCCGAGGAATGGAGTTTTGTCTATCGCGCCCTGGGCCTGCGGCTCCCGTGATAACTGACGCAGCCATATACTGATGCACGGTTTGGCGCCCACTGCCGTGGGTATTGATTTACGGCTTTGTCACCGTGACAAAGCCGTGTCCAATTTCTGTTTTTTTATTCACTCCACTTTATTATAATCCAACTGTGAAATTGTTCACAATTGTGCTTCTCAGGAGGTTGCGTGTCTATTGTCCGCCCGTTTAAGGGACTTCGCCCGAAACCAGAGTTCGCCGCTCAGGTCGCCTGTCCACCCTATGATGTTCTCAACACCCAGGAAGCCCGGGCGATGGCCGATGGCAACCCCCACTCCTTTCTTCGCGTCAATAAAGCGGAACTGGAATTTCCTGATTCCGCCAATCCATACGCTCCCGAAGTGTACCAGCGCGCCAAGGAGAACCTGAAGAAGTTGGAGCGCGATGGCATCATGATCCGTGATGCCAAACCCTGCTTTTATCTCTATCGCCTGACCATGGACGGCCGCAAACAACTTGGCCTGGTGGCGCTGACTTCGGTCGACGAGTACGACGCCGGGAAGATCAAAAAGCATGAGCATACGCGACCGGAAAAGGTCAATGACCGCGCCAATCATATCACCCAGGTCGAGGCCCAAGTCGGCCCGGTCTTCTCCACCTTCCGACGCAACGCGCAAATTGAAAAGATATTCAGCTCGGTGATAGCAAACTCCCCGTTGATCGATTTCACGGCCGCCGACGCCATTCGCCACGAGCTCTGGCTGGTTGACAACGACGCAACCATCAAACAGATCGTCGACGCGTTCGCGGCTATCGACTTTCTCTATATCGCCGATGGTCACCATCGGAGCGAAGCCGCTTCGGAAATCGCCCGTCGCTCTCGCGAAGCCAACCCCAAACATACCGGCCAGGAGAGCTACAATTTCTTCCTCAATGTGCTCTTCTCCGACCATGAGTTGCACATCCTCCCCTACAATCGCGTCGTGAAGGATCTGAATGAGCATTCTCTGGATGCCCTGCTCAAAGCGGCCGCGGAGAATTTTGAGATATCAAATTCATCGGGTCGTATCGACCCACAGCAGGCACACCAGTTCGGCCTGTATGTCGGCGGTAAATGGTATTCGTTGGAAGCGAAAGCCGGGAAGTTCGATCAGAGCCATCCGATTGAATCAATCGATGCTGCGATTCTCTCGAATCTTTTCCTGACTCCGCTGTTGAATATCGTCAACCTGCGCACCGACAAGCGGATCGATTTTGTGGGCGGTATTCGCGGGACGCAGGAGCTCGAACGACTCGTTAATTCCGGCCAATTCAAGGCGGCATTTTCACTTTATCCGACCAGTATCGCGCAACTCCTCAGAGTCGCCGATGCCGGCCAGGTGATGCCCCCTAAATCGACCTGGTTCGAACCTAAACTGAGAGATGGCATGGTCGTTAATCTGTTAACCGACTGATGTATGAGGTATAGAGAATGTTAATACTGATTTCTGATAAGTTCGACAA
>JAYRFH010000191.1:0-2642 GCA_041908405.1 Candidatus Zixiibacteriota bacterium
GCATCGCGTGGAGACTCGACGTAGAGCACTTTTCCGTCGAGCCGGACCTCGCCGGATGTTGCTTTGTCTGCGCCGAATATCAGCCTGGCCATCTCGGTTCGACCGGCGCCCATGAGTCCTGCAAAGCCGATGATCTCCCCCGCTCTCGCCGAAAATGATACTTCCTTCACTTTGCCGCCGGATAGTGCAGTGACTGCCAAGCGAATCTCGCCATGTGATGCCGTGCCTCTTGGGAACTCGTCGTCCAGGGAACGGCCGACCATCAGCTCGATAAGGGTGCGTCGGGACATACCGGTGGAGTGATTTGTGGAAACTGTAACGCCATCGCGCATGACCGTTATGCGGTCCGCAATCTCGAGGACTTCGTCCAGGCGGTGGCTGATAAAAAGGATGCCGATACCTTGCGCGGTTAGTTGGCGGAGGATGACAAAAAGGCTCTTCACTTCGCGAGGGGTGAGCGCGGCGGTCGGTTCATCCATGATGAGGATGCGGGCATCAACCAGCAGCGCCCGCGCGATCTCAACAAGTTGTTGTTCGGAGACCGACAGCGAAGAGACGCGGGTGTCGGGATGAAAGGTTAAGCCAAGGCGTTTCAGTATCTCGCTAGCTCTGACCGATTCAGAGCCTGATTGAATAGCTCCCCATCGAGTGTGCTCACGACCCAGGAAGAGATTAGCGGAGATTGAAAGCGATGGAACGAGAGTGAACTCTTGATAAATGGCGACAATCCCTGCGCGATGCGCATCGACAGGTGAGCCAAAGCGGCGCTCGACGCCGTCGATCGTAATTGATCCTTCGTCCGGAGTATGAACGCCCGTCAGGATCTTGATCAGAGTACTTTTGCCGGCTCCGTTCTCGCCGACCAGGGCATGTATCTCCCCCGCCTTCAGTTGCAGTGAGCCGTGGGCAATAGCCTGCACGCCCGGGAATGCTTTGCGCAGTCCGGAGACCTGCAGGAGAATAGGTGAGTCTGTTTTCACTGACTGCCCAACCAGTCGAACGTGATCCTGTTACTGAGCATCCGCCTTGGTAAAGAGACCGCACGGGATCAGGATGGTCGGAGGAACCTGATTTCCCGCGACATAGGTCGCAATCGCCTCAATTGTCTTGGCGCCGATCTCATGCGGTTTCTGGATGACATCAGCGTATATCTTGCCGAACTTGATAGCTTCGCGCGCCTCAGGGACGGCATCGAATCCGATTATCAACACTTCGCCAAGCTTGCCGGCCTTCTCCACCGCGGCCAGCGCACCAAGAGCGGAGTCATCATTGATGCCGAAAATCGCCTTGAGGTCAGGATTGGACTGCAGGATATCTTCGGCGGTCCTAAACGCCTGATCCTTGACACCGTGGCCGCTCAGTTTCGCGACAACCTGAATACCCGGGTGATTCGCGATCTCGTCTTCAAAACCTTTGACACGCTGAATGACTGATTCGACTTCGGGGTGATCGATGATAGCAACTTTGCCCTGTCCGCCGAGCGCTTCGGCCATAGCCTGAGCCGCCAGCTTGCCGCCGGCGATGTTGTCGGAGGCGATATGCGAAATGATCTTGACGCCTTCGGCAAGACAGGCGATGTCAGCGGTGAAGACCGGAATGCCGGCATCGTTGGCGGCTTTGATAGCCGTGCCGATGGACCGGGAGTCAGACGGCGAAACGATGATAGCGTTGACCTTCTTGACAATGAAGTCCTGCAGTTGGTCCTTCTGCCGGGCGACATCGAACTCGCCGGCGGTGATGAGGAGATCATATCCTCGCGCGGCGGCCGCCTCGGTAAGACCCGCCTCCAGTTCCTGATAGAAAGGGTGTGTCCTCGTCAGCAAACTGACTCCAATGGTCAGTTTCACGGGCGCGACTGTTTTGTCAACGGTCTGTCCCGTATCTGATTTTGAGCAACCGAGTGAACAGAGGAGGATAGCACAGCTCAGCAGGAGAAAACCTGTGAGAGCGAACGAAGAGAATCGACTACGCATAGTGACTCCACGCACGGCAGTTGAGGGTCCGCAAGTGACCGGCGGGGTCGCATCTCCCGGCGAACCATCCATCGGCCAGCCAGAATCATAACACGAAAGCTATAGCTTAGCAATCCCCAATGAGATGCGCGGAAGAACTTCTTGCAGAATCCATTCTCGACCTCTACTTTATTTCGCATGAAGAGACGCGGAACAGAGCTGGAGATTGAGATCCCAGATAGCGTGGTAGCAGCCGGACAGGGAAGAATGATCTGGTGGATATGTTTGGCTCTCGGCCTGGCGGCAGTGGTTATCCACAATTTTCTGATCTCTCCCTGGATGTTGGATGATGCTTTTATCTCGTTCCGCTACAGCGAGAATTTCGCCAATGGTGACGGATTAGTATTCAATGTGGGAGAACGGGTCGAAGGATATACGACCTTTCTTTGGGTGTTTCTATTGGGGGTCGGAAACTGGTTGGGATTGGAAACAATCTCATTGGCGAAGGCTCTGGCATGGGTGTTCGTGCTGGCGACAGTGGGCATAGTTGCGTTCAGCTACGGGTTCGCGGAGGGCGTGAGCAAAACGACTTCGGCAATGGCGACTCTGCTGCTTTGCAGTTGCGGAATATTCACTCCCTGGCCGAGTTCCGGGATGGAGGTCACACTCTTTGGGTTCCTGATCCTGACC
>JAYRFH010000192.1:0-10364 GCA_041908405.1 Candidatus Zixiibacteriota bacterium
ATGCCCAAACCAGCCAGTATCACCGAACGTGTCGGCGATGACGCCATCAAGGCCGCAACCGGCAAAACCTGGTCACAGTGGATCACCGTGCTCGACCGCGCCAAGTCTCTTGAGAAACCCCACAAAGAGATCGCCGCATGGTTGCACCGCGAACGCGGCCTCTCGGCTTGGTGGAGCCAGACCGTCACGGTCGGCTACGAACAGGCCAAAGGACTCCGCGTGCTGCACCAGAAACCGACCGGTTTCGAGATCTCAGTATCCAGGACCATTGCCGTATCGGCGCAGAAGGCATTCGCAGCCTGGAGAAATGCCAGCTCGCGTAGGAGCTTCCTTGATGAGCAACTGTCGCTTCGCACCGCAACTTCGCCCAAGTCACTTCGCTTTAATAGAGAAGACGACACAATTATCGAGGTCCGGATCTATCCTAAAGGCGCGGATAAGTGCCAGGTGGCAGTTCAGCACTTCAGACTGAAATCAGCAACAGCGGCAGCCTCCGCAAAAAAGCACTGGGGATATGCGCTGGACTCGATGAAGAAGACTCTCATTAGCAGCTAGTTGCCGTGCTAAACTCTTTTCTCTTTGCGAATCGAACGTCCTGAGTTACCTTCACCCCCATGGGACAAAACCCCCGCTCACTGCAACAACGTCGCCACACGCACTCTGCCGCCAAGGGGAGAGGGCGCGTCCTTGATGACAACGGCCTCTTTGACCTTCTCGACAAGCTCAAAATGCCGCCGTTTTTGCTGGTCCTTGACGGCGTCCAGGATCCGCACAACCTCGGCGCCTGTATGCGTACCGCCGAGGCCGCCGGAGTGCACGCCATTATCGCCCCCCGCGACCGCGCAGTCTCGCTGACTGACACAGTCAGTCGCATCGCGTGTGGCGCAGCCGAGAAACTCCCGTTCGCTCAGATCACCAATCTTGCGCGAGTGCTTGACCAATTGAAAGAGCGGGGCATCTGGACTGTTGGCGCGGCGTCCGAAGCGACCCAATCTCTTTTCGCCACCGACCTATCCGGACCTCTCGCTATCGTCATTGGATTCGAGGGCTCCGGCCTGCGCAGACTCACCCGCGAGAAATGCGACATGCTGGTGCAAATTCCGATGCTCGGGACCATGGAAAGCCTCAACGTCTCGGTCGCTACCGGTGTCTGTCTGTTCGAAGCTGTCCGTCAGCGTCTCGGCCGGCAGGCCGATAAAAAGTAACTCTGCATGAAGCCTGTCCTTATCGCCGGCACTACGATCGTCAATCTTGCGCTTATCTCATACAGCATCGCCGTCATAACCGAGCAGCGCCATCACAGCGTCATTCCGCGTGTCCGCCTGTTCCTGATCCTTGGCGTCATACTCGATATCACCGCCACGGTCTGTATGATCATAGGCTCGTCAAATTCCCCTTTCACCCTGCACGGTATTCTCGGCTATTCCTCTCTGGCCGCTATGTCCCTTGACGCGGTGCTGCTATGGCGACACTGGCTACGGCACGGGGAAGAGGTTGTTCCGCGCTCACTCCATCTCTATTCGAGATACGCCTATCTCTGGTGGATCGCCGCCTATATCACCGGCGCGGCGCTGGTCCTCTTCGCTCGCTAAGTCCTTACCCAATAGCCCCGTATCATTTAACATTAAAGTATTTACAGGATTCCTCGAAACCCGCCGTGCGGCTGCTTGGAACCATTGGGGATCATAACTGTTACAATCTCTCGAAAGAGTGAATATGAAAACAACCACGTTTGTCACCGGAGGACCCATGAAAGCAACCCGCGTTTTCGCGGCCGCTGTCGCCCTGCTTGCCCTGTCTGTCGTCGGCCCGCGCGCCGAAGAGTGGAAAGTCGATAAGGCCCACTCATCGGTCGGCTTCACCGTCAAACATATGCTCGTCGCAAAGGTCAATGGAAAATTCACCGACTTTGACGGTACCGTTGATCTCGATCGCGGCGATATGAGCAAATCCAAAGTAGCGTTCACCATCAAGACCGCCTCGATCAATACCGACAACGAGCGTCGCGATGGCCATCTCAAGAGTGGCGACTTCTTCCTGGTCGACTCCTTCCCGGACATCACCTTTAGCTCGACGCAGGTTATCCCGACCTCCGATACCCAGTACAAGCTGGTCGGCAATCTGACCATCCGTGGTGTCACCAAGGAAGTCACCTTCGAATGCACCAACAATGGCTTCCTTGAGACTCCTCAAGCGGATCGTGCCGGTTTTACCGCCACCACAACCATCAACCGTATGGACTACGGCGTCAAGTGGGACAAAACCCTTGATGGCGGCGGCTTGGTGGTCGGGACCGATGTCAACATCACTGTAGAACTTGAGATAGTGAAGCCCAAACCGGAAGCCAAAGGCTAAGCGCCAGCGGCCTCTCTATAGGCATCTGACCCGCCCCGCTTGGGGGCGGGTTTCTTTTTGTCTCCCAAAGCCTTATCGCCGCCCAAATCCGTTTGACAAAAACCCGAATCCGCTGTAATATGCACCTTCTGGACTAGAAGATAGACTTTTACAGCGCCGTTTGGCGACATAGATGACGGAGGAGAGCTGGTGAAAGAGTTTGCAACCGATAAGATCAGAAATGTCTGCCTGGCTGGCTCACGTGGCGCGGGGAAAACCAGCCTGGCCGATACGCTGGCGTTCCTGGTTGGCGCCAATAACCGTGTAGGACGTGTCGACGAAGGCTCGTCGCTCTTCGATTATGCCGAAGGCGAGATCTCCCGCAAGACCTCGCTGTCCCTCAAGCTGCTGGCCGCCGTCCATCAGGATACCAAGATCAACCTAATCGACTGTCCCGGCCATATTGAGTTCATGGGCGAGCTTCTCTCCGCCATGAAAGTGTGTGAAACCGTCGGGATTGTCGTGGATGCCCTCGCGGGCATGGAAATCGGGTCGCGTATTCAGTGGCGGGCTATGCCGAATGACGGAATCGCCCGTTTCTTTTTGATCAACCGTATGGATCGCGAAAACGTCAAGTGGCGCGCCGCCCTCGAGTCCATCCAGAACTCCATCGGCAAACACGCCGTCGCCATCCAGATCCCAATCGGCGAAGCCGAGTCCTTCAAAGGGGTTATTGACCTCCTCCATATGAAGGCTTTCACCTTTGACGCACAGGGGAAAAAGCAGGATATAGAGATTCCCGCCGACCTTAAGGCCGATGCTGAGGCCGCCCGCGAAGCGCTCGTCGAAACCGCCGCCGAGACCGATGATGCCCTGATGGAGAAGTTCTTCGCCGATGGCACACTTTCCGAGTCCGAAGTCCTCACGGGCTTGCGGAATGGCATCCAGAAAGGGCAGCTTTTCCCGGTGATGTTTGGCTCGATGTCCAAGAACATCGGCGCCCGGCTCATCCTCGACTTTATGGTCGAATTCCTTCCGTCACCTGCTTCCGCGGCTCCCGTGGATGCGGTCAGGACTGACTCCACCGACAAGGTTGTTCTGAAGAACGACGCCTCCGGCAAGACCGTAGCGTTCGTCTTTAAGACCATCTCTGAAAGCCATATGGGTGATATGTCCTTCTTCCGTGTCTACTCGGGCGCCCTTCGCCCCGGCGCGGAGCTTATCAATCAGAAGACCCAGTCCTCTGAGCGTATCGGGCATATCTATACCTTCCAGGGGAAGAACCGCGTCGATATCGATGGCGCGGTCGCCGGTGATATCGGGGCTCTTGTGAAGTTGCGCGATACCCATACGGGCAACACGCTTTCCGAGAAAGACTTCTCGGTCACCGTTCAACCGATTCTTTATCCGAATCCGGTCATGGATGTGGCCGTCAAGCCGAAAGCCAAAGGGGAAGAGGAGAAGATCGGTACCGGACTCAACAAACTGCATGAGGAAGACCCGACTTTCCGCGTCGTTAACGATGGCGCCCTCCACCAGCTAGTCCTTTATGCACAGGGTTCTACCCATATTGAAGTGCTCATGGAGAAACTCCAGAAACGCTTTGGCGCCGATGTTGAACTCGCGAAACCGAAGATCGCTTACCGCGAAACCGTTCGCGGCAAGGTTGAGAAGCAGTACAAGCACAAGAAACAGTCGGGTGGGCGTGGCCAATACGGTGATGTCTACATCCGAATTGAACCGAACACTCGCGGTGCTGGCTTCGAATTCCTCAACGAGATCACCGGTGGCGTTATCCCCGGCAAGTTCATCCCCGCTGTGGAAAAGGGAGTCGTGGAACAGATGGCTCACGGCGGCCTCGCTGGCGCGCCGGTTGTCGATGTTAAAGTCGCCCTTTATTTCGGCTCGTACCACGATGTCGACTCATCGGATATGGCCTTCAAGATCGCCGGCTCCATGGCCTTCAAGGAAGGATTCCTGGAATGTAAGCCGGTTCTGATGGAGCCGATCTATAACCTCGAGGTGCTTGTCCCCAACGAATTCACTGGCGATGTAATGGGTGACCTGTCATCCCGCCGGGGCAAAGTGCAGGGGATGGATCCCGATGGCCCCAACCAGAAGATCCGCGCCCAGGTCCCGCAGGCTGAGCTTTACCAATACTCAGTCGATTTGCGCTCCATGACACAAGGGCAGGGGATCTATACGGTCGAGTTCTCGCATTACGAAGATGTCCCCCGGGACACCGCCGAGAAGATCATCGCTGAGGCCAAGGCCGCGGCCGAAGCCGAATCTTAAGTCCCCATATTCAGAATAAAACGAACGGCGGGTATCCTTACCCGCCGTTTTTCTTTGCCGATAGGGATCCGCACCGTCAAATCCCTACTAGTTCTACGCAAAAAAAGAGGAGAGCCATTGGCTCTCCTCGAAAGAATCAGACTGTGTCAACTGATCACTGACCGTGGCACTGTCTGCAGAGACCCATGTAATCAGAACCGCCGCCGTTCTCAGTGATAGGCTGAGTTACGCCGGTGTTATAGTCATGGTTCGGGAAGATCAAGCCATAAGCGTTCTGCGTGCCGTGGGCTTTGTGGCAAGTCATACAGCTCGGCGTAAAGTCGCCGACGCCGGTCGTCGTGCCAAGAGCCGTACCCTGGGTGCCCCAGTTACCGGAGGCAGACATCGCTTTCACGCGATAGAGGCGGGCGCCCCATGAAGACATACGGGAACCACCACCACCAGCCGCGCCAATGTCAATCCCGGCTACCGGGTGACGAAGCCACTCGGCAAGACCCGTGGCAGACTGATTCCGCATGTTGGCGGAAGCCGCGTTGCCATGAAAGTCACCGTGGCACTTGGAGCAGAACAACGCATAATCGGATGCGGTCGCGACCGGCTCGTTGAAATCAACATCAGCGTTGTCGTAGGAAGCCGGGAAACGCTCGTAAACGTCCTTCGTCAGGTCGTTCGTTCCGATCGCATAGTCCATATAGCCAGCGGCAGCGCTGCTGCCCGGCCATGACAGGTTGCGATAGATCGAAGTCGCCGTGGCGCCCGAGCCAGCCTTGCGGCCGTGCTGGGTGTGGCAATCCGTGCAATCCAGACCATCAGCGTTGGTCCAAGCCGCAGTCGAGGTGGCGCCGGTCTGACCCGGAGCGGCACCCATGAAACCGAGGGAGTGGCCATCGGACTCATGATAACCGGTGACAGTCTCACCAGCCTTATTCAACGCACCACCGAGGCGGTTTGTGACCGCGCCAGACGGAGCGCCGAGAACGTCCGGAGCCCAGAAGTTACCATCGTGGCAGGTCAAGCAGAGTTCGTTCACGTGATTACGCAGCAAATAGTGGAACGGACCACCAGCGCCGAGTTCTACGTTGCCATGACCAGAGACGCCATCGTCCGTCAAGTTGTGCGATTCGCTGAAGTGCATGACGTGGCACTCAGCGCAGTTCAACGTCGTACCGGAGTGATAGTCACCGGCTACGGCGTTGATCGCCAGGAACGCCAAACAAGCGATTCCGAGAGTGATTAGCTTCTTCATACGTGTTACCTTTAACGTTACCTCAAAAATGTTACAAATAAGAATACCAGTTAGTTGTCTTACTAGTTGTAAAGTCAGTTCTGCCGGGGCAGCCTCCTTTCACTGGCTTACTCAGGTTGCTATACTGATCTTGAATGGTCGTTGAAGTGGGGGGGAATATTCCGGAAAAGGTCATGTGAGACACTCGCGTGTTGTCCTTCGTGTTGTGATTTACTTCACAAGCTCTCATTAAGTCGCGAACCCAACCTATTTCCACCCTGAGGGGTGATGGACTTTTTTTGTCCTAAATCCGGTTAAACTGTTTTGTGAAAAAGATAGCAATACGGAAAAAATTGTCAAGGGATATTTTAGACTTTTTAATCAATTTTTGATTAGATTTAACATACTGCGGAATATGGATTTAGGTATCGTCGTACTTACCGGATTTCGCACCGCTGGATTCGACCAAGCACTTTCTCGGCGACAAAGAAGGTGTTTTTTGTCCCTACACTTAGCCCTATCGGGTAGGTAAATTCCCCTAACCGCTCCCCATACCCTCCGATATTTGATACAAACTCGCCCTCCTCAGAGAAGACCTTTATGACATGCCGCAGGGCATCGGATATCCATATCCGTAATCGTCCATAATTATCCCGATGTATCACCACTCCGGACGGCAGCGAGAAGTCCTCCCGGTCAACATTATGCCCGCCCCACCCGGTCTTAAAGTTTCCCAGCGTGTCGTACACTTTGATTGCAGGCATCGCGTACAGATCCGAAACGCAGACCAATCCTTCCGCGACATCCAGCCCCACCTGATTTGTGAAGTCCTGTGGCCGATCTCCTTTTTCACCGATCCTCCGGACCAGATTGTGGTCTTGATCCAGGACAAGGATAGTCTGCATATCTCCGGAAACCGAGATGTAGAGCCGGTCGAAATCGTCGACAGCCAGCGCCTCGGCCTTCAATTTGAGCGTCGTGTCAGCCAATACGCGGTTTGGATAGATCCGCGAGATCGGCTCACCTCTGAAATCGAGGAAATCGACGTAGTCGACCAGATTGTCCGTCAGGTAAATGTTACCTTCGCGCGTGACCGCGATTGAGCGTGGTTCGCCGGCTATCATCCGACCGGTCAACGGATCGGTCACGAAATGATCGAGGGTGTACTTAACGTTCAGGTTGCGGTCGTAGATCACGACACGCCGCCCCGACGCTACAAAGACCTCGTCTGTCTGCGGATCACAATAGATCCCCAGCGGGGCGCGCAGACGACCGTCGACCCCATTCTCAACGGTATATCCGGTAAAGAACACGGAGTCGGCGAGGGTTTTCGCCTGCTCCGCAACAGCTACACCCGTTAGGGTCAGAAAGAAAAAGATGACCGCAATGCACTTCATCATTTGGTAAATAGTCCCGTGACCGTGCCGACCACATTCTCAACCATTTTCTCCGCGAGCTGTTCGGCGGAACGAACCGCGCCGATGCCAAACAGAAACTCGGCCTTGTCACCGCTCCCATGTGAAACGGCGGCCCATACTGTGTTCCGGCTCTTGCAGTCGATGACCTTGGTATTGAACGATACTCGTGGCACCTTGCCGAGGAAATTGTCTTCGAACTCATCAAACTCCAGGACCGAACCAGTAATGATGTAGTCGACATTGAGAATTGTCGCTAGACTGTCGATCTGAGATTCAGTCAGCAAGGAAGAGGACCGTATCCGGTGCTTCCGCATCACCTCGAGGAGACTACCGTTTTCAACGAGAGAGAATCTCTTCTCGTCCGCCATCAGGACATAGAAATACTCAGTCACCTTGGTCGAGACCTGTTCTTTGCCGCTCAGATTCTCGAACGGCAGAATAGCTACTCGCGATCCTTTCTGCAGTTCGGCCGAGGCTCCTTTGCGTGCCACCATCTGTGATGCGCAACCCCCCAGGAGAACTAGAAGGGCCAAACAGGCGAGGAATGTCCGGTTCATGGGAGCCTCCTCACTTCACTTTCTTCAGAAAATCAGCCGCCGCGCTTCGGCAGACTTTTGAATTCATTTCGCCCAACGTGTGCGTTTCCCCAAGAGAGAAGATCGGGAATTTCGGACCGCCTCGTTTGGTCGTTTCGTAGGTCCAGGCGACCTTGCCGGATTGGCAGTCGATGAACCGGATATTGACCGAGATCAGAGGGAACTCCTCCGAGCCGACTCGCACCATGCCATATTCACGCACGGCGCCGACAAACAGACCTTGCACCTGGGCATCCCGACCGATCGTCATCCCTTCCTCGATCGTCAGTTGCTCCGGGAGATTCTGCCGATCGTCCTTCACGGTGGTCTTGAACGCCTTGAGCAGATCACCCATATTGGCGATATCCACTTGCCCGCCGATAAGTAGTTCGGTCACAAAGCTCGCCGTCACTTTTTCGGAGGCATTGCGGTCACCGCTCAGATTTGAGAAGGGAAGTACCCCGACCTTCTCATAGAATCCGAAATCGGCTTCGCGGTTAACGTACGTTCTCGGCCCACCGCAGGAGACCACAACCAAAAGGGTCGCGATCGCGATGAGACATGGGTTGAGCCGTTTCATAGTTCTCTGATCCTTCTATAATTGAACATTCAAAATCACCTGGATTGAGCGATCGATCGTCTTCAGACCTTGACGGGTAGGTGTCTCTGTGTATATGTAAGCTGTAGTGAGCGTAGTTTTGGGGGACAATGTTATCAAGAGTTGACCGTTGACTGTGTAGGGGACCAGGCTGACCGTCCCCAGATCGCCGCCTGCCACGGTCGTGAGCGCTTCCTGTTCTTGACGGTTGGCCGAGAGACTCAGAGTGAAAGCCCGGCGGAATGAGTAACTCGCAAAGCCTATCCAGGTCCCCGTCTCGACATCAATGGCCTGTCTGCTGATGTCCGATGACCTGCCGGCGTTCAGGATCGTATAGAGATAACTCGCCGTGAACGACAGATTTGTTCGTGGACTGTAACTCATGCCGATATTGACGTTCTGCGAATAACTATGTCCTACCTCGAACTCCTCACCTTGGTACAGCGACGTCAGGTGTAGCCGACCCTCCAGCGTCCGCGTGAAGTGGAAGCGGGAATTCAGCGACGTATTCATCTGGTATCGCTGCTCCGGCGACGCGGGCTCGGAGTTGTGGACAAGCGATGCATCCACCAGCGTGCGGACAAATCCGTATGGCTCAAAGCTGAGCGATGCATAGTAGGTGTCGAGCGTGTACTTTTCGTCGCCATCCAAGGTTTGCTGTGTCCCCTGCTGAACCCAAATTCGCGAAACTGTCAAGCGGGTATCCACGCCGCGTCGCAGCGCCCGGGTAAGCGTCGTGGCGAGCGAGAAGTTCTCATTGATATCCGTGATATCGCGATCCCGATTGAACTGATACGACTTGGTCGCATCGAAAGAAAGATACCCCAATGGCCGGTAGCTCACTTGTCCGGCGTAGGACTGATTCTGTGACTCGTAGGTGTTGGGCTCTATCTTGCTCGTGGCAAATCGTCCACTATATGAAGCCGACGCCATCACATGGCGCCACTCCTGCGAACCAACCATGGCCGCCACCGCGTGATTATTGCTTCGCGTGATCGCCTCCAGTCCTCCGGAGATCCGCTCATTGCGCGTATGATAATACGTGTAGTTTGTCGAAAAGAACCCGAGTTTGCCCAATTGGCGGTTGGAGCTAACCGCACCAGTGTAGCTCCTCTGCACATTGGTAAAGGGGAATGCCTGGCGGCTCTCTTGACGGAGATCTGAGTAATTGAGCCGAGCGGAAGCGATATTCATTGCGTAATTCGTCTCGATCAGGAAATTGCGCGTCTCGCCGTCGATCCGTCCGCTCCGCTCCTTGTCATGGGATTCATTGCGATTGAAGACCATTGCTACGGACGGAAACTTTGGATAGGTCAACGACAGAGTATTGCGCAGTTCGCGATGCACGATATCCGTGCGCAACAGACCGAGAGATGTCTGTGTCACCGCGCGCTGAGTGTACGGCGAATAGCTACTGGACAGGTAATATCCATAGGATCTAAGCTCCGCGGAATAGGTCGGCCGGAACTCACGATCGTCCGTAAATCCAAGTTCACGTCGGTTGATGAAAGCTGAGAGCCTGAGACGATTCTTGTAAAAGAGGACATCCTCGTAATTGAGCAAAAGCGTCTCGCTGTTCAAATCATCGGAACTATTGATCGGTTGTACGATCTCGTCGTATAGCAGGCTGTCTTCGCGTGGCATGAGCATAAGCCGATCTCCGACCTGCTCGACATGGTGCCATGACCATGTCCCGGTTCCATATATCCGGCCGGCGAACGCCGATGGCGCCAGCGTCAGTACGGTCAGCAATATCGTCAGCATACGATTCATCAGAATCGGCCTCTCCCGAGTTTGCCCGCCGGCGGCACGATCTCAGACCCGGAACCGGCATCTTCCGAAGGGTTATGGACATTGTGCGAGGTCGGTGAGCTGTAATCGCGCCCGTGACAGTCATAACAGTGTTTGGGATGGTCGTA
>JAYRFH010000193.1:0-14763 GCA_041908405.1 Candidatus Zixiibacteriota bacterium
CTTGTTTCCGAGGCGCTGGAGCGTTCCGCCAAATATCAGGTGCGTGTGGTTGAGGCCAGAAGCCGCCTCCAGCAGACCGAAAGCCGTATCGGCCATCTGAACGATATTAAGCGCGAACTCGACCTGACCCTCGAAACCAAAAGACAGGAAATCGAACGGGCGACGGCTGACATCCGCCTCGCGGAAGAACGAAGCCAGACCCTCGAATTCGAACTGAAAGATACCTTTGAGCGTCGCGAACAGATGCAGCGTTCTCAGGAAACGCTGCGTGGGTCACAGGGCGATGTACTGGAGAAGATCACCGGCAAAGAGCGTCAGGTCAAGGAGATCCGCGATGGCCGTGACTCTCTGAACGAGCGGATGCATGAGTTAGAGATCCGACTCAATACGATAGATTCTGAATCACGGACACTTTCCGAAAAGGTCAAAGAAGAGTATGGACTCGAGATCGAATCGGTCGAGGCTACTCGCCCCGATGAGAACCTTTCGGATGACGCCGCACGGCAGTATCTCCACGAGCAGAAGGATCAGCTCAGGAAGTTCGGAGCGGTTAACCTGTTGGCCCTTGAAGAGTACCGTACGGCCAGTGAACGCGAGAAGTTCCTCGCCGAACAGTTGAACGACCTGACAACCGCGCGGACGGACCTTGAACAGACAATCCAAAAGATCAATGTCACCGCCCGTGATCTCTTTATGGAGACTTTTGACAAAGCTCGGGTCAATTTCAAGAATCTCTTCCAGGAACTTTTCAATGGCGGCGAGTCGGATATCATGCTCGAGAATCCGGCCGATCCACTCGAGTCAAATATCGATATCATCGCTCGTCCTCGGGGCAAAAAACTCCTCTCCATCACCATGATGTCCGGTGGTGAGCGCGCGCTAACAGCTATATCTCTTCTCTTTGCGCTCTACTTGGTCAAACCCTCCCCATTCTGCATTCTGGACGAGATAGATGCGCCTCTCGACGACGCGAACTGCCATCGCTTCCTGAAGATCATCCGCAAGTTCTCCAACCAGACGCAATTCATTACAATTACGCACAACAAGATCACTATGGAGGCCGCGGACAACCTTTATGGTGTCACCATGGAACAGCCGGGCGTATCGAAACTAGTCTCCGTCAAGTTCTCTGAAACCAGTAGTGACGATGCTACTGCCGCGATGGAGATAGGTGAGCCTGAGGCCGAAACAGTCGAGTCAAACAACGGCAATAGTCCCACCGGCAAACCGGTAGTGGTGCGCCGCTCACGTAAGGCCAAGACCATTGCTGATACTCTGGCAGGTCCAACCGCCGAGGTTGATGAGCCCGAGGAACCGGAACCGGGGGCTGAATTCGACGAGGTCGAACTTCCCGCGTCGATCCAGGAGCGGATGGAATCCACGGTGACAATCGTCGACGACGAGCAGAACTGATACTCCATGGGATTCTTCAATCCGTTCGAAAAGCTAAAGCAGTCCCTGGCCAAGACCAAGGACACGATCATCAATAAGATAGCCCAGGTGGTGATCCGCCGGAAGATCGACGACGAACTGCTTGAGGAGATTGAGCAGATCCTGATCGAGGCTGATGTCGGCGTGCGAGCCACCATGCGCCTCATTGAGGCTATCAAGCGCAAAGCCCGAGAACGCAAGCTCACCGAAGGGGATGAGGTGATGGCCCTGCTCAAGGAAGAGATCGCGCTGATACTCTCCAAGGAAGATGAACAGATCTCGCTCGACACTCCGAATCGTCCGGTCGTCTGGCTCATTGTGGGAGTCAATGGCGTCGGGAAGACCACGACTATCGGCAAACTCGCGAATTACTTCTCAGGCAGCGGCAAGAAGGTCATGATCGGCGCCTGCGATACCTTCAGAGCAGCGGCCATCGAACAGGTGGCTATCTGGGCCGAGCGAAGCGGCGTTGAGATCATCAGGAGCGACAATGGCGCCGACCCGGCCGCTGTAGCCTTCGATGCCGCTTCAGCGGCACGGGCGCGCGGCACGGACATTCTATTGGTTGACACCGCCGGTCGCCTCCATACCAAAAGCAACCTGATGGAAGAACTCAGTAAGATCCGTCGGGTGGTCCAGAAGGCCGTCCCCGATTCGCCAATTTACGCGAAATTGATCCTCGACGGCACAACTGGCCAAAACGCGCTTTCGCAGGTCAAAGTATTCACGGACGCTGTCGGCTGTGATGGCCTGATCATTACGAAATTGGATGGTACGGCCAAAGGTGGCGTAATTATTGCCATTGCCGAAGAACTCGGTGTGCCCGTCGATTTCATCGGTGTGGGCGAAGGGATCGACGACCTCCAGCGATTTGACTCAAAGCAGTTTGCGGAAGCTCTATTTGCATCGTGATCCACGAACTTTCTGTTAATTCAAGCGCCCGGGAGGAGTTCATCGATGTTACCTCCCGGATTCAGGCACTGGTCACGGAATCGGGCAGACAGGCGGGCCAGGTCATTTGCTTTGTGCCACATACCACCGCGGGCATCACCATCAATGAAAACGCCGATCCGGATGTCCGACGAGATCTTCTGTATAAGCTCCACAAAGAGATCCCACAGTCGGACGGATACCATCACGCCGAGGGAAATTCGGACGCACATCTGAAAGCGTCATTAATGGGATTCTCGCTAGCTCTGCTCTTTGAACGGGGTAGGTTACTTCTCGGCACATGGCAGGGCATCTACTTCTGCGAGTTCGATGGCCCTCGACATCGGAAGTTGATCGTTAAGGTCGTTCCCGATGTTTAGGATCCGAGTGCTGGCGATCGGCGAGGATAAAGATCCCTGGGTTACGCTGGGTATCCAACATTATTCGAAACTGCTCTCCAAGTACGCTGCACTGGAAGTCCTCCCTCTCCCCTCACCCAAAACATCTTCCTCGCTCTCACCGGAAGAGGTGAAGAGGCAGGAAGCATCCTTACTAAAAGAGAAATTTGGCAAAGGGATAACCGTTGCGCTTGTTGACACAGGCAAGACGTATGATTCTCTTGGGTTCGCCAAGCTCATTGAGCGCTGGCAAAGCACGAGTGGAGGGGCAATCACCTTCTTGATCGGGGGCCCGTTCGGCCTGGACAGCCAGCTTGTCAAGACAGTCAATGCGACTCTCTCACTCTCCCCCCTGACATTTTCCCATCAACTAGTTCGACTGGTTCTTCTTGAGCAACTGTATCGCGGATTTACGATCCTGCACAATACTGGCTATCACAAATAGGACTAAATTGAAAGCGCCCTGCTAACAGCTTCAGGGCGCTTCCAGAGGAAAGAAAAAAGGGGAAATTGTTCTATTTCAGCAGCATCATCTTCTTCGTCTGGCTGAAGTTCCCAGCCTGCAGACGGTAGAAGTATACACCCGACGCGGCCACCGTGCCGGACTCGGTCGTTCCATCCCAGACCACATCATTAACGCCGGCTTCACTGTTTCCGTCGAATTCACGGACCACTCCGCCATTGACATTGAAGATCGTCAAATGCCAGTTGGCCGCATTCGGCAGCGCGAAGCTGATCGTCGTACTCGGGTTGAACGGGTTCGGGTAGTTCTGCGACAACGTGAAGTTGTTCGGGATCGAGGCATTCTTCGAGGCCGTCACATACGGTCGGCCTTCGTAGTCGCAAACCTCCGCCTTCAGAACAGTCAGTGTGCCATCGCCAATGACTGGGATCTCGAGCAGAGATTGCTCACCCGCCTCGATCCGGTTCTTGCCGATATTGAAGATCAATATCCGCAATTCACCATTGGTTATGCCACTCAGCATTTCCATGCCGGATGCAGCGCCGAGTAGTCTCGGCTCACCAAGCGTGGCGCCCTCTGGCACCCTACAGACGAAGTGCGCCGCTCCAATAGTGCTGACAGCATCGGTATTGATCCTCACAACACCATGATCGGGTTCGGCCGTCACAGTCAGGTACTCCTGATACGGAGACAGCTTCGGAATCGGATTGATGTCACCGATCACGACGCGAATGAGAGTCGTTAGGTCGGCCACGGTCAGGGTCAATCCATCGGCGTTGACATCTGTCGCGGCAATCTGTCCGGCCTGGTTGATCGTGAAGACAGACAGACCGTAGATGAAGTACCGGCTGAAGAGCACCGCATCCGCGATCTCGTATGCCTGGTCATTCAAGTTGATGTCGCCCCGATCATCGATCGAGTCCGGATGGATGATGCAGATACCGCCATTGACGAAGTCAACGCAGCGCAGCGGTACGCCCTTGGACCCCAAGCTGAGGCAGTTATCCGGCGCGCCGACGCCAAATTGGCGGCTGGCTTCCGGATACAACGCATTGTTCTCTTCGTCCCAGATCAGGATGCCTTCGGCGTTATATATCCGCTTATCGATATAAAGTATGTTACCAGTCTTGTCGGAGAATGAGTTGTCGCCGCAATCGTACCAGACGAAGGTGATCGGCACAAACTGGTCGCCCAGGTTCTGATTGTTCGAGACCTGGAACTCCATCCGGACAAGCAGTCCTTCGGGCATGAAGGTCGAGTCAGGCGGATGGTTGGAGCCATTGTTCACTTCGGCGATACCGATCAACCTCACCAATCCAGGCGGGCAAGCGAGTCCGCAGGACGCGTTGTTTAGGTTGTACGTGAAGTACTCCCATCCCTGAATGTCTGAGCCATTGATAAAGGCGGTCTGGAATGACAGCGCCGACGGATCATAGCTCAGGAGCAGATCGAATCCGCCTATCGGGTCATTCGTCTTTATCCGCAGGTCAGCATTCTTACGCAGGCCGACCGGCGTACAGGAGCCGCCATCGATCTCAACTCTGGCGCAAACATCGCAGTCCGGCTTGAGCGTAATATTGATGTCAAGCGTATCAACCAGCGTATGACAGCCGTCCGTCACCTGGATGCAGAACTTCTGAAGCGCGATGGTCTCCGGCTTGAAGCATATCTTGTAGCCATTGCCATCGGCGCTCAGGGTCCCGGGGCCACACAACTTAGTTACTGAGACAGAAGACTCCGCGTCGGAAGCCAGGATTCCAGTTACACAGATCGTAGTGGTGTCGTCCGGACAACGTTCGAAGGATAGTTCCGTCGGCAAAGTCAAAACGGGATTCTGATCCGCCGTCACCTTCACTAGGGTCGAGCAAACCGCGGTACCGCATGTGCCCGTAGCGCTGGTCTTCACGTAGAACTGCCCGGCAGTTGTTATCGGAACACAGACGAATCCAGCCTGATACGTGGCGCCTGCGGGTGTAACAGCTACTTGGACGCCGGTACCAGTTACCGTCACCGGGAAGCACAGAGTCTTTGGCGTGACCAGACACAGCGTCGTGTCTATCGTGCCCGGACAGGTCACGGTCGGAGCCTGACCCATATCAACCTTCAGGTTGAACGTACAGGTATCCGCTCCGCACTGCGAGGCGGCGATCACAGTGATCGGAT
The DNA here is from genome assembly GCA_041908405.1 of Candidatus Zixiibacteriota bacterium. Classification (GTDB taxonomy): domain Bacteria; phylum Zixibacteria; class MSB-5A5; order GN15; family FEB-12; genus FEB-12. The sequence continues at coordinate 5,386 of JAYRFH010000193.1, forward strand.
AGGTGCCGCCGCTCGTCACATAGACAGACACACGGCCAGTTGCCGGATTGTATCGACCAGCCGGCAGAACGGTTACGTTAGCGCCAATCGGTGAGATGGGGACTATGATATGCACGGAGTCAGGTTTGCAAAGCGAAACGAACTGGTCACCCTCAGGGCAGACTATAACCGCGCTCGGTCCGAGGTTGACCGTGATGCGTACCTGCTTCTGGAAGGCCATGCCGCAGGAGTCGGTCGCGGTGATAGTCATATTGTGGATACCGAACGAGGTCGGCGTGAAACAGACCGTATTACCGACCACGGTCCCGAGGTTGGTCGAAATCGATTGGATATTACTGTTCGGATCGGTCGCCACGAACGGCACGCAAATCTGCGAAAGCGTACAGATGGTCAACGAAGTATCCCGCGCGGTGACATTTGGCGACGCGTTGAATGTCGAGGTTACAGTGAACTGGCACGTATCAGCGCCACACTGTCCTTCCGCTATGAGCCGCACTGTCCGCGTTCCGGCGAGCGTTATCGGCACGCAGATCTGATTGCCATTTATAAAGCCGCCCGTGCCGACGCGAACATTGGTTGCCGAAGAACTGACGGCAAAGGTGTAGCAGAGTGTATCGGGACCGCACAGGAAGGCGGTCTGGTTGCCCGGACACAAAGTGAATTCGACCGGCGGCAGAATAGTAACCGGTACTGACACGACGCACGTATCGGAGGCACAACTTCCACCAGCAATCACTCGAATGTTGTAAGTGCCGGATGTATCCGCGTCGAAGCACAACGTACCAGCGGACCAGGTACCGAAACTCGCGCTCACCACATAATCATGACCTGTAATGGCGACTGGCACACAGACCTGCTGTGGTTTGCAGAGGGTCTGGGTCGGCACCACATTGCATGCGATCTCAGCCGTGCCTCCGGCGTTGACATGGACCCAGACACGGATCGAGTCTTTGAGCCCGCAGACATCGGTCGCGACGATAGACACGTATACACGGCCGGTCTGAGTCGGCAGGAAGCAGACCTGCTTGTTGGCTGCATCATACGTCCCACCGATCACGTTGATTGAGCTGATGTTATTGTCAGCATCAATGACCTGCAGCGGCAGACAAATTGTCTGGAATTCGCACTGCGTGTACAACGTGTCGCCAGGCGTATAGAGAATTATCGGTTTGGTGTTCAAACGAATGGTGATGTCGATCTCGTCGGTGGTCGTCCGACCGCATGCGTCGGTCGCGGAGACCATGATCGTCCGTCGACCGGAAGCTGTGGGCATGAAGCAGACCACTCCGCGCGCCGCGTCATATGTCCCGCCAGTGGCGGAGACATTCGTGATATTGTGATCGGCATCTGTAATACCTACCGGTACACAGATCTCAGTAAATTCGCACTGGGTAATCGTGGTATCACGTGGCAGCAAGACGACTGGCGCTGTGTTGGTCTTCACATTGACCGTGAACTGACACGTGAGGACTGAACCACAGGCTGTTACAACTTCAACATTGATGGTGTTCTGTAAGCAGCACTCCGAATAGAAACAGATCGACTGCTTCTGCGCATCCCAGTGGGCCGCGGTTCCGCGAACTCGTACTGTCGCACCGGCGGGCACGCCACCCAGCGGGAAGCAGAGGGTCTCCGGCTGACAGAGGAAAATCGTCGTGTCGCGCGGGCAGGAGAGTGTTATCGCCTGGTCAGTCTTGACCGTCACAACCGCGGTGTCGACGGCTTGCAAGCCGCACGAGTCAGTCACAGTGACAATGATCGGGTAGGTTCCTTGGCCGTACGGAACGAAGCAGACCGTTCCGTTGGTAATCTGACCGCGGTTCACCGTTATGCTTGCGATATTGCCATCAATGTCGCCATACGTCAGCGGCAGACAAACGTTTTGCGGATTGCAGAGATAAACAGTCGTGTCATTGCCCAATTGCGCAACCGGCGCGCTGTTTGGATTGACCGTGATCGTAGCCGTGTCCGCGTCCATGGCGCCGCAGCTATCGGTCGCCGTGGCGATGATCGTATATGTTCCCGGCTCGACTTCGTTGATGCACACCTTGCCGGTACTCGGGTCATAAACACCGCCCGTCACATTGACCGACTCGATATTGTTTTCAGTGATCGTCAACGGCACGCAGACGGTCTGACCGACACAAATCGTGCCCGCGATATCCCCACCAAGCAGCACCACCGGCGGAGTATTCATGTCCACCGTGATATATGTCGTATCGTGCGACGTCAACCCGCAGGAGTCCGTCACTTGAGCCACTATGCGATAGGTTCCGGCGGTATCGGCGCTGAAGCAGTACTGTACGCGTTCGCCCTGGAAGATCGGCGACCCGATATTCGTCCAAACTGAAGCGATATTATTATCCTGATCCGTGACCGTTAGATCGTAGCAGATCAGATCCGTCGGATCGCAGACACTGGCGTCGAACGGTTCGGCCAGGATCGCAAGCGGGGTCGCGTTGGCCCGAACAACGATGGTTGAGTAGCAGGTATCGGCCTCTATCTCATTGCTCGCGACGATCTGCATCGTGTAGGTACCAGATTCCGCCACATTCAGACAGAGCTGGCCATCCTGATAGGTTCCATACGGAGTCACCGAAACTGTCACTCCCGTGCCCGAAACCGTAACCGGCAGACAGACTGTGGTCGGTTCGTTCAGGCAGAGCAACGTATCGACCGAGCCGACACACTGGACAAATGGCGGGAAGTACTGCCCAAGTTCAAGCTTCAGTTGGCATGTATCACTATTGCATTCGCCATTTACTATTAGTGTGTAAAGATGGTTGCCGGCGGTCGGCGCGTAAACCACCACTTCACCAGTCGACCAATCATAGTATCCATCGGGGAGGACCTGAACCGGAGTATTCGCCGGCGTGATCCCCACCGCAACCCGCACGGTATCGGGCAAAGTCACCAGACGAGTGATCGGTCCGGACGGACACGCGATATCCACGCGCGGAACCGTCACGACCGTCACCACGGTTGTATCGACGTCACTGGCGCCACAGGCATCGCGAACTGTCAGAATGATCGGATAGCTGCCTGCGGCCGTCGGACGGAAGATCACGAGATTATCTTCTATGATCCCCAGCGAGCTGGTGATCTCAGTGATATTGCCGTCAGGGTCATTCACGGCATACGTGAAGGCGACATAACCTGTATCACCGCAGAGCAAGATTGTCGTGTCGGGCGAAGCCGTCACCACTGGCCGCTGATTGACCGCGACACCAAGCGTGAACGAGCAAGAGTCCTTGCTGCACGTGTTTTCAGCGACCAAGCCAACTTCATATGGACCGGGCTCATTCACCATCAATTTTATGAAGCCGTTTTCGTAGAACGCGCCGGCCGGATAGACCGTCAATTGATCAACCGTCCCGGAGATCGTGACCGGGAATTGTAGATTGATCGGTAGGGTGCAGACAAAAAGATTGCTGTCAGTGCCGGGGCAAGATACATCAACCGGCTGAGAAGCTTCGACCGGAATAATAACCGCGCATGTGTCCGCGTTGCAGCTACCGGAGGCAATGACGGTCACAACATACGTCCCGGTCGTGTCTATCGGGATGCAGAGTGTCGTGCCATTTAGAATGCCGTAACTCGTTGTAAGGCTGCTATACGGTCCCGTTACACCGAGCTGATAGCAGACGGTATCCGGACCGCAGATCGATATCGGCTCACTGGCAGGCGGGCAAGTCAGGCCGACATATTCGCTGGCTATGACCCGGACACAGAGCGAGGCCGTGTCCGCGACACCGCAGCTATCCATCACCACAACTTCAGTGCAATACTGACCATTACCTTCAGGCAGGAAGCAGATCGCTTGCTTTTCGACATCGTAATGTCCAAGGGTTGAGGTTATGGACTGAATATTCCCATTGCCGTCGGTAATGGCGATCGGCAGACATATCTCAGTTGGAGCGCACTGCTCGAAGAGCGTGTCCGTCGGACCAAAATCAACCAGCGGCGGAAGATTGGTTGACGTCGTGATCGTCATGTGGTCAGTGCCGACCGCGCCGCAGGCGTCGGTGGCAGTAACCGTCACATTGTACGTACCGCCTTCCGAGGTGTTAACGCAGATCACGCCACGAGTCTGGTCGTAAACACCGCCGTTCACCTGGACATTTGCAATATTGTGATCAGCGTCGGTGATACCGATAGGGATGCAGATCTCTCCATTGGCACAAGCGCCAAGCGTCGTATCTCGCGGAAGCAGGACCACCGGAGCCGTATTGGTCTTAACCTTGACCGTAAACTGACAGGCCCTCACTGTCCCACACGCGCTCGTAACCTCAAACTTGATCGTGTTCTCGAGACAGCATTCGCTGTAGAAGCAGATCGACTGAGTCGCCGCGTTCCAATACGCCGCGGTGCCGATCACTTTCACCTGTGCGTCAGCGGGAACGCCGCCAACTGGGAAGCAGAGAGTCTCAGGTTCACACAGGAAGATGGTTGTATCACGTGGGCAGGTCAGGGCAATCTCCTGATCCGTTTTGACCGTCACTATCGCGGTGTCCGCCTCCACAAATCCGCAACCGTCGGTCACAGTAACGATTATGGGATAGATTCCCTGCGAGTACGGCACAAAACAGATGGAGCCGTTCTTGTATTGGCCGCGATTGACGGTGATCGTCTTGATGTCACCTTCAGCGTCGGTGATATTGACCGGAAGGCACACATAGGTCGGCTGACAGAGCTTGACGGTTGTGTCGCTCATCGGCGAAATCACCGGAGCGGTGCCCAGAGTCACGACTATTGTCAAGGTGTCTTCGGCAATCTGATTACAATCATCGGTCGCTCTGGCGATCACTGTGAAGGTACCGGAATTGATCGGCGTGAAGCAGAGCTTGCCAGTCTCGACATCGTAGGTACCGTAGCTTGTCCAGATCGACTTGATATTCTGATCGGCGATATTCAGGTCGTAGCACAACTCACCGGTGATACAGATGGCTGAATCAAGCGTCTGACTGAATTCGACGGTTGGAGCCTGATTGACAGTAACGGTAACCAGAATGGTGTCGGCGTCCATCGAGCCGCACTGATCGGTCGCGGTCAGAATGATCTCATACGTACCTGTTGAATCCGCCATAAAACAGATTCGATTGCTATTGGGATCGTAAGTACCGAAATTGGTGACGACAGTCGCGATATCCAGATCCTGGTCATCGGCGAACGCGTCAAGGCAGATCTGCTCTGACTGACAGATAGACATCGAAAAATCATTCGGCAGGGTAACGTACGGAGGATGTCCGACCCCGCGCTTTACGGGAATCGAGCAGGTATCCGCGTTATCGCAGTCATCCACCGCGCGTACCACTACCAGCAAGCTGTCTCCTTCGCCTTGAACGCAGATAGTCGAGCCATCGATAGTGGCGTTATTCGACAGGATCTCATAGGTCAGCGGTCCACCCTCGGGATCGATAGCGCTGATCTCAAAACATCCTTCCGAATGACAAGTCCCAAGATCGATCCCCTCGGGGCAGGTCAACTGCGGAGGACGGTTGATGACGACCGTCAGGTGTAGAGTGTCTTTGTAACAGACCGGCCAAGCCGCGGTCTGTTCGGTTATCGCGTCTGCCGGGCAGCGATCCGCCACACAGACAACAAAAACGTAGGTGGCCGAATCAACATCGGCCGGTACGAAACAGAGTTCAGCGGTCGAGTCTGACAGGCGAGTCAGTGTTCCATCTCCCTCTTCGAGACGGATCTCCATGTCCAGCCCTTCCGGGTCGATTCCCCGGATAACCGTGCAGATCTCATCGGCCGAACAGAGATAAAATGTGGAATCTGTCCAGGCGAAATACGGCTTCTGATTCAGCTTGATAGTATCCACGATGATCGCGGTATCAGCCGCGCATCGATCGCGAACCTCAACTGCGAAGTTGAATATCCCTTCGCCGGACGGCGTGTACTGCAACAGCCCGGTGGTGGCGTTAATAGAGCCGGGACCGGAAAGCAAAGAATAGGTCAACACATCGCCATCGGGATCGCTGGCGTGGACCTGGATCTTGCGCAACTCGGCGCCGTAGCAGAATTTCGCCGAAGTATATTTGTCTAGCGCAACGGGAGCGCGATTGAACTGGATCGTGTAGAAGGCAGTATCCGTATCTTTGCGGTTGGTCTTATCGGATATTTGCCAGATGAATCGATAGGTGCCGGATTGATTTGGAGAGAAGCAGACCTGAATAGTGAAGTCCCGACCGAATTTGGTCGGCGGGTAACTGATCGGACCGTCGAGCAGGGTGAGGGTAAGCGAATCCGAAGTGTCGAAATCGTATCCCTTGACCCAGAAACAGGCCGAATCGCCGGTACAAAGCGAATAGCTCGTATCCGGCTGCAGGGTGATCTCAGGTGTCCATGCCGGGTCTGTCGAAGGCCCGGTCTGGCCAACCGCCGCTGTCGGCAAAACAGCGAACGGCAGAATCACGAGGCTGCATATGAGTAGGGTGAACAAAGATGTCAACCGCTTCATCTTTCCTCCAGACGATCGCAGGCAGGTCTGCTGTTAGGCCTGCGACTTCAGGTTCGCGAAAGCAGGGAATGACAAACGCACCATCCCCCCTTTTGACGCTGAAACTTGTATTAACTTACCAGCTACCATCAAGCCCGAATGGGCCAAAGGGCAGTAGACAAAGGTAGTAACTATGTTGCTGTTAGTAACCATCCCAAGATACGTCCTTTGCCCAAATTGTCAATAGGCCAATCCTTATCAGCCCCCTATGCTGCAAGAATCGGGCCAATTGGTAACTGATTGTAATTCGATGCCTTACATGGCCCTTAAGACGGCTGCGCCCGGACTGGCGGACCGGAATATGCAAACCACGTGACATATTGTGACGCCCCTTACCTATCGGCAGGGTATCTGGTCAATTTCCGATCAATTCACGGACCTCATTTCCCCACCCATCTGCGTCAACTGCAGAGGTTGAATATGTACTCGCGACACCATCTTGCCCTTCATCTTTCACTGCTCGAAAGTGACTTCAGGATGCAGATCCTGCGACGACAGGATATTCGTCAAACCAATCCACCTACCAGCATTTCGAGCCCATACTTGACAAAATAGACTCGACAAGCGAATATTGTCCGGATAGCTGGACCACCCTCCCTGAGCTGAAGGAGCATTCTACATGGCGACCAAAAAGGCAGCCCCCCGCCAATCGGTCTCGAAAACCCCGATTGATTCCCTGCTACACGAATCGCGCGTCTTTAAGCCGACGGCCGCATTTACCAAGCAGGCCAATGCCGGTAATGCCGCGATTTACAAGCAGGCGGACGCTGACCCGGTCAAGTTCTGGGAGGAGATGGCCTCTGAACTTGTCTGGAAAAAGAAATGGACCAAAGGACTGGAATGGAAAGCCCCCGACGCCAAATGGTTTGTTGGCGGCAAACTGAATGTCACCGAATCCTGTCTTGACCGGCACGTCCTGGTCAATGGCACTACGCGCCGCAACAAAGCCGCGCTTATATGGGAGGGTGAACCGGGGGACCGTCGTGTCCTCACGTACTACGACCTCTTTCGTCAGGTCAACAAGTTCGCCAATGTACTAAAGAAATTCGGGGTGGGAAAAGGCGACCGCGTCGCCATTTACCTCCCCATGATTCCCGAACTCGTAGTATCGGTGCTGGCCTGCGCCCGTATTGGCGCTATTCATTCAGTCGTATTCGGCGGATTCTCCCCTGAGTCACTTCGTGACCGGATAAACGATGCACAGGCGAAACTACTTATCACTGCCGACGGCGGTTATCGTCGGGGCCAGATTATTCCACTCAAGCACGATGCTGATGTCGCGCTAATGGACTGCCCCTCTATCGAAAACGTGATCATCGTCAAGCGTGGGGAATTTCTTCTGCGCGTCAAAGAAGGACGCGACCATTGGTACCATCGCCATATGCAGGATGCCGACCCGTGGTGCGAACCAGAATACATGGATGCCGAGGATCCGCTGTTTATTCTCTACACGTCAGGGACTACCGGCAAACCAAAAGGGATCATGCACACCTGCGGCGGTTACATGACCGGAGTGCACGCCACCACGAAATTGGTCTTTGACCTCAAAGATACCGATGTCTTTTGGTGTACCGCCGACGTAGGTTGGGTAACAGGGCATAGTTATGTCGTCTACGGCCCGCTTTCCAATGGCGCTACTCAGGTCATTTATGAAGGAGCCCCTGACTGGCCTGACCAGGATCGATTCTGGCAGATAGTCGAGGAAAACGCGGTCTCAGTCTTCTACACCGCCCCAACTGCCATCCGCGCTTTCATGAAGTGGGGACGACAATGGCCGGATAAACACGATCTCTCATCCCTTCGCTTACTTGGTTCGGTTGGCGAGCCGATCAATCCCGAAGCCTGGGTCTGGTACAACGATGTCATCGGCCATGGCCGCTGCCCAATTGTTGATACCTGGTGGCAGACTGAGACAGGACATATCATGATCACCCCCCTTCCCGGCTTAACATCTACTAAGCCAGGTTCAGCAACTCGTCCATTCCCAGGAATCAGGGCGGCTATTCTTGATGAAGCTGGCAAGGAGGTCAAAGAGGGCGGCGGCTATCTGGCGATCACTCATCCGTGGCCGGGCATGCTTCGCGGGATCTGGGGCGATCGACAACGCATGATCGATACCTACTGGACGAAATGGCCGGGCATCTACTTCCCCGGCGACGGCTCGAAAATCGATAAGGATAAATACTACTGGATCCTTGGCCGAGTCGATGATGTCATCAACACTGCCGGCCATCGAATCTCGACGATGGAAGTTGAGTCGGCTATTGTTGAGCATCCAGTGGTGGCGGAATCAGCTGTCGTGGGGATTCCGCACGAATTGAAGGGCGAATGCCTCGTGGCGTTTGTAACCTTACGCGCGGGAATGAACCAGGACGAACGACTTCTTGGCCAATTGAAAGACCATATTGTCCGCAAGATCGGCGCCCTGGCCAAGCCGGAGAAGATCATTTTCACGGCGGATCTCCCAAAGACGCGCTCGGGAAAGATCATGCGGCGACTCCTGCGCGATGTTGCTCAGGGGAAAGTTATGGGCGATACGACTACGCTCTCGGATCCGGACGTGATGAAAAAGATCAAACGGCACTACGAAGAAGACTAGTATTCTACCTATACATGATGGTGTAAGGCAGTTTCTCGAGAAACTGCCTTTTGCTATGATGCCTTGCGTCACCGTCAAACAACTCCTATCTTAGTCCATTATGCACAACGGCATTGAAGTGAGGAATCGTACGTGAACGACGGTCAGGACAATGATCGCACCAAGTCGGTCGCCATGTTCGCGAGCGGCACAGCGGTCAACCACTACCGCATAGAACGACTGCTCGGTGCTGGCGGCATGGGCGAAGTTTACCTTGCCGACGATACCAAAC
>JAYRFH010000194.1:0-5327 GCA_041908405.1 Candidatus Zixiibacteriota bacterium
AGGCCTTCGGATGCGCAAAAGAGATAAACATTCTGGCTGATAGATCCCGCATCCGTTGCGGAATAGAACTCTTTTTGATCCTCCTCCGCGTCTTTCATCCGCGAATAATCTGCCACATACACCAAATTGACTGGGGCGATGGCTACGAACTCCTGCATCCCGGTCTCCGCGCGATGATCCCCGTCCAGCACCGGTATAAGCTCATGCTTCACCGGCTCATACCTATAGACTCCTTGCGCAGTCACGATATAGACATCCACTTCCTGCCAGTTCCTCGCCGATGGGGCCGTTCGCTTGCCAGATTCAGGTCGATTGACCCCGCACGCCGCCCACAGGAGATTGGAGAGTACCGAAAGTGACAAAGAGTCAGTCGAAAACTCTCGGGTCGATTGTCGCAGGTTGAGTGTCTCCAGAAGAGGCTTCCCGCCTGTCATGGTAGGGGCGGGGAGGGAGACCGGCTTGAGTTCCTGGGCAAACAAACCGACACAGATAAGGAGCATCGGAATAGAACAAAGTATCATCTGTTTCATAGTGACCTCTCCACTCTCAACAAATGCGTCGTGCGCTAACGCCTGACCATCAGTTCTTAACATAGGTGTGTAGCACCACAATGTCAAATGCGACTTGAATTAAGTATCATCGTATCTTGCCACTTGTGCCGCACGGAGCTACCGGATATATTTGTGTTCATCGCCATGACGGCGTCGCTTTTCACAACCATCGAAGCCGGATTTGCCGGGGAGCAGGTATGCTGAACATGATTTCGCGCTTCCGGAAGGGGGGAGAAGAATCCTCCCGTCGTACTCCTCTGTTCGTATCACTCGCCATCCTGATCGTATTTGTCACGGCCACCATTGTCATCAGCCTGCCTGACAGCGAGATCAGGGTCATCTCGTTTGAGCCACTCGGTCGCACAGAGCTGCGTACGAACGTTACCATTAAGTTTTCCAAGCGGATGGTCCCCATTGACAGCCTCGACAAGCCTGTCCTTAACCCGCCTGTCCGCTTTGAGCCGGCTATCCCAGGTATTGCCCGATGGGTCGACAGCGATCTGCTTAGGTTTTTCCCCGATGCCCCCCTGCTTCCGTCGACGGAATACACCGCGCGCGTCCAATCTGATCGCGTCTGGGTCTCCGGCCTCAGGATCATCAACCCGGAGACCTACAAGTTCCGTACGCCCTCACTGCAATTCGAACGTCAGCGCTGTACAGTGGAGGAGCTGTACGATGACCTCGGCCGCGTGCATATCGTCGGACGGCTGGTTTTCAACTACGCCATTTCGCTGAAAGACCTGCAGGAGCGTCTTGAGATCAAAGGAACCAACAAGACCGCCAAGTCTTCCCTGAAGTATACTCTCAATTTCACCGGTCAATACGATGAAGAACGGGGCGCTTTCCCGACCACTCCCCAATCCCAACCCTCGGAATCACAGGTCGGATATGATTTCCAGTTTATCTCCGAACCATTCGAGCGCGGAGAGTCGGCCCAGTACTACTCGGTGATCGTCGGCAAAGGGCTTGGTTGCCAGAACTGCGAGTTCCCTCTGGAAGATCCACTGACTGTCTCCATCTCTGTCGACCCCAAGCACCCGCTGACCGTGCAGTATGTCCGAAGCAACAACGAGGGAGAGCTGATCGATCTGCGCATTGATTTCTCTCACACTGTCGATCCGGAGATGGCCAGGTCATTCATCACTATCGACCCCGTGGTTGACTATACAATGGAAGGGAACTACTCGACTCTCATTCTGCGCGGTGATTTCCGCCCCGGAGAAACCTACACCGTGAATATCGCCAGAGGACTGGGTGCCGCCAACGGACTCCCGTTGCAGAATGATTTCTCAACTCGCGTTCAAATTGATGATCTCCGTCCATCCATCAGCTTCACTTCGCGCGGAGTCTTTCTGCCGCGCACCGGCAACGGCCTGCTGGAATTCAAATCCGTGAACATCGACGACGGCGCCGTTGAGATAGAGCAAGTCTTTGCCAACAACCTCGTCTATTTCCTTATCTCTGGCTACTCCAGTCCGTACATGGACGAGGGCGGCTACTGGGACAGCCGTGCCCAGCAACTAGGCCGTTCGCTCTTCATCAAAGATATCAAACTCGAGTCCCCCAGAAATGTCCCGCTCCTGACCACCGTTGACATCAATTCTCTGGTCGGCCCGAAAACCAGTGGACTTTTCAAGGTCTCTGCCCGCGCCAAAAACGAGCGGTGGACCGGCGACAGCCGCTACGTCCTTATCACCGACCTCGGCTTGTCCGCTCGTATGGGTGACAACTACCTCATGGTCTGGGTCAATTCGCTGGCCAACTCAACACCACTCTCCGGTGCGACCGTTCGTCTCATCAGCCGCAATAACCAAGTGTTACTCGAAGGGAGAACCGACAGTCGTGGCATGGCTATCTTCAAGGATATCCAGGACAAACTGAAAGGGTTTGAGCCGTTCATCATCATTGCCGAGAAAGAGAGCGACCTCTCGTACATCCGACTGGATGAATCACTGCTCCCGGTTGCCGACTTCGATGTCGCCGGTCGCCCCTATCTTACTTCCGGCTATGAAGCCTTCATCTACACCGACCGCGGCGTCTATCGACCCGGCGACACACTGCGCATCGTCTCGGTGGTCAGAGGAGTCGATGCCAAGGTGCCGCCGTCGTTCCCGTACGCGCTGACTGTCTTTGACACGCGCGGTAAAAAGTTTACCAGCTTCCGGATGTCCAGCGATGCCACCGGCCTGACCACGCTCGACTATATAATCCCTGACTATGTCGCCACCGGCAAATATGCCATTGCCGCGATGATAGGCGAAGAACTGACCATCGGACGCCTTGAGATCCTTGTCGAGGACTTCATGCCCGACCGGATTAAAGTCATCTCGCAGACCGATCTGCCAATGTACAACGCGGGGGAGACTGTCAACATCGATGTTGACGGTAAGATGCTCTTTGGCCCGCCTGCCGCCGGTTATCAGGTCCGTGGTTCGGTGCAGATCGAGTCACAGCCGTTTTCGCCGAAAGACTTCAAGGCGTACTCGTTCAGCAATTCGGAGCGCACCTTCAATCGCCTCAATCTCGACTTACCCGATGCGATCCTCGATGATACCGGCGGATTCAGGTACACCTACCAGATACCTCAAAAACTCGCGGCGCCGTCATCACTCAAAGGATTGATCGGGGTGACGGTATCAGAACCGGGAGGACGTGGCGTCTCGGCCTACTCCGAGGTCGCCATCCATCCGTATCCAGTCTATCTGGGTATCAAAATGGCTCGTGAAGGGTACGCTGAATCCGGCAAACCGACCGATGTCAACCTTGTCGCGGTCGACCGCGACGGCAAGTCGATCGATCTTGCGAATTGCGTCGTCAAGTTCTACTCGGTGACCTACAACAGCATTTACAAGAAAGACCGCACGGGCCTCTATCGATGGGTCTCCGAACGTAAGTCGAAGTTGATTGACTCCAGTTTGTCAGCCATGCCCATCGGCGGCAAGACCGTTCAGTTCACAACCGCAACGTGGGGGATGTATCGCGTGGTGGCGGAGGATCCGCAGGGTGGCCACTCCGCTTCCATGGACTTCTGGTCCTCTGGCTATGGCTACGCCCCCTGGGCGATGGATAACCCCGACAAGATCGAACTCGGCTTGGACAAGAAGGAGTATCTCCCCGGTGAAACCGCCATCTTGCAGGTCCGTGCGCCGTTTGGCGGCAGACTCCTGCTCACTCTCGAAAAAGATCAGGTCATTGACATCATAACTCAGGAGATGGCCGAAAATACGGTTGAGATTAAGCTCCCGGTCAAGAAAGAATACCTCCCCAATATCTACGTCACCGCATCTGTCATTCGTCCATCCGGCGTGCTTGAACCAAACAAACCCGCTCGTGCGTTTGGGATCATCCCGCTTCGACTCTCGAACGAGTCCAAGAAGATTGCCATGAGTATCTCTGCACCGGAGGTTGTCACTCCCCGCACGAAAGCAACTGTGACCGTTCAGCTTCCGAAGGGAAAACCAACCGACCTAACTTTGGCGGCCGTCGATGCCGGCATTCTGCAATTGACCGACTTCAAGACCCCTGACCCGCTCGATTTCTTCTGGGGGAAGAAGCAACCATACTTGAAATCATACGATCTCTACGCTTACCTTTATCCGCAGGTCAAGAAATCCTCCAATCATCTGGCCGCGGGGGACAAGCTGTTTGCGGCCAGCCGCAAACGTCATCTTAATCCGTTCATGGCCAAGCGCGTCAAAGCGGTTTCGCTCTGGTCTGGTCTGGTCAAGACGGACAAAAACGGTCTGGCCACCATTCCACTCGATATCCCGGAGTTTAACGGCAAACTGATCCTGATGGCCGTCTCCGCGCAGGGCTATCTATTTGGGTCAGCCACTTCAGAGATGATCGTTCGCGACAAGATAGTCGTCATGGAGAGCTTCCCGCGCTTTGTCAGCCCGAACGACGTTTTCGAAGGATTGGTGACCCTCTACAACAACACAGGCGCGACAGCCGATATCACCGCGACGCTCTCCATCGATGGTCCGGTGGAGCTTGTCTCACCGAACTCGATTACCATTAATGTCGCCAACGGCAAAGAGGGGAAAGCTGTATTCAAACTCAAGGCTGGCCAAGTCCCCGGCAAAATCTCGTTCAAGATTGCTGCTACCGCAGGCGAAGCCCGTTCATCCGCGAGTGTTGAACTGACTAATCGCCCGGCCGTGCCGCTCACGACTCTGTATGGTTCAGGCGTGGCGGCAAAGGGAACTCCTTCTGAGTTCACTCTGCCGGGCGACTGGGTCCCAGGGACCGACCAATTCGTCATTCAAACTTCCTCAATATCCGCGACACCTTTCGCTCGAAACCTGCAGTATTTGCTCACCTATCCCTATGGATGTGTCGAGCAGACAACGTCGCGGCTTTTCCCATTGCTCTATTTCAATGACCTTGCGCGCATAGTCAGGCCGGAACTTTTCGGCGGCAAGGGCGCGGATTACTTCGTCCAGGAGGGCATCACCCGCTTGACCAGCATGATGCTACCTGACCGCTCGTTCTCCTTCTGGCCGGGGGCAACCTACAGTAATCCGTGGACCACCATCTACGCGTCACACTTCCTCTCCGAGGCTTCGCTCGCCGGCTATCTGGTCGACAAGAAGACATTGGACGATATCTACGACAATCTTGAGGATATCGCCGCCGGTAAGTTTACGGCGCAAATGACTGACATCGATGCTCACCGTGTCTATGCATCGTATGTGCTCGCCAGAGCGGGCAAACTTGACCAAAAGACAGTCGGCTACCTAAAGCGGCTTGACCCCGCACTGCTGAATCCTGAAT
>JAYRFH010000195.1:0-5013 GCA_041908405.1 Candidatus Zixiibacteriota bacterium
ATTGGCTACTTTGGCCTCAAGTTTCATGGAGATACAGCAATGAAAGTCATAGTCCCGGTAGCAGGAGTTGGAAGCAGGCTTCGCCCGCACACCCACTCCACCCCCAAAGTATTGCTGCCGGTCGCCGGAAGACCGATCATCGACCATGTTCTGGAGCCGATTGCTCGGCTGAAGCCGGAGGAGGTCGCCTTTGTCGTCGGCTACCTCGGCGCCGAGATCGAGGCCTACGTCCAGGCGAACTACTCTTTCAAATCCCGATTTGTCTGGCAGGAACGTCTGCTTGGGCTCGGCCACGCCATCAACCTTGCTGTCCAACAGATGTCCGATGGCCCTATTCTAGTCGTCCTGGGTGACACGATTGTCGAGACCGATCTGACCAAATTCATCTCAGCCGGAGACTATGTGCTCGGCGTGCGACAGGTTCCCGATCCTCACCGTTTCGGGATTGTGGAAGTTCGCGATGGATTTGTGGCGCGACTCGAAGAGAAGCCCGCAAATCCGAAGACCAACCTCGCCGTGATCGGTCTGTACTATTTCAGCGAATCACAGAATCTGCGCCAAGCCCTGAAGGAACACGCCGAGTCCGGCATGACGACGCGTGGAGAAGTGCAGTTCACTGATGCTCTGCAACGGATGATCAAGGCGGGAACGAAATTCCTCCCGTACGAGGTCAACGGATGGTACGACTGCGGCAAAAAAGAGACGGTCCTCGAAACCAACCGTCACTTCCTCAGTTATGAGACCTCGTCGCCGACCCGCGAAGGATGCACCATCATCCCGCCGGTCTTCATTGCCGAATCCGCGCGGGTGGCTGCTTCGGTCATCGGCCCTTATGTCGCCATATCCGACGAGGCCGTGGTCGAGAGTTCGGTCATCAAAAATTCCATCATCGGCCCGAAAGCGAGCGTCCGGAATCTCATTCTGCATGACTCGATTGTCGGGAGTAACGCGACGCTCAACGGCGTCAGCTCGGTTGTCAATGTGGGTGATTCGTCGGAAACGGCCTTCACCTGAGCATAGAGTATACGAAGCACCACAAGGAGTATGTAGTCATGGCCGGAGGAAACTTCCTCTTCACCTCGGAATCAGTCACCGAGGGTCATCCCGACAAACTGGCGGATCAGATCTCAGACGGCGTCCTGGACGAGGTCCTGCGGAATGATACCAAAGGCCGAGTCGCGTGTGAGACCTTTGTCTCTGTCGGTCTGGTGATCGTCGGCGGCGAGATCACGACCAAAACATATATCGATATCCATCGCCTTGTTCGCGAAGTCGTGAAGGATATCGGTTACACCGACCCGCGCCAGGGATTCACGTATGATACCTGCGCGATCCTCAACGCCATCGGCGCGCAGTCGCCCGATATCGCCCAGGGTGTCGATACCGGCGGCGCGGGTGACCAGGGCCTGATGGCCGGCTACGCCTGCCGTGAGACCAAAGAACTGATGCCGATGCCGATCATGCTCGCGCACAAACTGACTCGACGTCTGGCGGATGTGCGGAAAAAGAAAGCTCTCCCCTATCTTGGCCCGGATGGCAAGTCGCAGGTGACGATCGAGTATGTCGATGGCCAGCCGGCGCGCGTTGACACGGTCGTGCTGTCGTCACAGCATTCCGAAGATATCCTCGACAAGTCGGGAAAAAAGATTACCAAGAAAGCGGTCGACGAGATAATCGAAAAGGTCGCACTGCCGGTGATCCCCAAGAATATGCTCGACAAGAATACCAAGTACTATGTCAACCCGACCGGTAAGTTTGTGATCGGCGGGCCGCAGTCCGATACCGGTATGACCGGCCGCAAGATCATCGTTGATACGTACGGTGGTATGGCCGCGCATGGCGGCGGCGCGTTCTCCGGCAAAGACCCGACGAAGGTCGACCGCTCCGCCTGCTATATGGCCCGCTATATCGCCAAGAACATTGTTGCCTCCGGTCTGGCGGATAAGTGCAATATCCAGTTGGCGTACGCGATAGGCGTCGCGCAGCCGGTGTCGTTGATGATCTTCACCGATGGTACCTCCAAGGTCCCGGAAAAGCGCCTGGTCGAGCTGGTGCGGAAACATTTCGATCTGACGCCGCGCGGGATTATCAACTCGCTCGACCTGCTTCGTCCGATCTATCGCAAGACCGCGGCCTACGGACATTTTGGTCGAGATGAAAAAGAGTTCACGTGGGAGCGTACGGATGTCGCTAAAACCCTTGCCAAGGATGCGTAGACCATGATCAAATCTGATATCAAGAATATCAAGCTCGCCGCGCAGGGGAAGCAGAAGATCGAGTGGGCTGACCGCTCGATGCCGGTCCTCGAACTGATCCGTGAGAGGTTCACTAAAGAAAAACCGCTCAAGGGTGTCAATATCGCGGCCTGTCTGCATGTGACGACCGAAACCGCAAACCTGATGCGGACTCTCAAAGCCGGCGGCGCCAATCTGGCGCTCTGTGCTTCCAATCCGCTCTCCACTCAGGATGACACGGCCGCGGCGCTGGTTGCAGAGTACGGGATCTCCACTTTCGCTATCAATGGCGAGGACCACAAGACCTACTACAAGCATATTCATCAGGCGCTGGATATCGAGCCGCATATCACGATGGATGACGGCGCAGATCTCGTCTCCACTCTGCACACTGAGCGAAAGAACCAGGCGGGCAAAGTCTGGGCAGGGACCGAAGAGACGACTACGGGAGTGATTCGTCTCAAGGCGATGGAGCAAAACAACGCGCTTCTGTTCCCGGTGATAGCGGTGAATGAATCCAAGACGAAACATCTGTTCGACAATCGATATGGAACCGGGCAGTCAACGCTTGATGGCGTCATCCGCGCCACCAACATGTTGATCGCCGGTTCGACCGTCGTGATTGCCGGCTATGGATGGTGCGGGCGTGGTGTTGCCAGTCGCGCCAAAGGGCTTGGGGCGAATGTCATCGTCACCGAGGTCGATGCCGTTAAGGGGATCGAGGCCGCGATGGATGGCTTCATGGTGATGCCGATGGCCAAGGCCGCGCCGATGGGTGACCTCTTTATCACCGTCACCGGTGATATCAATGTCATCCGGCTGGAGCATGTGCTCAAAATGAAAGACCGCGCTATCATCTGCAATTCCGGCCATTTCAATGTTGAGATCGACCTGAAGTCTATCGCCAAGGCCGCGAAATCACATCGGATGGTTCGCCCGCATGTCGAGGAGTTTGTGATCGGCAAGCGGTGCGTCTATATCCTCGCCGATGGCCGCCTTATCAATCTGGCGGCGGCCGAGGGACATCCGGCGATGGTGATGGATATGTCGTTCGCCAACCAGGCGATCGCGGCCGAGTACGTGGTGCAGAACCACGCCAAGCTGCAAAAGCGGGTCTACTCGGTTCCGGAGAAGCTGGATAACCTGATCGCGAGTCTGAAGCTGAAGTCGATGGGAGTCTCAATCGACCGGCTGACGCCCGAGCAGAAGAAGTATCTGGCAAGCTGGGAGCTGGGGACTTGATCTGCCATTAATGATGATTTAAAGGCGAAGCCGTGTGGTTTCGCCTTTTGTTGTTACTGATGATGTGATGACATCGTCATTGCGAGGAACATGCGAACGGAGTGAGCGGTTGACGAAGCAACCAACTCCCTGTTACGCCTTTATCCCATCAAACAGCACCGAGATCAAGTACTCGCCTGATGGCCGTGATGAGATCCGCTTCCCCGCGTATTCTCTTCCGACGAGCGCGCCGAAGATGATCGCTACGAGATAGCCGGTCAGTTCCGGTTTGACATCGCGGCGTATCTCCCCAGTTTCTTCCCCGCGCTCGATGATCTCCTGCACATACTCATGCACATGCCGTTCGATATCGATCCCCTCGATCTCCACCGCGGCGTGTTCCATCGCGTGCGTCGCAAACAGGTAGAATATCTTTTCTGCCGGAAAAAGTTTCGCGTTGAGCACCACCGCATGATACAGATGCAACAATCTGTCGCGCGCCAGCACCGCTTTCTCCTGACGTTTCACTTCGGCTATCCACTTCCCGAAAAAGTCATCGAAGACCAGAATGACGAATTCCAGCAAGTGTGATTTGGACGGAAAGTACTGGAAGAACGACCCCTTGGATATCCCCGCTTCTTTGCACAATCGGTCGATCGGCAGACCGTCATACCCGTACCGTCCGAACAAGCGTATCGCGGTCTGGTAGATAAGTTCCTTCTTTTCCGGCGGTAGTCGTCGGAAAGTCTCCGTAACTACCTTCAACTTGGCTAATTGCGCTATCTGATTCTCATCTATGACCGGCATCGCGATACCTCACATTATGACCGTTTGGTCATATAATATATACTAATACTGTATATTTGTCGTCAAGATTTCATTTCCGTTTGACTGGCGACGATAGCGGGATAGATTGCCGGGTATTACGACCTGATAATTCACACTTTGAGGAAGGGATACCTGAACAATGGGTAAAGTACGAGTCGCCATTATCGGCGTCGGCAACTGCGCATCATCGCTGGTGCAGGGCGTTGAGTTCTACAAGAAGGCGAAAGATGATGATATGGTGCCGGGGTTGATGCACGTCAACCTGGGTGGCTATCATATCCGTGATATCGAGTTCTCCGCCGCCATCGATATCGACAAAAACAAGGTCGGCAAGGATCTGGCGGATGCCGTCTTCACTAAGCCGAACTGCACGTACAAGTTCTCCAACGTTCCCAAGACCGGTGTCATCGTCCAGCGCGGCATGACCCACGACGGTCTCGGCCATTATCTTTCTCAGATCATCGAGAAAGCCCCCGGTGACACGGTTGATATCGTAAAGTTGCTTCGCGACACCAAGACCGATGTCGTCATCAACTACCTGCCGGTCGGCTCCGAAGAAGCGACCAAGTGGTATGTTGAGCAGATCCTCGAGGCCGGCTGCGGTCTCGTTAACTGCATCCCGGTCTTCATCGCCCGCGAGCCGTATTGGCAGAAGCGTTTCCGTGAGAAAGGTCTCCCGGTCATCGGCGACGATATCAAGTCGCAGGTTGGCGCCACGATCGTCCACCGC
>JAYRFH010000196.1:0-14801 GCA_041908405.1 Candidatus Zixiibacteriota bacterium
GCGCTCAGGTTGGCCAGATTACCGGCGTAGGTCAGGCAGTCGATATTGACAAACAGGTAGTCCTGATATTTCGGCACCATGCGCAATAACAGGTTGGAGCCGATAAACCCCGCCCCTCCAGTAACCGCGATTCGACTTTTGAAGTTCGTGCTTTCCATGATAATAGTCTCTGCTTTATCTTCTGCTGGTCCAATATGGGAGATTGAACGTCGTTCCTCAACAAAAACTGGCAGAAGCTTTGCCGGTGCGGCAGAAACACTTACGATGCGGAGATCAACAAGAGCCGGCGACAGGAGTCGAACCTGCGACAGCCTGATTACAAATCAGGTACTCTACCAACTGAGTTACGCCGGCCTGGTCGACTATGGTAAGAAATCAATAGCCGTGATTCAAGTGCTTTTCAGCCTCCATAACCACGGCTTACCTTTTATGTTCAGACTTTCCGCTTCCACTTGACCCCCTGCGGGGTATCCTCCAGGATGATCCCCTTGGTCAGCAGGTCATTGCGAATCTGGTCGGACTTGGCGAAATCCTTCGCTTTCCGGGCATCCTGACGTTGTTGGATCAACACCTCGATATCCGCATCCAGCATCTCTACCTGCTTGCGGAATCCAAGCACCGTCTCGAAACGATCCACCAGCGCCAGCGCGTTATCCCGCTCCGATGCTGACAGCTTGTTCTCCGCTTTCAGTTTGTTGATATCCCGGACAAAGTCGAACACCACACCCAGCGCGCCGGAGATATTCAGGTCGTCATCCAGACTCTCTTCGAATCCGGTCTTCGCCTTCTCTATTGCCGCCTGCGCGGTTCCATCTGACTCACCCCCCGCGTACAATTTGAGATTGTCGACAAAGTCGTTATACCGGTCAAGCGCGCTCCGCGCGGCATCCAGCCCGTCAAATGTGAAATTCAGCTGCTGACGATAATGCGTCGATATCAACAGATACCGCACCGCCAGCCCTGGATACCCCTTGTCAATGATATCCCGCAGGGTGAAGAAATTGCCGAGCGATTTCGACATCTTCTTCCCCTCGACTATCAGATGCTCCGAGTGCAACCAGTAAGAAACGAACTTCTCACCCGTCGCCCCCTCCGACTGAGCTATCTCATTCTCATGGTGCGGGAACATGTTGTCGACCCCGCCCGTGTGAATATCAAACGTCTTGCCGAGATACTTCATCGACATCGCCGAGCACTCAAGATGCCACCCCGGCCGCCCCTTCCCTATCTCGGTCTCCCAGAACGCGCGGCCATCCGCCTCATCCCAGGCCTTCCAGAGGGCAAAGTCAGACACAGAGTCCTTCTCATACTCATCCGCCGCGATACGCGCACCCGGTTTCAGCCCCTGCATATCAAGATTCGCCAATTTCCCGTATTCCGGAAATGACCCTATCTTGAAATAGTAGTTGCCGTTGATCTGGTACGCATGCCCCTTGGCCTCGAGGTCCTTCACGATCTGGACCATCTCCGGGATATGATCAGTCGCCGCGGGATAATACTCCGCCGCTTCGATCCCCAGCGTCTTCATATCCGCGAAAAACGCGTCAATGAATGGCTTGGTGAATTCCTTGGTCGTGATCCCTTTCGCGTTCGACTCCCGGATTATCTTATCATCGATATCCGTCAGGTTCATCACCTGCGTTACCCGGTATCCCTTGTATTTGAGATACCGGCGTAGCAGATCCTCGAACATATACGTTCGAAAATTCCCGATATGCGCGAAATTATAGACTGTCGGGCCGCAGGTATACATGCGAACATGTCCCGGTTCGAGCGACTTGAAATCCTCCGTGCGACGCGTCAGACTATTCTTAAAACGTAACGCCATTGCTTATCCCTCGGTCATTGACTTGACCGTCCGGCTATCCAGCTTTTTGATCAACTCGACCACCAGCTTTATGGTGGTTTCATAGTCATCGCGATGCAGCATCGCGTTATGGCTATGGATATACCGTACCGGCGGTCCGATTACGATCGCCGGGACACCGAGCCTGCTGATATGTATCCGCGAGCCATCGGTTGCCCCTCTCTCCATAGTGGTCAAATGGATTGGCAGCTTGGCTTTCGCCGCGGTATCGATCACCATATCCCGCAACTTCAGATTCGGGATCATCAGTGCGTCATACAGAAGTACTGCCGCGCCGCCGCCCAGCCGCTCCGCTTTTTTGGTCGACTCCGGCGGAACATCGAGCGCGATCCCCGTGTCGACCACAATACAGACATCCGGCTCCGCCAGATGCGCCAACGTATGTGCGCCACGACACCCGACCTCTTCCTGCACCGAACCGGCGCCCAGATAGGTGTTCGGGTGTTTTATCTTCTTCAATCGCCGGGCCACTTCGATCACGATCGCGCAGGCAACCCGATTATCAAACGCCTTCGCCATATAGACTTTCTGATTCCCCAGAATAGTGAACTGTGAATCCGGAATGATCGGGTCACCCAGCTTGATTCCCAATTTCTTCTTCACGTCGAACTTCTGCACCACGCCGACATCAATGAACATATCCTTGATCTCAAGGACTTTCTCGCGCTGGCTCTGCTCCAGGATATGCGGCGGTCGCGATCCGACCACGCCGATCACCGGCCCTTTGGACGTAATGATCCGCATCCGCTGGCCAAGCGCCACATGCCCCCACCATCCGCCCAGCGGCAGAAACTTGATATACCCGTCGTCCGTGATCTCTTTCACCATGAAGCCGATCTCATCCATATGACCGACCACCATCACCCGCGGGTTGGCCGCGCTCCCCGGCTGTACCCCCATGATCGACCCCATCTTGTCGTATTGGATCTCTTTGGAGGTCGCTTTCAATTCTCGCGCCATGATCTTGCGGACTTCGTTCTCGTACCCCGAGACACCGTTCGCTTCGGTTAGCTCTTTGAGCAGCAGTTCTGATGAATCCACGGTTTTACCTCAACAGTTGATCTGATTACGTACCAAACAGGCCGGCCCATGGCCGGGAAGTGCTAATATACCCCCCTAAGTCCTTGTCGTCTACCTAATTTTGAAGGTGCTCGAATAGCTCGGAGAGGCTGTTAATTATCCTCGTGTTGGAAGGCATACTGGCTGGATATTCTCTCCCCTCTTTTCGCTTCAAAATCGCGGGCATCCCGATCCCGTTCGGACCAGTGATATCCTCAATGTACCTATCCCCGATATAGACACACTCTTCCGGCTTGAATCCGGCCAACTCCGCGGCCTTGCGAAAAATATCCGGGTGCGGCTTCCGCAGACGAAACGTCGAACTGAAGATCGCAAAATCCAGATACGGCTCTATCCCGAATTTCGCTAGTTCATACCGATGTACTCTCTCCGGAAAAACCGTATTCGATATCAGCCCGATTTTTGAGTATTTCTGACGAAGTTTTTCCAGTGTCTCCAGCGTGTCGTCATAAATGAACAGCAGCGTATCGACCGGCTTGTAGTATGCGTCGAAAAACCTATCGACAAAATCCGGCGTGACATAATCTGTGTACGATCGAAGCATCTCTGCTGCGACTTCCGGAACATCCCACTCCACCAGCGTATCGGTGGCACGCTTCCGATACGATGCTTTCGCTTCCTCAAACATCCGGTGGAACTCGACCGGGTCGGGTATCCGATACCCATGTTCCAGCAAAAACCCATGCGCGTTATGCGCGCAGAGAACGTTCAATTCATCCCACGCGACTGCCTCATACTCGATGAGCGTCGAGCCGAGGTCG
Organism: Candidatus Zixiibacteriota bacterium; assembly: GCA_041908405.1. Classification (GTDB taxonomy): domain Bacteria; phylum Zixibacteria; class MSB-5A5; order GN15; family FEB-12; genus FEB-12. Next base: position 3,709 of record JAYRFH010000196.1, read on the forward strand.
AAAATGATCGCTCTGGGATTCAGCTTCTCCATCACACTACTTCCGCATCGCCGACTGAATGATTCTCGCTATCAACTGGTCGAAACTCAGCCCGACACACTTCGCCGCCATGGGAGCCAAAGAGAGATTGGTCATCCCCGGCAAAGTATTTATCTCCAGACAGAAATATCTGTTATCCGCCGCCAGGATGAAATCGACCCTCGCCAGCCCAGATGCCCCCACTACCTCGTACGCCTTCACAGCATCCTGCTGTATCTTCTTCGCGATCGAATCATCTATCGGAGCGGGTGCAATATACTCCGACATCCCCTTGGTATACTTCGCGTGATAATCGTAGAGTTCATTTTTCGGCCTTATCTCCACGACCGGCAACGCCTCGCCATCCAACACCGATACCGTCAACTCCCGCCCCTCAATAAACTGCTCGACCAGTATCCGCTTACCTTCCTTGGCCGCGGCGCGAAGCGCCGGGATGATCTGCTCTTCCTTGTATACCTTGGTCAATCCGACTGTCGAACCGCCATCGTTCGGCTTGATAATGACGGGGAAACGGAATCTCTCTTTGATAGCCGCCGCGGCTTTCTCTTCGCACGCTTCTCCCGAGTACTTGACCAAAAGCCACTCTGGCGTCGGGACCTGTTCGCTCTCAAACAGCCGCTTTGATATCGCCTTGTTCATCGCGATCGCCGAGGCCGCCATGTCCGAACCGGTGTACTTGACCCCTGCCAGATCCAGAAGCGATTGGATCGTCCCATTCTCTCCCGCGCCGCCATGTAACCCCAGTACAACCATGTCGATCTTCCCCACCTCCGGATTAGCCAGCGCTACCGCCAGAGTCTTATTCGGGTCCGCCACCGGCAGATTCGGCTGATTATCCGGCAGTAGATTATTGAACTCCCCATCCGATCCGACTAACAGCCGGCCGCCAGCCGGGTCAATGGCCGTCACCGTATGCCCAAGCCTGACCAGCGCCTCATAGATCGCTTTGCCCGAATTGAGCGATACCTGATTCTCCGAAGAGTTCCCCCCGGCCAGCAACAGTACCCGCATTAATGCTTCCTTGCCCTATATCGTTTTATCCGACGCCAGATGAACAGACCTATCAACAGCCCGACTATCGGCCAGACAATGATGTTATACGTCCGGACATACTGCTCAATCAAGCTAAAGTTCTCCACCAGTTTTATCGCCAGCGTCACCAGCAAACCTGTGAAAATAATGTACGAAATCAGCGAATACATGAACATCCTGACCGGATAGTAGTGGGCTATTCCCGCCGCGATCGCCAGCGCCGACCGAAGTCCCAGTATAAACCTCGATGATACCAGTATCAGCCCCCCATAATTCTCCAGCCGATGCTCCATGCGGGTGACATCCTCGATCCCAAACCACCGATAATCTTTCCGGATAATAAACTCCCGCCCGTAGTGCCGACCAATGTAGTACAGTAGCATCACCGAAGACATCCCCCCGGTCAGCACGACCAGCACCGTGATCGTTAGGTCAAGCCGATGCAGCGCTACCAGTCCGCCCGCCGCCAAAATGAATGTATCCCCCGGGAATGGCGGTATGATATTTTCTATGAAGCAGGCGGCAAAAAGTACTGCATAGACCCAGACGGGGCCGTAAACAAATATCTGGTCGAGAAAGTCGTTGAGTCCGGCGAGGCTTTCATTCATGGTCAGCTATCAGGCAGACCGCCGAGGCGGCGATCCCTTCCTCCCGTCCGATCGCTCCCAGCCCCTCGCAGGTCGTCGCCTTGATTCCTATTCGATCAGGGGGAATCCCCAGTACATCCCCTATCCGCGCTTTCATCGACGGAATATGCGGCGCGATCTTCGGCTTCTCCGCCATCACCACCGAATCAATATTGATGATCACCGGAAACCCGGCCTTAGTCACAAGTCGCCTGACCTCTGCCAAAAGCGCCAGCGAATCAGCGTCCTTGAATTTCGGATCCGATGGCGGGAAATAGTGTCCAATATCCGCCAGCCCTGCCGCCCCCAATAGCGCGTCGCAAATCGCGTGCAACAGCACATCGGCATCCGAATGCCCAAGCAATCCGCGGTCATGCTCTATCGTCACTCCGCCGATCACCAGTCGACGCCCCTCCGCGAATCGATGTATGTCAAATCCTTGTCCGATCCTAATCTTGCTCATACATCTCCTGCTCCAGCAGTACCTCAACCATCAACAGATCATCCGGCGTCGTCACTTTGATATTCGGCCCACTGGGTGTCACCACATGCACACCAATGCCGCGCATCTCAACCAGCGACGCGTCGTCCGTTACCGAACTCTGATGCTCCTGGTGCGCCGACAATATCGTCTCATACCGGAACACCTGTGGCGTCTGCGCAAGATAGAGTTTGCGGCGATCCAGTGTCGCCACCACGACTGAATCCTCCACCCGTTTGACGGTGTCCGTGACCGGTACCGCCAACATTGCCGCTTCTTGCTCCTTCGCCATGTCGACCACCCGGTCGATATCGGTCGGAAGCACCAGTGGCCGCGCGCCGTCATGGATTGCTACCAACTCTGTATTCGATGGTAACGCCTGCAGACCCATCAGCACGGATTCCTGCCGCGTCTCGCCACCCGACACGATCTTATACACTTTCTCAAAATGAAATGGATCGACCACATTGTCGCCGGTGAACATCAAATAATCCGCCGAGACTACTACCACTATCCGGTCGATATTGGCCGCTTCTTCAAACCGGCTGATTGTCCAGGCCAGGAGCGGACGTCCGCACACCGTGACAAACTGCTTCGGTATCTCTCCCCCGAATCGGGTGGACTGTCCGGCGGCTACGATCAATGCGGCGGTGCTCATGGCGTCGAATATAGCTCTCTCAAAACCGGCACAAAAGAGGATTATAGGATCAGCATGGCATCGCCATAACTGTAGAATCGATACTCATTGGCGATTGCTTCCCGGTACGCCTTGAGAATTAGTTCACGTCCGGCAAAGGCCGATACCAATATCAACAACGATGATTTCGGCAGATGGAAATTGGTCAGCAGATGGTCGGTCACGGTGAACCGAAATCCCGGCTGTATATAGAGCGACACTTGACCGCCGAACGGCTTGACACCCGCTTCCGTGCGTCCGGCTGACTCCAGTGTCCGGACCGATGTCGTCCCGACCACCCAGACCTTCCTCCCGGCTTTCCAGATCTGGTTCAACTGCTGTGCCGCCTCGTCCGTCAGCTCCGCGTACTCCGGATCGACCGTGTGATCTTCTATCCGTTCTGCCTTGACCGGCTTAAAAGTCCCCGGCCCGACATGCAGCGTCAACTGGATCAACTTAACTCCGCGCTCCATCAGGCTGTCGGTTATCCCCTGTGAGAAGTGGAATCCAGCGGTCGGCGCCGCGACTGCCCCCTCTTTCTCGGCATCGGCAAAGATCGTCTGGTACCTTTGCACATCCGTGGGAGTGTCTTCCCGGTCGATATAATGCGGCAGCGGTATATGTCCCGCCCCCGCGATCACCTTTCGACAGGACGTGCGACTCGAAAAACCGACCCGCCACTTTCCATCCCCGAACTCCTCCAACAGTTCAACCGAGCCCGCCTCCCCGAACAATATCTTCTCTCCAACCTTGACCTTTCTCGATGGCGACACCAGCGCGTCCCAGACCGCTCCGTCGCTCTCGGGCAGAGCCCTTACCAAAAACACTTCAACCCGCGCACCGGTCGCGCGATTCCCCCAGAGCCTCGCCTTGAACACTTTCGTGTTGTTCACGACCAGCCCATCGCCCGGCGCGATGTAATCAATTATCTCACTGAATTTGTGATGGCTTATTGAGCCGGAACTCCTGTCCAGAACCATTAAGCGGGACATCCCTCTTTTGGATGGCGGCTCCTGGGCTATGAGATGCGGCGGAAGATGATAATCGAAAAATGAAGTTTCCATTGAGTCTGCCCGCTTGGCCGGAACATGCCTACCGGGTCTTAAAGGTCGTCAGGCGGTCGATCCAGATCTGGGTCAGCGATGTCTGCACAGAAGTCAGTGATACCGGCAAAGGTTCACCCTTCAGATACCCATCAAGCGCCTCCAGCGCGTTACGCGTGTCCTCAACAGTGAGCGTGATTCCCGCGTCATTTTTCAGCTTGTCCCGAAACCGGATCGTCTCAGTCAGTAGCATCCCCACCACCCCGGTCGGATCATTCTCCCGGTCGAACATCTGCTCCCCAAGCGATTTCATCAACAGGGCGAAGGCATCATCTGAATTCGGCATCTATGTCAGCTTTCTTGGTCGTCTACGCTCACTGCTCAAACAGCGATTCCTGAGCGGTCCCCGAGAGCTTCAGTCCGAGGTGTTTGGCCGCCTCGTTCGAGGCCATTCGGCCACGTTTCGTGCGTTGGATATATCCTATCTTGAGCAGATACGGTTCCACCATATCTACCAGCGTGTCGACCTCTTCATTCAGCGTTGCCGCCAAGGCTTCAATCCCGACCGGCCCCCCTTTGTAATACTCAACAATGATCCGGATCAGTTTCCGATCCAGATCATCCAGCCCCATCAGATCGATCCCCTCGGTATCGAGCGCCTTCGCCGCCAGCTCTGGCGACCCGTTTCCATTTCCCTTCACCGCGACATAGTCGCGCACACGACGCAATAGCCGGTTGGCGATTCGCGGCGTCCCTCGCGACCGTTGCGCGATCGTCCGCGCCGATTCCTTGTCGATCGGCGTATCCAACAGCGATGCTGACCGCATCACGATCGTCTGCAGATCATCCGGCTCATAAAAATCAATATGGTAATACAGACCAAACCGATCTCTCAGCGGCGCGGAAAGCATCCCCGCTCTCGTCGTCGCGCCCACCAGCGTGAATTTCTTCAGAGGAACATTGATTACCTTGGCGAACGCCCCCTTGTCCACCACGAAATCAACCTTGAAATCCTCCATCGCCGGATAGATGAACTCCTCTATCACCGGCGACAACCGATGTATCTCATCAATGAACAGGATATCCCCCGGATTCAGATTTGTGAGAATTCCCATCAGATCACCGGTCCGCTGAAGCGCCGGACCTGAGGTCGATATCAGTTTCGACCCCATCTCATTCGCGATAATATGCGCCAGTGTGGTCTTCCCCAATCCGGGCGGACCGTATAATAGCACATGCTCCACCGGCTCATTCCGCATCTTGGCGGCATGCAGCAGGACCTGAAGTTTCTCCTTCAGCTCTCGCTGCCCGATATATTCACTGAGCGTTCGCGGACGAAGCGTAAACTGGAGTATATCTTCTTCCGGCGTTATCGGCGCACCGGAGACAATGCGTTCTCTGCCCATTACGAGCCTGCTTTCACTTCACGTTCATTGCGGAACATGATGGTAATCAGATCCTCCACACGGTCGATCTTCGGATTCGCCTTCATCGCCGCCTGGATCATCGCCTGCGCTTCAACTCGCGAATACTGCAACTGAGTTAGGATCTCCATCGCCTCATCCATGAACGGCGTCATCGATGGCTCCGGTCGCGCCAACGGCTCCTCGGTGCGCGATAGCGCAAACTTGGTCGTCTTGCCATGCAATTCGGCAATTATCTTCTCCGACAGCCGCTTCCCAACCCCCGGCAAACGCGAAAGCGCCGACGTATCCTTCATCTCGATCGCCGAGGCGATATCCCGTATCGGGAGGATCAGCGATTTCAACGCTTTCCTCACCCCCATCCCTGACACCTGCGTCAACAGCGAGAAAAACTCCCGGTCCAGCGGGTCGATAAATCCAACCAGTCGCGGATATTCGTTTGATTTTTTATCCCCCGCCTCTATGAAGTAGATTGTCTCGAAAGACACTTCTTTTCCGATCGCCGTATCTTTCAACCGTTCGGCCAGCGCCGATGGTATCATCACTTCATACGATAAACCAGACACCTCCACCAGCGCGGACGCATCCCCGACCGATATCAATTCTCCCCGTATCCGGCTAATCATACCGTCACCACCTCATGGTGCGCTTTGGCGCGGCAGTGACAGAGCGCCACCGCCAATGCGTCCGCCGCATCCGGCGGTTCCGGAATGGTCGGAAGTCGCAATGATGAACTGACCATCCTCTGCATCTGCGCTTTGGTCGCTCGACCGTTTCCGGTCAGCGCCTTCTTGATCCGCGTCGCCGCATACGACACAACCGGGACATTCGCCTCCGCCGCCTTGAGATATATCACCCCCCGCACATGCCCCATAATGATTGCCGTTATTGGATGGCTATAATGCGAATACAGCTCTTCGACCACGATCACATCCGGCCGGAATTGATCGATTATCCCTGTGATCTCCCGCGCGATCTCACACAGCCGGTTCGAAAACTCGTCATTGGCCTTCGACCGCACCACCCCGGCCTCTACCACAACCGGTGAGTCATGATTGGCATCCAACAGCCCATATCCAGTGATATTCAGCCCGGGGTCGATTCCAAGTACACGCATGTGGCAAAAAGTACCCGCTTCCCCCGCAAATATCAATTAAAATATCCGCACAATCTCTATATGTGATTGTGCGATTCCAACTTGTGCGAACCGCCCGAACCGCTATATTCAGTCATTCCAAGCATCAGGGAATTCAGAACCAGAATCAGCGCATGACCTCACCCACCCGCCTCTTCAACCGCAACTTCCTGCTCCTCTGGCAGGGACAACTAATTAGCCGGATCGGCAATGAGGCCCACTATGTCGCCCTCGCTTTCTGGGTCAAGCATGCGACTGGCTCAGCCACCCTCATGGGAGCCTTCATGATGGCCGCGACCATCCCCCGCGTCATCCTCGGCCCCTTCGCCGGCGCCTTCACCGATCGCCACTCCCGGCGCGGCATCATCATCGTCGCCGATATGATCTGCGGACTCTCCGTGGTCAGCCTTGCCGCATTGCTCTTCATCCTCCCCGACGCTACCGATCTCATCCTCTGGTGGATGTTCATCGTCACCGCGCTGGTAGCCACTGTCAGTTCATTCTTTGGCCCTGCGTTCTCGGCGGCGATCCCTGACATCGTTCCCAAAGAGAAACTCGCCGCCGCCAACTCGGCCAATGCCGCCTCCAATCAGATCTCCGGCTTCATCGGCCTCGGGGCTGGTGGCGTGCTCTATAGAATAATTGGCGCTCCCTTGCTTTTCCTTTTTGATGGCCTCTCATACATCGCCGGCGCACTGTTCTCATCCTTTGCCACCATCCCGCAGACCCTTCCTGACAAAAAGGTCACCGCTCGCGAAGCACTCAAGCAGGTCCGTATCGATGTCGTCGATGGCTTCAAGTACGTCTGGAAACAGCCCGGTATGCGCTCGCTTTTTCTCTTCGCCGCCGCCCTCAATTTCTTCTTCACACCGCTGGCGGTACTGCTTCCGTTTTTCGTCGAGGATACCCTCAAGTCAACCCCCGATTGGATGGGGTACATGATGGCCGGGATGGGCCTCGGATCTCTGATTGGCTATGGTCTGGCTGGATGGGTTAAATTCGGATCTAAGATGCGCTCACGCATGATGATCCTCTCGATCATCGCCATGTCCGCGTTGGTCGGAGTCACCGGATTGGTACAGAACCCCATTCAAGGAATGGTCGTGCTGCTTTTCTTGGGTATTCTGAACGGCTATATCAATATCAACATCGCTACCATCCTGCAATCCACCACCCCTTCAGAGATTCGTGGACGAGTCTTCGGCTTCCTCATTACCCTCAGTTCGGGTCTCACCCCTATTGCGATGGGCCTCTCCGGCATAGTCGCCGACCTGGTTGACCAGAATATCCCGGCGATTTTCATCGGATGCGGACTCTGCGCCGTCGCTGTCTCGCTCGCCGTCTCCCTCTCAAGATCTTTTCGGGATTATCTGTGCTACGAACAACCCATAGACTCGAAAGCGTCGTGATCTTAGTCTTGTAGGTCGAAACCCCTGCCCCGAAGGGGTCGCGAAGCGAGGTTTCGACAACTACTAGGCTACGATTTCCAGTAACCGTCATCACGAGCTTTGCTTCATCCATTCAACAAAGCAAAGCGTCGTGATCTCAATTCAATTGGGCTGAGCGAAGCCTGCCCTGAACTTGATTCAGGGTCGAAGCCCTCCCTTGCGCGGCAGACGTCCCCGTCCGCCCGCCCAACCCTAAATCTTCACCAACTCCACCCGCCGATTGTTCGCTTTCCCCTCCGATGTCGTATTCACGTCCATCGGCTTCGTCTCCCCATGCCCCTTCGCCTCCAATCGCCCGGCGTCCACTTTCGCATTCGCCACCAGGTACGCCTTGACTGATTCCGCCCGACGTTTCGATAGATCCAGGTTCGACGCGTCATCTCCGTCACTGTCGGTATGCCCTTCGATAGAGAGCTTTAATGCCGGGTCATCGGTTAGCATCGTCCCGATATCCGCCAGCGTTTTGTACGACTCCCCTTTTATCTGGTCTGAATTGACATCGAAATAGATCCCGTGCGTGATGATCTTCCCGCTTTCGTCCAACTGCTCCCGCATCGTTTTCCCGCCTTCGGCGAAACGGAAATTCCGCACAAACATTTTCTCCATCTCGAAATCTTCATCGCCGGCATAAAACCCGAGTTGGAATCCGACGGGCAGGAACCCCGCCGTGCGAGGAGCGTTCACCATCCGCTCGTTGTCGATATATATCTTGACCGTGCTTTTGGTCACCATCGCCCGGATGGTATGTATCCCTTTTTCGAAGCCTGCCGGCACCTGCTTGTCGGAGATACGTTGATCGCTCCCCTTGTCGTCATGCATATAAAAATATGCCTGATCGTTATTATATATCTCCAGGCGGGCGACCGGATAACCATTGTCGCCCATGAATGCGAATGTTTCGTGGTGCCCGCCGGCGTAGTTCGTCGTGCGATTCAGGAACTCATATTCTACCGTGTACTTCTCGGGGAACTGGTTAATGCCAAGTTTCGGGGAGATCGCGCCGCGCGTCGAGGCCATGATCCACGGCTCCTTCCCCACTTTGGCTATTTCAAACACCCCTTCATCGAGCGACCACCGCGACGGAAACTCCGCGATCTCTTCTCCCGCCAGGTCATCATAGTAGAGCACCGTCTGCCCTGGCACAAAATCAAACTTGGTATAAAGCTGGAACTCATCCGCCGGAGCGCCGGTGGAGTCGGTCTTGGCCGAATCCTTCCCCGCTTCCTCTGTCTCTTCTTTCGCCTCTTTCGGCTCTTCTTTGGCGGTCTTGTCCCCGTCTATCTTCTTCTCGACCGCTTTTTTGGCTTTGTCCTTCAGTTTGCCGAACTGTGCATGTCCGGTCTGTGGCAATGCTACCCCCAGCGCCGCGCACAGCAGCGCCAACAAAAGTATTCGAGCGAATTTCATATGATCCTTCCTCTCAATGAGGCTGTCGATTCTTTGGAGATTACCCGTTCATCGCATGTATCGCGAAACACCCCAATAATATACACCCAGAACCGCGGATTCAAGTGAAAACCAACCGCCCCTTATTGCACACGCGGCAATGCTGACAATCGCTAGCATTCTTGCTCCCCGTGTATGCGGACTCTAAGCTCTTCTGAATTGGCTCCCTCTAGTAGATATGGATAAGAACCGACTCACCCCGCATGCCCGCTTTGTTCGTGGGCAGATCGTCTATCTCGATTTCGACATCGCCCCCATCCTCGGCGTCTCCACCAAGTACCTGAATCAGATCGTCAAACGGAACCAAGCCCGCTTCCCAGTCGATTTCTGCTTTCAGGTCACGCAGGATGAACTGCACCGCCTTCGCTATTCACCCGGATGCGCCCCGCCGCGCCTCCCCCATCTCCGTTACCGCCCATATGTCTACACGAATAAGGGTCTGTTCATGGCCTCAACCCTGCTCAAGACAGAAGCGGCCATTGCAACCACCATCCATATGTTGCGCACCATCTTCACTGGTCCGCTCCCGAATACTCCGAAAGCATAGATTCCGGACAATTGATTTGGTGTGACACAACGACTTGATGGTTGCCAAATGTTGCCAATTTTGCTTCCCCCTTCTCTCACACCCACTTGACGGTTGCCCCCCGCAACCACCGAACAGCCCCTTCTTGATTCTTGCCCCCGCAACCTCTATAAAGCCCGCATTATCGTCATCACGAGCTTTGCTTCATCCATTCGACAAAGCAAAGCGTCGTGATCTCCGTTGCAATTTTTAATTCGTAGGTCAGGAACCTTGCCCGAAAGGGCGGCGAAGCCGGTTCCTGACACTCTGCTGCCCCGTCTCTAAGGACACCACGGCAACGTATACGTCCCAGCCGTCAGGTAGGCGATAATTGCAGAAAGATCTGATAGGTCGATCGACCCATTTGTGTCGACATTTGCTTCCGCGAAACAAGGTGGGATATTGTGTCCAAACGTCAACCACAATAGTAAGGCGCTTAGATCTGAAAGGTCGACGCGCCCTGAGAGATTCCAATCACCCGTAGTCCCTTCACAACAGGAATTGCATCTCGGTTGAACCGGTAACGCCCCTACCAGTGACCCGCAGGGTGATAATTCAGGTCGACAAGGAGAATCTTCCTGCAAATGGTAATTCCCTACCGATCGTCCGCAAGACTGCGGGTCGAGCGAGAAATTGTTGTAGAGCGTTTCAAGAGAATCGACCAATTCAAGCCAGTTGCCATTTGGGTTGCCGTAGATATCGGTGCAGGTGACACTGACTGAGACATTGGAGAATGTATCACACGCCACCGGCGCTCCCTGCCCGGAATAGATCTCCCGATTGAAGGCGATAATAGATGAATCGATCTTGAGTATAGATTCAAATGCAAAGATGGCATATCCGGTTCGAGCGGCATTATCAACAAAGGTCGAACCAGACACCAGCGTTGTGCATCGGTCGGAGCAGATCGCTCCGCCGCGGTACTTTGTGGCAAGGCCCTGTACGTATGGTGGCTGATTGGCCGAATAGACGCAACTAGAGACCGTCAGGTCCGAGAGCATTGCATATATCGCTCCGCCACTGGCAAACGACTTCGGGTTAATTGCGGCACTTGTGGACGGTTCACCAACCATTGAAACCAGTGGCGGGAGGTTGCGGTGGCCGTTGCTGTCAAATACACTGTTAGTGATTGTGACATCTGCCTGGTCGGCAAAAATCGCCCCGCCCATTCCGTAGAA
>JAYRFH010000197.1:0-22077 GCA_041908405.1 Candidatus Zixiibacteriota bacterium
CCGACTCAAAAGACCTTTATTTTTATTGATACAAAGTCCCTCCGTTGCCGATATAAGCTTAGAGGATAGCTCACCTCGGTTTTTCATTGGCCCCCTGGGTAACCGCTTGCATTACTTCGGGTTCAATGCTTACAATCTAAAGGACGAAACATGGAACTGTTAGCGCGGGAAACAATGTCAGTTAGTCCTACGATAGAAACCACTCGGAGCGAATCACGCTCACGAAATTGGACGCTCACGATCATTTACATTCTTGCGCTATCCGCCATCGCTTGGCTGGTATACGACGGGTATTCGTACTACTCGACCCCTTATACCGAACGTCCCCACCATGAAGATTACCGAATGCTTAGACCGGCCGGGACGCGCGGCTTGCTCTACGGATACCTCGGTGCGGGGATGATGATCCTGATGCTGATCTATTCTTTGCGAAAACGGATTCGCTTTTTGGAACGGCTTGGCTCACTGCAGGGAATGCTGCAGTTTCACATCTTCCTCGGGATCATCGGCCCGCTCTTGATCGTCCTGCATACATCTTTTAAGGTCCAGGGATTGGTGGCAGTCAGTTTCTGGTCTATGGTCGCGGTGGCTTTGAGTGGATTTTTCGGCCGCTACCTCTATCTGCAGATTCCCCGTAATATCCAGGGTTCAGAACTTTCGCTACAGGAACTTGATCGCCTCAAGAACGACAAGGTCAACCATCTGCGCTCTCGTTTCGCTTTGGAAGATACAGCTATTACCAAGCTGGAGAGTGTCACCACTCGATTCGCGACCGAATTCTCCGGGGGAGCGCTCAAAGCGACACTATCGCTTCTGGTGAATGATCTATTTCGCGCATTCGCACGGCGCAGGTTCACGCGCGATGTCATGCGCGCGGTCCCTTTACCAAAACGCGAGCTGCACGAATTCACTCGCCTGGCGTTTGAGCGGGCGTTGCTGCTCCGTCGTGTCAATCTGCTGAGCCAGATCCATCAGATATTTCACTACTGGCACGTAATTCATAAGCCGTTTGCGATCATCATGTACCTCATCATGCTGGTTCATATCGGCGTAGCTGTCTGGATGGGGTACGGCTGGGTATGGTGAGAATATCCATCACACTCATAGTCTGTCTCCTGATAGCCGGAACCGCGCAGGCCCAGCTTTCTCCGGGCGATCTGCATCGCGTGCATATGTCACTCGAAGGTGTGGAGAACTGCACCAAGTGCCACGGCGGCGATCACGAGTTGGTGCCGGAAAACTGTCTCAAGTGTCACGGTCGAATCAAAACACAGCGCGAGACCGGCAAGGGTTTGCACAGCAAACCGGAGTATCAAGACTGTCAGAACTGCCATGTGGAACATCAAGGACGTGATTTTGAGCTAATACATTGGAAGGACGGCGAAAAATCGTTCGACCACTCCCTTACCGGGTTTATCCTCAAGGAAAAACATGCCACCCTTGACTGCCGCAAATGTCATCGACCGCAGTTCATCTCGAACTTCCAACTCGGCGCAAATGAACGAATTGACTCAAGCCGTACCTTTCTTGGACTGAGCCAGTCGTGCGGCTCCTGTCATCGCGACGAACACCGTGGTGATCTCGGCACCAACTGCACCTCCTGTCATACACAGACCAGTTGGAAACCGGCTACTAGATTTGACCACGCCTCGGCCAAGTTTCAACTCACCGGCAAACATCAATCCGTCGCCTGTCTGAAGTGCCACCGACTGATGACGGACCGCCCTCTCGCGGATGACTTCGACTATATGAAGTATCGCGGTGTGCAGTTCGGCAACTGCACATCCTGTCACACGGACACTCACGCCGGCAAATTGGGTGAGAACTGTTCCTCCTGCCACAATACCGATGGTTGGCGATTGGTCAACACTGTCGATTTTGACCACAGCAAAACGCGTTACCCGCTCGAGGGAAAGCATGCCGCGGTGGCGTGCGCGAAATGCCATCAGGGGAGCGCATCGAAACAAGGGCTTCGCTTCAAGGCCTGTCGCGATTGCCACTCAGACTTCCACAACGGCGAGTTCGCGAAGCGCGCTTCCAAGGGAAATTGCGAAGAGTGCCATTCGGTTCAGACCTTCACACCGGCCCGCTTCCTCATGGCTCAGCATGAGCAGACCGAGTATCCGCTGCGTGGCGCGCACCAGGCAGTCCCCTGCCTGGCTTGTCATCAGCGCGAACCCGCGGAGAGCAGCCCGAGACTTCGATTCGCGTTCAACTCCACGCGATGTCTGGCCTGCCATAAGGATCCACATCGCGGGCAGGTCGATAAGCTGGTCGCCGCTGATGGCTGCGAGCTTTGCCATTCTATTGACTCTTTCAATAAGGTCAACTACGACCACTCAAAGAGCAACTTCGCGCTCGAAGGAATGCATGTAAAGGTCGCCTGCAACAAGTGCCACGCGGACATGGCAAACACCAGTGACCGGACTCTGGTCAAGTTCACCGGGATCCGGTCCGACTGTCAGTCCTGTCACGCTGATATCCATAAGGCGCAGTTCGCCGTCGACGGTGTCACGCAATGTTCCACGTGCCATACCGCCAAAGGATGGAAACCTTCAACCTTTGATCATGCCAAGAGTCGGTTCGTTCTTGATGGCGCCCATCGCAATGTCGCCTGCGGTAAATGCCACCGCTCGCAGTCCGACGGAACCGACACCTGGACCGGATACAAGCCACTCGAAACGACCTGCGTTTCCTGTCATGGTACAGCCAATCCTGAAAGGAGCAAGCGTTCATGAAACGTCTCCTCGTCATACCAGCCGCGTTGCTGTTGCTGATCGGCGGAATGATCCTCAGCCAATCGACAGTGACCAATCCCCACGGACAATTGAAGTGGGACTGTCAGGATTGCCACACCACCGACTCCTGGTCGAAGATGCGCGATTCGCTGGCCTTTGACCACGCCGCAACCGGTTTCCAATTGGTGGGAGCGCATGCGGCCGCTCAATGTATAGGCTGTCACAAAGATCCGGTCTTCAATCATGTCGGCGTCAGTTGTATCGACTGCCATACCGACCAGCATCTGGGGCAACTTGGCCAGGAGTGCCAGGCCTGTCATACGCCGCGTGACTGGCAGAACCGACGCAGTACTCTCGAACTGCACGCCGCCAATGGATTCCCGCTCACCGGCGCGCACGCCGTGGCCGATTGCGAATCGTGTCATCGAGGACACGATAAGCAGGAGTACGCGGGTACGCCTATTGAATGCTATGATTGCCACGCGACGGATTACGCGGCGACCGAAGAGCCGAACCATGTGGAGGCGACATTCCCGCTTGATTGCCGTTCCTGTCACGAGGCCGCCTCGGCCAGTTGGCACTATGCCACCTACAACCACCCCGCCAGTTTTCCATTGGCCGGTGGACACCGGGGAGTTGCCTGCATAACGTGTCATCCGAGTGGATATACAGGCACGTCGAGCGACTGCTACAGCTGTCATAGCGCGGACTTTGCGTCAACCGCAGATCCAGACCACGAAGTTGGCGGGTTCACGCACGAATGTACGCTATGTCATAATATCAACGCCTGGATCCCCGCAGAGTATGACCATAACGCGACCGCGTTCCCCCTGACCGGCGCGCATCTGCAGGCCGCGTGTGTTGCCTGTCATGCCACGCAATACGCGGGGACGCCGACAGCATGTTATGCCTGTCACCAAACTGACTATGATCAGACGACCGAGCCTGACCATCAACTGGCGCAATTCGATCAGGATTGCACCACCTGCCACACTACATCGTCATGGCAGCCGTCATCATTTGACCATAGCAACACCGGATTCACACTGACAGGACAACACGCTTCGTTGCTCTGTTCTTCGTGCCATAGCACAGGCTTTACGGGTACTCCGACCGGATGCTACAATTGCCACCAGGCCGACTACGAGTCTGTCACCGACCCGAATCATGTCACGCAGGCATTCAGTCAGAATTGCACCATCTGCCATTCGACCAATGGCTGGACGCCTTCGACCTTCAACCACGCCAACACGGCTTTTCCGCTGACAGGAAAACATGTCGATGCCTCCTGCACCGCCTGCCATACATCCGGATACGCGGGCACGCCGATCGACTGCTATTCGTGTCACCAAAATGATTTCAATTCGACCGGCGACCCCAACCATGTGCAGGCGAATTTCAGCCACACGTGTACTGATTGTCACACGACCAGTGGATGGACCCCGGCCAATTTCAGTCACGCCGGAACCGCTTTTCCGTTGACCGGTGCGCATATCAACGCAACCTGTGTCTCTTGCCATACCTCAGGTTATGCCGGTACGCCGACCGACTGCTATTCCTGCCATCAGACTGATTTCGAAGGAGTGACCGATCCGAATCACGTGTCGAACAATTTCGACCACAACTGTACAACTTGCCATTCCACGACCGCCTGGCAGCCCGCAACATTCGACCACAATACAACTTCGTTCCCGTTGACGGGTCGGCATGTCACCGCGGCTTGTATTGCCTGTCACACAACATCGTATACAGGTACGTCGACCGCCTGCTTTGCGTGCCACCAGACTGACTATAATGGAACGACCGATCCTAACCATGCGGCGACCAATTTCCCGAACACCTGCCAGACCTGCCATACCACCAACGGGTGGACCCCCGCCAACTGGGATCATGACGGACAGTATTTCCCTATAACGTCGGGCGCGCATGCTTCCGTCTGGGGGAATGATTGCACCACTTGCCACGTGCAGCCCAACAACTATGCCGTCTTTGAGTGCATTCTGTGCCACGAACACAACAAAACCGATACTGATCGGGATCACCAGGGAGAAGGCGACTATCAGTATCTCAGTACCGCCTGCTACGAGTGCCATCCGCGAGGGAGGCATTAATGAAGCGAGCCATTCCGTTTCTCCTATTCATGGTCGTTCTCTCCGGAGTGTCGTTGGCGGCTGAGAACATAGTCGTCAAGTATATCTCAATGGAGCATGTTTACCTTAATGCCGGTAGTGCCGATGGCCTCGCGGTCGGTTCCAGACTGAATGTACTCGGCGCGAACGGTACTAAGGCAGAACTTGAAGTCGTCTTTGTCGCTGCCCATTCGGCATCCTGCAAAGTGATCGGTCCGCTCGAACAGATACAGGTCGGCGACCGTGTCGTGCCGCAGACTCCTCTGGTGACGGACTCTATTATAGTTGCCGACACCACGACCTCACCGGTTCCAGAGACGGCAAAGTCCGAAAATACCGTGTCCCCGGTTCGCCCGAAGAGAACGGCCTCGCCGATTACCGGAAATGTCTCTTTTGTCTTTTATAATTGGAACGACGATACCGAGCCAAATCTGGATTTCACGCAAGCAACCACCCGGCTCTCTCTCAAAGCCCGTCGCCTGTTTGGGCAGGAAGTTACGCTGTCAGTGCGCGGCCGCGGTCGCTTTGATAAGCGCGCCAGAAACTTTTCTTCGGGAATCGAGGATAACGATTGGTCCAACAAGGTCTGGGAATTCTCACTTAGCTATGATGACCCTAACTCCGCTTTCGCCGCATCCGCCGGCCGCATTCTTCCCCGCCGAGTCGGCGCGATCGGTTATCTCGACGGCGCGTTGATAGAAACCAGATTCTCCCGTGCTTTGCGCTTTGGTCTCTTTGGCGGTGCCAGCCCGGATTGGATGTATGATGATCCGCGGCTGACGTTGACCCGGACCGGCGGTTACCTCTCTGTCAGCGCCGGTACGCTTTCGACTCAATATTTTGAGCAGGCGATCGGCATGGTCGGTGAATATCACGGCGGCGAGGTCAACCGGGAATTTCTCCTGTTGCAGGGTCGATACTCAAGGGGTGGAAACTTAGGACTGAACCACTCCGCGGAGATCGATGTCAATCGAGGCTGGCGCAAAGAACGGGCGGGTAAGTCACTGGAATTGTCAAATCTGTATCTGAGCACCTGGTTTCGTTTGTCTGATCGCTTGCGCGTCACTCTCAATTACGACAACCGCACCAATTACTGGACCTATGAGTCGCGTTCCGTAGTGGACAGTCTCTTTGATGACCAACTTCGTCAGGGTGCGCGCGGTCAGGTCGATGTAACGCTCCCTGGGCAGTTTTATCTGAGCGGTTCGACCGGGTATCGCAAGCGCCAGGGGGATCCTGATCCGACCTGGTCCTACTCCGGTAGTCTTCGCAAAGCCAACGCCATTGTGCAGGGTCTCTCCTTTTTCGCGCATTACGCTGGATTCGATGGTCCAACCACCCGAGGCGCAAACTATTCATTGCGCGTGAATCGTACCTTCAGCGGCAGGTATACATTAGGTTCAGCACTCGGTAACTATACGTATGACACTGACGGCCTTGCGGGAAAACGAACCAACCGCTGGTTTGAGTTGTCCGGACAGGCTGATATCGGCCGCCACTACTGGCTCGGCTCGCAATTCCAGTCCGAGTCGGGAGATGACCTGAAGGGATTCCGAATCCAGGGAGAGCTCGGGTATCGATTCTAACGAGTCGAACTGAAACCAGAATTGTAGAACGACTATGCAGACTCTCCTCATATGGCTTGGAGTCATCAGCTTGATTGCGTTGATACTGGTTCCTTACCTGATATCATTTCGCAAGAGCCGAGAGCAATTTGCCCGACGGAAAGAAGAAGCCCGCGCAATGGGTATCGACCGCCCGCGCGCGCAATCTCCAATGGTCAACAAATCCCAGTGCATTGGATGCGGCGCCTGCGTGAAAGCTTGTCCCGAAGGAGATGTCCTTGGAGTTGTCTGGGGCGTAGCTGAGGTCATCAATGGCGAACGGTGCGTCGGCCACGGTTATTGCGAACTGGCCTGCCCGGTCGGCGCACTCAAGGTCGGACTTGGCGATATCAAAACTCGTCCGGATATTCCAATCCTCTCTTCGGTCAATGAAACGACAGTCCCCGGACTCTTCATCGCCGGTGAACTGGGTGGCCTCTCTCTGATCCGCAATGCGATCGGCCAGGGTCGAACAGTGGTCGATGAGATCGCGCGCCGGATCGGCAAACCGACCAAAAGCGATCTCTACGATGTGGTCATTGTAGGAGCAGGGCCAGCCGGGATATCCGCCGCGCTAACCGCTATTCAGCATGGCCTCAACTATCTGCTATTGGATGAACGGGAGATCGGCGGAACTATCCTTCAGTATCCTCGCAAAAAGCTTGTCATGACGCAGCCAGTCGAGCTTCCTCTGTATGGTTGGCTGACCCAGGATGAATACTCGAAAGAAGCACTGGTTGAGACCTGGCACGATATTACCGATCGATTCCATCTCAACGCGCTCTGTGGTCAGCACGTTGAATCGGTCCGTGCGATCAACAGTTACTTTGACATACGCACAACCGACAATCATTTTACGTCGCGATTTGTGGTGCTCGCGATGGGCCGTCGAGGCACACCTCGCAAACTTGAAGTCCCCGGAGAAGAGTTGCCCAAGGTGATGTATCAACTGATCGATGCTCAGTCGTACTCTGATCAGCATATGCTGGTGGTGGGCGGTGGTGATAGCGCGGTTGAAGCCGCGGTTGGACTGGCCAGACAACCCGGCAATACCGTGACCGTCTCGTACCGGAAGAGTAGTTTCTTCAGGGTTAAGAAAAAGAATGAAGACGCCATCAACGCGTTACTGTCATCCCGCACATTGACGGCACTCTTTGACTCGCAGGTTCTCGAGATACGGCCAGATTCTGTCCTGCTCCAGACCAAAACGGGTCCGATAGAGATCCCCAACAACTTTGTGATCGTTCAGATCGGCGGCGTACCGCCATTCGACATGCTCAAGCAGATGGGCATAGCCTTTGGCGGCGAGACCCGACCGATCCAGTAAGCGATCAGCCCTTCGAAAGTCTATAGCCTGGCAATCACCGGAAATTCGTCAAGAGAAGCAGATCAACATTTGCCGGTCCACGCGACAGGACAAATCGTTTGCCATCAGGAGACAGCGCAAAGCTCCGGATCGCATCACTCGTGAACTGCGTGAGCTGGGTAGGTACGCCGCCGTCGATCGGCAAGCTCAACAGATTAGAGATATTCGATTTCGTCTCCACACCAATGAGATGCTTGCCATCCTTCGTCCAGACCAATTTAGCGGTTTCGAGAGCTGCAGGTCGTGACAATGTTTTGGTCACTCTTCCTGACTCAATTTCCAGTACGCCGATCTTGACTTCTGAGTCCGCCGATTCAGTATAGAACCCCGCAAGTGACTTGCCATCAGGTGAAATAGTGGGAGAGCTGAACGATTGATCTGAGATCTTAACTAACTCACCGCCTATTGCCGGCACTCGATACAGGAGCAGCGGTCCGGAGCGCCAGGACATAAAGATGATCCACTTGCCGTCCGGAGTAAAGGACGGCTTGTAATCTTCCCCGTCGGCGGTCAGGGCCTTGGCATTCTTCCCGTCACTGTCCGCACGCCAAATAGAAGGAACACCCTGACTGAGAGAGGTATACGTGATCGATCGACCATCTGGAGACACGGACGGACTGTACACTATTGATTCTCCCGAGACAACCTGCTCAGCGCCGGAACCATCTACCGCTGATTTCCAGATGCCGGTAGCATCAGTCCGCTGGCTGGCAAAGTAGATATGGTCGTCGGAACCCCACTCAACTCCGAACATTCCCTCCTGTTTACCTGTCGTGATCTGATTCCAGTCCGTCCCCGCTCCAACCCAGACGTTGGATCGTTCCTGGGACTGCGAGACCACAGCCGTAAGCCCATCTGCGGTTACATTCAGCCCGAAGTATTGATCAAGGTCGAGCGACACACGGTCGGCCTTGCCACTCGGGTATTGAATTAAGTAGATCTGGGAACGGGCGGTGGATGCTTCGCTCCGCGCACAAACCAGAATGGCCTTGCCATCGGGAAGCCAGACCGGATCAAATCCGCCTATCGACCAGTTGAGCGAAGTTTGCCAGACCTCTTTGCCGTCCGCAACCTGGACCGCCACCAATTCCGAATGAATCTTCGGTTTCCACTTCCCCCGTCCGCACAGCAGGAGCTTGCCATCAGGTGACCAAATGGCTGGTCCGGTGTACCAGGATGCACCTTTGGCGGAGATGAGGACTCGTTCGCTTGAACCATCCGCATTTGCGAGAACGATTCCGAACTCCCCTGAATTGCGGTCTTCTCTCCCAAACGCCATTTGCGACCCGTCTGGCGACCAACTGATCCGGCTCTGTACATTGCGCAGAACTGCAATCGGCGAACCGCCTAGAGTGGTAATGCGTTTTAGAATTGCCTGGTCGCCAGATTCACTCTCGATAAAATAAATGTAGTTGCCGTCGGGCGAGAAGATGACAGAGTGAACTGGATTGTCGACCGGTCCATAAATGCGAACCGAGGTCTTAGTTGCCACCTGGCGTACCGAGAGACTGTATTGCCCGCCTTCGGTGCGAGCGATCGCAAGGTACTTTCCATCCGGGGAGATGGCGCCGGAGTATGATGTCCCGTCGTCGGTAACTGGTGTGAACTGAACCTGCGCCCTCTGCGACTCGGCAGTCTTGGACGACATCTTCATGAACAGCGCAACTGCCGCCACCACGACAACCGCACCAATGACAACTTTGAGCCAAAGGGAGTTCTTCTTAGCGGGCACTGGAACAACCTGCACTGAACTGCCACTGATCGCCATCCGCTTCAGATCCGCCGCGACATCGCCGGCTGTCTGATAACGCAGCGCTGGATCACGCTGTAATAACTTGTCGACAATACGCTGGAGGTCATCTGGCACGTTGGCCCGGTACCGCGCCAGCGGCTCCGGAGTATCTGCCGTTATGGCCCTCATAGTCGCTACATCCGTATCCCGCTTGAACGGAGTTCTTCCCGCGATCAACTCATACAGTACCACTCCAAATGAGAAGAGATCCGACCGCTGGTCTACTTCACCACCCTGAGCTTGTTCCGGCGACATATATGCCACGGTCCCGATGGTCGAACCAACCTTGGTCAGCTTCTCCCCACCTTGGATAGTTGCCAGTCCGAAATCAACGATCTTGGGGCGACGGTCGTTGTCGAGAAGAATATTCGTTGTCTTGATATCCCGGTGCACCACACCGATCCCATGTGCCTTCTGGAGCCCATCACAGATCTGGATCGCTATGTCGATAGTCCGATGCATCGGCATCGGCGTACCGTGGGCCAGATCATGCAGATTTTGGCCCTCGACATATTGCATGACGATAAATGGCCGGCCCGCGTGTTCGCCGACCTCAAAGACAGTCACGATATTCGGATGGTCTAGGCGAGCCGCGGCCTGAGCTTCACGCCGGAATCGGTTGACGAAATCCTGATCATTCGCGTATTGCGCTGGCATGAACTTGAGAGCGACGCGACGGTCAAGCTTGCCGTCCTGAGCAAGGTACACCTCGCCCATTCCCCCTGCGCCGATCTTCTCGATGATGTGATAGTGGCCAACCTTGGTCCCCGCCGCGAGGACACTGTAGGTAGAAGTGTTATCGTCCAGTGGTTCTGGTGTTTCCAACGTGTTGTACTCCCGGATTGTATGATGCCGAAGGACTTAGTCTGGACAATATGGGTCAATTATTTATTTGGTCCAAATGAAATATCTTCCTCATAACGGCCTGCTCGCGTCCAGTTCATCGAGGGTATACGGTTCTCGGCAGGCTTGCTACCTCACGAAACCGGAATCCGCTCTGCCAGTTTGTCGCCGGGCTCAGCCAAACTGCCGCATTCCTCCTCTCCCGAATAAGGTCGCTTTGGGTCTGGGCTAAGTCCTGAACAGGCCGGTTGGTCTCGTCGAGTACAATCATTCTTTCCCCGATGCTGCCGATAGAAATGAAAGGACCAGCTTTTTGCTGTGACCGACCCGACTCCGGGCCAACAAGTCCGCTGAGAGACTGGCAAGATCGCACTGTCTCATGTTGAATCCGATTGTTTCGAGGAAGAAGCTGTGAACAAGGTAGTGGCACGATTCGCCGACGGAAGAATACTCAAAGGTATGACCGCCGATTTTATCCCGACTAAAGACAGTTTTCACCTGAACGTGATGAACGACGCGGTTGGGGCGAAGCCCGTAGAAATTCGTAAAAGCGACCTCAAGGCGCTGTTCTTTGTGAGGGACCTCCAGGGTAACGCGCAATATGTCGACTCAAGAGAATTTGATCCTACACGTCCTCCAGCAGGGCGCAAGATCCGCGTGGAGTTTGCGGATGGCGAGGTTCTGCTTGGAACTACCACGGGCTATCAACCTGGACGGCCGGGTTTCTTCCTCGTACCCGCTGACGACAACTCAAATATCGAACGCTGCTACATCATAACCGCAGCCACGAAAAGTGTCAGCTTTATCTGAAGCAGGGGACCTTTAGCACTGAAAATTGAGCTCGCGCTCGGATGAGTCACAAACGTCTTTCTCAATACATTTTTCTCGGATCTCAATCAAAATTCAAAAGGGCGGTCGAATGACCGCCCTTTCGTGTGGAGAGTCACTTCAGGGGAAGAGTGTTGAAGTGACTCCCTATGGACAAGCAACTCTCGCCTTGGGGAACCGAGAGCACTGTGTTGCCATTACGGACAGTTCGGCAATGTCGGCTTCGGCGTAGTCGTCAGGTAGGCGATCAACAGCGACAGATCCGAAAGATCCGGAGTGGTCGCCACAGACGCGTTGACGTTGGCTTCAGCCAGACACGGCAGTGCCGGTTTCGGCGTGACCGTCAGGTACGATATCAGGAGCGAGAGATCCGAAAGGTCCGGAGTCTCAGCAACGCTCTTGTTCACGTTACCGGTGGTGCCGATACAGCAGCCGGCCGGCGGATCAGCCTGTTCGCCGAGGTGATCGCCGCAGTAAAGGAAAGTCCAACCGCCGAGCCAGCTATTCGCCAGGGAAAGGGACGGGTTGAACGCGCCCTGATAGGCGACATCTTCAATAAGACTAAGAGGGTCATCAGCTCCCGGAACCGCGATGCCACCAGTAGCAGCGGGGAAGGCTGTGCCCGGACGCGGGTCCAGACCGTTGTTCTGCGTGCGGCTGATTCCGCGGAGTTTCGGGTCGACAAACAGGTCATTGTTGGCAGAGAAGTACGGCGCAACATCAGTGATCTGATCGGCATCTCTTACCAGCGAGTCGACCAACGTGAAGTTCTTGAAGCCGTTGAAGACGTTGTTCACCAACTTCAATTCGTTTCCGAGATAGACCTGACTGGCGTTTGGAAGATCTATCGCGCGCTGGGCGAAATCGACGAAGATCGAATTGTAGATGCGGCCAGCGGTACCAGAACGATACGAGATAGCGTAGTCGTTGTCGGTCTCACCAGATGCGGCTCCGGAGCCGATCGCCGTTACGTTGGAAATATACGGCTGCGACAGGATGGCCGGAGTGGCCGGGGTCGCAGGAGAGGTGCAGGCGTCAATTTCGAAAGCGCGCGAACCGGAAGACGGCAGGCTTGCATCCTTGATAGTGAACCAGTACTGACCGGTGCCGGTGAAGCCAAAGTCCCAATCAAAGCCGTCATCATCGCAGAAAGCGTTGACAAGGTACTTGGCATTGACCGTGCCACCGAAGAACTCAAAACCGTCATCGAGATTCTGATAGGCTTCGATATGGTCGATGACCGTCCCGCGACCAACGCCACCCATGGTAAGACCATTGATCTCGTTGGCGGCACCGATGATGGAACCACCGTGGCGGAGCGAGACATAGCGCAGCACGCCGGAGTTGTCATTGTCATCTGTGCCACCATAGTTACCGCGGGTTTCGGTACCCGGGATACCTTCGATCTGAGCGGTACCGGAGGCGGTGTTCAGGCGGGCATCGCCGAGGACGATGAGCGAACCCCAGAGGCCGCGGCCGGAGGCGCCGAGCGGTATGTCAGTCGGATTGTCGACATCGTCGGTGATCGCGGTCATGACGATCGGACAATCAGCGGCGCCTTCACCATATATCTTGCCGCCACGGGCAACAATCAAAGCGGTCGCGTTTTCGGCTGTGCCGGGGTCACCTTTGATGACCGTGCCGGGGCCGATGATCAACTGTTCGCCGTTCTCAACATATACAAACCCGGAAAGGTTGATGACCGTGTCCTTGGTCCAATTGATGGTCCCGACCATGTCGGCGTCGGTGAACACGGCAACCGGTTTGCCGGCTTCAGTGACGCAATCGCACTCGGCCAGAGCCGCGCACGGAGCGAGAATACCGCAGAAGGAAGTCGCGGTCCAGTGACAGATCCACGGAGCGTCAGTCGGATGGAACGCGCCCTGATAGGCGACATCCGAAATCAGGCCAAGCGGATCGTCAGCGCCCGGAACGGCGATACCACCGGTAGCGGCGGCGCCGGACGGACGAGGATCGAGGTCACCAGAGTTGGTGCGGCTGATGCCACCCAGACCTGGATTAACGAACAGGTCATTGTTCGCGGAGAAGTACGGAGCAACATCGGCTATCTGGTCGGCGCCGTTCACCAGCGAATCAACGATCGTGAAATTCTTGAAACCGAAGAAGATGTTATTGACCAGCTTCAACTCGTTACCAAGATAGACCTGGCTGGCATTCGGGAGATCGATCGCCCGATTCGAGAAATCGGTGAAGATCGAGTTGTAAATGCGGCCGGCCGTTCCGGAACGATAGGAGATCGCGTAGTCGTTATCAGATTCCGCAACGTCAGCATCCGAACCGATGGCCGTTACGTTGGAGATGTACGGCTGCGACAAAATGGCCGGAGTGGCCGGAGTCGCAGGAGAGGTGCAGGCGTCGATTTCGAAGGCACGCGAACCGGAGGACGGAAGGATGGAATCCTTCAGCACAAACCAGAACTGGCCCGTACCGGTGAAACCGAAATCCCAGTCGAAACCGTCGTCATCGCAGAATACGGTGGCGAGGTGGGAGGTATTGACCGTACCGCCAAAGAATTCAAAACCGTCATCCAGATTCTGATAGGCTTCAACGTGGTCTATGACCGTACCGCGACCAACGCCACCCATGGTCAGACCGTTGATCTCGTTGGCGGCGCCGATGATGGAACCACCGTGACGGAGCGAGACATAGCGAAAGACTCCGCTGTTGTCATTGTCGTCAGTACCACCGTAGTTACCACGTACTTCCGTTCCCGGAATGCCTTCGATCTGAGCGGTGCCGGAGGCGGTGTTCAGGCGGGCATCACCAAGAATGATGACCGAACCCCAGAGTCCGCGACCGGCGGCGCCGAGCGGTATGTCGTTTGGATCATCAACATCATCAGAGACAGAGGTGAAAATGATCGGGCTGGTCGGCGTACCTTCGGCGTGGATCTTACCGCCCTTGGCCACGATCAAAGCGGTGGCGTTTTCGGCCGTACCCGGATCACCTTTGATGATCGTGCCGGGCTCGATGATCAGAATCTCGCCATTCTCAACATACACGAATCCAGACATATTCCAGATAGTGTCACGTGACCAGACGGTCGTGCCGACGATATCAGCATCGGTCACAACTTTAACCGGCTTACCCGCCTCTGAAACTTGACCGAAAGCAAGTACGGGCAGCATCAGAACGAATACAGCCATGAATAGTTTGCGAAGCATGAATTCCTCCAAGCAGGATGTGTTTACGTGCAAGACAGTCAAAGAATTTCTTAACCCAAAGCTAAGGACCTGCAATGCGTTCAGTTGTACTCTCTCCTTTTGTGTGTTCATGGTTTACCTAATCTTCGTCAATGGAAAGGCTATCGTTGCGATGGCGAAGCTGCCTGTTTTGGCTCTCAACAGCATTCGCCACACGCTCATTTTCCGTGAAATCTCTTTCCCTGTCAGCACAATGGTTTTCATGCGTTCGCTAAGACCGTTAGAGTGAGTAACTCATTCCCACGCCATAAGTCGTGCCCGTCTTGTATGACTGCGCCACATACTCGCGACCGTACAGCTCGTACGTCTTGAGATGCTCCGCATTGGTCAGGTTCCTGGCCGAACCTTTAATGGTCACACCACCCCAGATCCTCTGAGTGAGCGTGATATCGACGGTCGACCGGGCCTGCTCGAAGACGTTTGGAGTGACACCCAACGTCACTTCCGAAAGTCGTCGGCCAAAGCGATTGAACATGAGGCTGACATCAGTCCCGGTATTTTCGTTGTCATAGGAAAGATCCAGATTAAGTACGAATGGAGATTGACCCTGGAATTCGCGCGTCTCAGAGGCTGTGCTGGCGTCCCAGTTCTTCTCCTGTTGATACTCGTCATCGGGAAGCCGAACCTCGGACTTCACGAAGGTGAGGTTGCCGCCGATCTGGAAGTGCTTTAGGAATGGCATGGCATCAACGTGGTCAAGGCGGCGGCGCCATTCGAACTCGAGGCCGTAGACATCAGCGCGATTAACGTTGATCGCGGTCACGTCGCCATTGAAGTTCAGGAACGCACGCTCAATCGGATCATAGAATCGCTTGATGAATCCGCTGACGGCGACTATTTCGCCGGGACGAACGAACCACTCCCAGCGGGCATCGTAGTTATCGATCTTCGTATACTTGAGTTGGGGATTCCCGATGAAGTAACCGCCGCCGACGAATTCCCAGGTTGAATGCGGAGAGACTTCGCGCATGGTCGGACGGGCCAGGGTACGGCCGTACGCCAGTCGGGCGTTCATGTTCTCGGCCAACTTGTAGATGAGGTTAACAGAGGGAAGCAGATCCTCACCATCCAGAATGTCCGTGGTATCTGTCGCGACATAGATCTGGTCAAGATTCATTTCGGTCGTCTCGAAGCGGACACCACCGACCACGGTCAACCGTGACGTGACGGGCAGCTCGACCATGCCGTAAAAGGCGGAGATATCCTGATCGGCGTTAAAATTGGCTTTCTTGCCACTGGTTGCCGCCCACAGCAGTCCATAGTCAATGAAACTGTCCGGGGTCGAATCGGGTCGCGGGCCAAAATTCGATTCATCGAGGAATGAATCCGGGTCCCCGGTATACTGGATGGATCCGACGTTGGCGAGCTTGAATTCTCTCTCGCGGAACTGCCGTCCCTTGTGAAGGTAGAATGCGCCGACCTTCGCCTTCGAAGCCAAACCGCTCCACTGCTTGAATGGCATAGAGTAGTCAACGCGCCCCTCACGATTCTTCTCCACCAGGTCGCGATAGTAGTGAGCCGGGTAGGTCAACCAGACACTGCCGCCGCCTTCGACCGTGTCAATCACGTCAGAGAAGAAACGCATATCGGGATCTTCCTGCGACGACCGGGTCAGCGACATTTGCCACTCAAGGCGGCTGGCAAACGGCAATTGCGCATGCTCACCCTTGAACTGGAGAGTTCCGAGGGTCCTCTCAGAGTATGTCATGCTCTGCGAACGATAGTACTGACCGGCCGCTACGTTGTAATCGAAACCCTGTACTATGCGGGCGGTTGATTCAGCATTGCGGTTGTACACAAGCGCGAACCCGAGTTTGTGATTCGGGTGGGGCCGAACAGTGCTGTTAAAAAGCCCGCCCCAGAGTACCTCGTCTTTACCTTGCTCGTCGATGTAATCAGTAGTGATGTCCAGCGTATCGCTGGGTTTGGCCTCATTATAGTCGTAGGTCCAATTGCGCAGGCTTGCCTGACCATTGGTGTAGTACGAGCGATTCCGGCTGTAGGTGAAGGACGAAATGAAGCCCATCGGCATATCGAAGAGGCTCCAGGAATCGCCATAGGAAAGCGCGTAGGACTGATTTAGCGGAGCCGTACGGCGCACCGGCGTCATCGGCGTGTTGACCGCTTTGCTCTGAGCGAGCACATACATGGCATTGCCGGTATCTCGAATGATATCGCCGTACGCCAGATCCTTCGGCGTTAGCGGGTTCTTAAGCCACTCAGCGAGTTCTCTGTCGTCGGCCCCCATTGCCATCCAGTCATCGCCGGTTGATCGGGCGACAAGGGCGTTTTCTTCAAAGGTTGTCTGAGTGTTGTAAGTCGCGCTGGTGGAGAAGGACAGCAGCCGCCCTTCCGGCATATCCTTGGTAGTCATATCTACTGAACCACCAGAGAAGTTGCCCGGCTTGTCCGGCGTAAACGTCTTTTCAACAACTATATTGTCAAGCAGAGCAGTCGGGATCATATCCATCGGGACTGCTTGCTTATCCGGATCCGGACTTGGCGCAAGCGCGCCATTGATCCGAGTATTGGCGTAACGCTCACCCAGTCCGCGAACGAAAACATATTTCCCACCGACTACCGACGCGCCGGTCACCCGGCTCATCGCCGAAGCGGCGTCCGAACTGCCGGTCCGCGAGATCTGCTCAGCTGAAATGGCGTCAGAGACTGAATTGGATTTCTGACGAAGTTTGAGAAGCGAGGCCTCATTATTACGCTCGGCTTTCGCTACCACGTCGATGCTCTTGGTTTCAACCATCTGCGGCTTGAGGGCCACCGAGACCGACACCGGCTCGGCGGAAGTAACCTCCACCTCGGTTATCTGCGTGGCCGTATAGCCGATCATGGAGATTCGCAAGACATAGGTACCGGCTGGTACGCGCTTAATAGTGTATTTACCATCCAGATCGGTGATCGCCCCGAGTTTGGTCCCGTCCAGGGCGACGGTCACGCCGATAAGCGCTTCGCCGGTCTGAGCGTCCACGACGCTCCCTGAGATGGTTCCCAAAAACGCGGGCTGTTGAATTTGCGCCATAACTCCTTGTCCCAGCACACACATGAGTAGTGCCGCAACTATGATGATGCGTCGCCGCATCATCCCTGCCGTCTTCTGCAACTGGTTTCCGAACATCTGAAATACCTCTTCCCAAAAACGTTGTGAATTCTTCCGATGCAGACTGTTCCCTTGTGTCCGCGGGCAAATGGTCGATTTTTCAGGTTAGAAACTTGTGAGGGGGCAGCTATGTGATAATGTGAATTCTGTTAGACCCACCGAGCCCATTTCTAACGGGCTCAAAAGAACACCCAAACAGAATCCTAACAGATCGGCTGTTTAATCAACATGTCGAAATGAGGAGCACAGGCTCACCGGAGTATGTGTCTCCATTCCGCCGATGAATCGAACGATACGACCATGAGGTTAGCTTGTTGTATGAATGCAGTTAGAAGAATGAAAAATCAGGGTGTTGTGGCCTCTCTCATATTTGCATTAGCCGTCTCCACATCCGGTCAGTCTACACGTGCCACCAGTTCTGAAGGTGGGACAGGCACTATTAATGAGCGAGTCGAGTATTTCCCCAGCGGCAAAACCAAAGCAACATGGACAGAACGTATCGGTTCCGATAGTTCGATCGTGAAGCATGGCGTGTTTCAGAATTACTACGACAATGGTCAGCTTAAGTCACGGGTGGAGTATGTCGATGGCCGCGAGAATGGCCTCATGACCACCTGGCAAAATGACGGTAAGTTGATCTCCACTCTCTCCTACAAAGATGGCCTTCTCGACGGCATCTGCACGTATTATGACACCGACGGACGCAAGATGTCTTCCGGTACCTATCGGCAAGGGAAAGAGGATGGCGTTTTCACCCTCTTCTACCCCAGTGGAAAAATTCAGGGGAAAACTTCATGGAAAGACGGTGTTCAGCACGGCCCTTATGAGGTTTGGTGGGAGAACGGCAAAATGGCCAAACTCGGACAGACGAAGGATGGTCTGGTTGATGGTCACTGGAAGGTTTGGGATTCTACTGGAAAACTAACCCTTGAGGAAGAGTATCTTGCCAATGTGCTGATCAAATCGATTAGGCATGATAGCGCCGATACCGATCGGACCGTCAACAAGTAGTCTCCGCGGGCGTTCATCAATCTACGTATCGCGACATGTCTAGACTGAATCCCAGCTAACGATCCATGCTTGCGGATGAACATGTAGCTACCAGTACCTCCACTAAACCTCTACCCTACAATTAGTTAGAAACAGCGGCCCGGTATCTAGAATAGCGCGTAAAAGTTATCATTGACACATTAGTCTGTGTTTGTATATTAAAAACGCGGGTCTTTTCTCTTTTCGCGTTTATCGCCTAAAATCAATCAACAAGCCACTCCTCCGGGTGACTAGGAGCCTATTGCCATGAAGTCCTATCGTATGTTTGTCCGATGGGCCGTGTCTCTGTCTGCGATTCTCTGCCTGGGTGTTCTCTTCGTAACCTGCAGCGACGACAGCACCGGCCCCGCGCGCCCTGTTCCGGCGGACACCGATGCCTATCTCGCGACACTACCGGCCTGGGATGAATTCGCGGATGTTCAGGACACCGCGACCGAACCGGCGGGTGATGTGATCGCCGAGATGTCAAATCAAGTTCTCTGTGCGACCACGCCGTTCTCCATCACACAGAATCCGGATGCGATCATCACCTTTGGCTCCGCGCCCGATGTCCTTTACCTTGGCTCTCTGATCCAGGGTGACAGCTATCTTGGTGGACTTGGGACGATGGAAGAGCTGCCGATCCGTCAGCGCGCGCCGTTGACGATCGCCATCAATCTCTTCACCGGCACAGACATTTCCGCGGTCGTACCAGATCCGAACGCGGCGACAGTTCAGAGCGCCCTGAACACATTGGTCTCGAATGCCGCGTCCAGTGGGCACCAGTCCGGAAGCCGCATCTCCTACAATTACAAAGAATCGTTTAGCGCGATGCAGGCGGCTCTGAGTCTCGACCTTTCGTTCAAGTACATGACCTCATCCGGCAAAGCCGCGCTGGATTTCAGCATGTCCGAATCATCGCACACGATCACCGCGCTCTTCAAACAGATCATGTTCGAAGCGTACATCGTTCGTCCACAAACACCGGGTCAGTTCTTCAGCAACGACTTCACCCAGGAACGACTGGATGAACAGATAAACCTCGGCAATATCGGTCCGAACAATCTTCCGGTCTATGTCGCTCGGATACAGTATGGTCGGATGCTGATGTACTCAATGACCACCAGCGAACAAACGTCAATTCTCCAGGCCGCGATCGAAGCCAGCTACAATGGCGTTGCATCGGTCGATGGAAGCATCAGAACTCGAGTCGAGAGTGTCCTGCAAAACGCTGAGGTAAAGGTCGCGACTATCGGCGGCGAAGCAAGCTCCGCACTTGCCTTGCTGCGCTCCGGTCAATTGAAAGACTACTTCACAACCAATGACCCGATCACAACAGCCGCGCCACTAGCATATGCCCTGTGCAATCTGGCCGATGGGTCACTCGCTCAGGTGAGCGAAATGACCTCCTACTCCATAAAGCAGTGCGGCACACCCGGAGCAACCGCCTACACCAACAAGACGGAGTGGCAGATGGCTATCGCGAGTATGGTTGGCGATGGACATATCGCCTACTACCCAACGACCGCCGAGAACATCGCCTTATCCAACGAAGAAACTACGCCGCCGGCCTCCAATCACAGTATGGGAGCCATTCTCACGTTTGATTCCTCCAGGACGCATTATCCGTTTACCTTCCGCCTTCGGGCACTTGCCTCCGGCCATACGCTTGTTTTCCAGGATCAGGAAAGCGGCCCTGCCTTTGGCGGCATGGATCAGGCGAGGGGGATAAGTATCGGCGATGTCGATGACGGGGAGAATGATGACTTTGAGATCGCCATCCCGGTCTGGCACAATAATGCCGCCGTTTTCGCGATCGGCATTTCAATCTGTGATAATAATGCTGAAAGTGGGGAAGGCGGGCAAGTCTACGGTGTGAACGGTTTTGCCGATACTTTGTCCAATTCACGCCCCTCCAGTCCAGGGATAGAAGGATTCCTTGGCATAATCGCAACTGTCCCGATCACCTCTATCAGGTTCAATGAGAGCGACACCGGCGATGATATGTTTGTGCGCGATTTCTGCTTCGGTGTGCTGACATGGAATCCATGATCTAAAGCGCACCGGCTGTCATACGAAGAAGGCGGGCCATGCGGCCCGCCCTACTTTCACCCATAAACCACCGATTCGCTTTTCAATCAAAGAGTTCGCTGAGAAACGACTTCTTCCGCTTGTAGTGGTAGGAATCTCTTGGCGGCCGATCATCCCGGTCATAATCTCTGGTCGGTTGACTATCACTACGTTCAATGATCTTATCCAGTTCGCCTCTGTCGAGCCAGACGCCCCGGCACTTGGGGCAAAAATCAATCTCAATTCCCTGACGGTCAGTTATCGACAGATTCACATCCTTGCATACCGGGCAATTCATCTCATTCCTCTCACCACTGCGTGTGTCAGTATTCTGTATGACTAATACAGCGGAGGCAGGTATGGAGTTCCGAAAATCGGAGGGCCTGAAAATAAAAGGCTGTAGAACTCAGGACGACTAATGGGGAAAACCATACTTCTGGGCAGGTTCATACGGGGGTTAGCAAACCCGTTTGTCGGTTGACGGATACGTGCTGGAATCGCCACTACATTCAGGTCAAGCCCTGTCAATGACAGATCTCCGATTATCGTATCTCCGCTGAGAGCTAATCACTCTATCGAGTGGAAACATTTTCAGTCTGGTTTATTGCGCAGCTGACTAGTCTCGGCCGAATCCCCTTTCTCTCCTGAATCTTCAATCGCGATTGACAATATGGTTAAACAAAGCTATGATATCATAGACAAACCCATCCACCGCCAAATGGCCGCGGGCGGGAGTGTTTGCTATCCAGACAAAAGCCGCATATCAGGAGGTCCGGGCTATGCTGTCAGTCGACAGGCAACCTCGTTTATGGCTGTTTCTAGTTCTCTTACTGCTGGCTCCATCGGTAGCCGCACAAGGAGACTGGACAGCGCTCTTCACGCTCGACCCTTTCCCTTCTCCATACCTGAGCGATTGGCAGACCAATCCGGCCATTGGGCAGGCGACGATCATGAACAGCGGGACCGACACCGTGCACGTGCGCATCCGTTTGACCATCTCCCATGTCGGCAAAGGACAGGTCGCCAGCGCCTCTAGCCGAGTCTTCGCCTTCCCACCCGGATCGTCATCTGATCTTCGCATAACGCAATTGGTTGATTATGGCTCGGTCGACTATTCGAGAAGCTATGAAGATATCGCCATCCGCACAGGCCGTCTCCCAGAGGGTGAATACGAGGCTTGCCTCCGAATCGAATCCGAGTCCGGGATCACCTTGCTTGATGATATTTGCGCGACATTCACTATTCTCTATCCCGACCCTCCCTATTTGACTTTTCCGTCCGATGGCGACGCTATAACCTCTCTCTTTCCCGTGTTTGTCTGGACCCCCGTACAAGTGCCGCC
>JAYRFH010000198.1:0-26033 GCA_041908405.1 Candidatus Zixiibacteriota bacterium
CCCTCTCATGACCATCACAGTCCGTGTGATGTCAGCAAATGTGTTGTTACCTGTTGATGACAGGATATTTGGGGGCAGAGACAAAGTCAACAAAAATGTCCCGATATCTCCCTAATAGGGATTGCAGAGAGACTCGGGCGTACCGGAGATAAAGTGCGAGATCATGTATGAGAGGTCGCTCAAATCAACGGCACCGGCACAGTCAACATTCCCGGCATCCATCGTCGGCTGCGGCTGGCCACCCAGACCCAGTACATAGGCGATAAGGGCCGAGAGGTCGCTGATATCAACATTGCCTGAGAAATTGACATCTCCGCGATAGACCACGGTAGTCGCGTTGGTATTTCTGGTCTGCTGGAGTGTTGTATCGAGGAGCGACACGATGTTGGCCGTTATGTACGAATTTGAACCCAACGGCGTACCCACGGGCGGCTTCACCAGGAAGGTGACAAAAGAACTGTCTCCCGGCGTCAGGAATCGGGATTGCTCACCCGGGGTGACCCAGCCAAGCGCGTCCGAATAGGTGACTTTGATCGAGTTGTTGATTGTGCCAATGTTTTTCACCAGGACACTGCAAGTACGCTGATTCCCGGAGTAGACCGGTGACCCGCCGCTGATGGCGCTGCTCATCTCAAGCGGCTGGGCGAGTGACGCGCTGTAATTGAAACTGGTACCGCCACCGAACTGATTGATGTTCACCGCGACAAGTACAACCTTAGTGTAAGTATTGAAATTCAGCACTTCGGTCGTGTCCATCCATGGCGAAGCGGTCAAAACCAACTTTTCAAGCGAATACGTTGTCGGAGTAGTGAACTTTATCAGGTAGGCCGCCCACTGCGCAGCATCCCCGCCATCAAACGTCAATCGAAGTTTATTGTTGGCGACGGTCGGAATGAATTCGATATAACAGGCTCCGTAGCCCTGCGGATTCACTGGGCTCAATTGATTGTTGGTCGGATAGGTCGTGTGCTGGCGGTCAACGGTCATGGGCGGATAGAAGTCCCCCTCGCCGTAATGCTGTCCAAGGTCACGGAATCCCGTGAAGTAGTTCCAGACCGCGAATTCCGCGAAGGCCGAATCCTGCGAATAGCCGGTAATCGCCAACAGCGAGTCGGACATGGCGTCGTAAACCGATTTATAGCGAGCGCCGTTCCAGCAGGCGCGCATCAGAGTCGTGTCAAAACGCTCTGCCAAATACATCCCCCAGATGAACGACGCGTACATATGAATGGACTGATCCATCAGGCTAATTTGGGGATCATCCATGTAGCTGTCTAGGTAATTGTAGTTGTCGTTGACCTGGTCAAAGACGATATCTTCCATGTAGGTGGCATCGAGTTCCATGAACCAGCTTGACTCGGTCGCGTCATAGGCGAACTGAATGCAGTGGTGGAACTCATGTGCGGCGGTAGCTTTGGCGGCTCCGGCCTGATTCCCTTCCGGATCATCGTTGGGCGGGAAGCCGAGGAAATCACGATGAAGCACCAGGTGACTGTAATAATCCGGCCACGGGTTGGGGCCCGCCCCCTCGGGCACGGCGTACCCATAGTAGCCCATTTCTTCAAAATAGACATCGAACAGGGCGTCTCCGCCAAGAGAGCCATCGGAAGGCGGATTGAGATACCCCATCGCCTGATGTTTGGCCAGCGATGAGTCCATATATGCGGCGCATTTCTCCACGTAATCAGGGATCGTGTTGCCATTGCCATCGGCAGAGGGTACCGCGTTAGTGCCGGTCACATCGTAATGGAGCTTGAAGAAGCCGCCGGGTGAATTGTACGTAAACGCGGTTGACCAACGCTGGAGCAAGGTCGTGATCTCTTGCTGAGTGGGGCCATCCAACTGCGCCCAATTCTGCTTGATATCGACGATCGCGTCGGTGGCGCATCGCGCGTGACTCACACCAGTCGCGAGGTCAAAAAGTTGGTACTTGGCCGGAAGTTCGGAAGGGCGTTTGATCGCCTTGATCTGGAGCAGTGCCTTTTGACTGTAGGTCAGTTCGCCAGCGGCATAATCTCGTTCGATCGCGCCAATAGGGTCCTTGTCTGATAGATGCGAATGTCCAGTTGTAGCCAGCGCGGCAGCGGCAGACAGCAACATGATAGCAATGGCGAGTCGGATGGATCCCTTCATAAGGCGTCCCTGTGTTCTCCAGTTTGCACCGTCATAGAATCGTATAGTCCATTGGCACCAGCGTACCATTCTATGTTCGGCAGACGAAAGGTATTTCTCCCGCCTTTCCCGGCGGAAGGTGATTTCGAGAAGACATACTGAGGTTTTGTTCCGCGACCTCTTACTCTAATGTATTGTGATTCAAGATTTTGTCAAGAAGAAATGACTTAGAAGTATTGCCCGGTCCCAAAGGCAAACTGGACGGTGCCGTCCTCCAGGACCGCGCAGTCTACTCGGATAATCTCGGACCGGGTGGCTCGTTCCAGGGAAATTCGAAGACCCGCGCCAACCGAATAGTGTAAGTCGTTAAAAGTGAAGGGCTCCCCTTTGGTCCAAGCCCGGCCGACATCGGCAAAAATCACCCCTCCAATCAGGGCAGACAGGATATCCAGACCCGGAAACCAGCGGGTTTCCAGGTTCGCGACCCCTGTTCGGTCCCCGGCCAAGGCGAATTCATCGTAACCGCGAAGCCCACTAGTTCCGCCGAGGCGAAGAGGTGAATCGAGAGCGTCGTAATGGTCGGTCTGGTATTGGACTCGCGCGGCGACTGTTAAGAACGAGAGCGAATTGTTGTAGTAGCGAAGGCTCGATATCCCGCGACTGCGGAGCTGCTTCCCCCGGTCGAGCCACCAGGTTTGCTGGTGCGAAGCGGTGACCAGATTGTGGCCAAATTGTTCGCCAAATCGGGTGGTGATATCCAGTATATCGTAGAGATGGCTCTTGAAATCAGTATTGAAAGCGCGTCCGGCGAGGGTTTCGATTCCGGTCACGAGCGAAACATCTTCCAGAAGCTGGAAATTGCTGATCCTGCGTAACCTCAGATAGTGAGTATGTTGCGCTTTCAATAGCAATGAAGGTGTATGATAAGTGGAGTCAGTGGGAATAGTGAAACCGTGCCCGGCGACCTCAGTCACCTTATCGGAGTGGTACGTATACCAGAGCCCTGCCCCGACCTTGGTGTTACGACTTCCTACTCTGTATTCCCCGATCAGATCAAGCTGGTCGGCCTTGCTTTTCCAATATCCGGTACGTACCGCCAAGCCGTTGGAGTCAAGGCCGTAGACATCGCGACGTCCGCCGGTTCGCGCGATCGTTCCGCTGAGGTAGGTTCGCTGGTCGAGACTGTAAAACGGCCGCAGTAAGCTGAACTGGGTAACTTCGCCGCGCGGGTCAGTGTTGTGTTCCAGCGCCAGCATGACCGGTTTGCCTAAAAAGCGATAGTCGCGGAAGCGGCTGTGAGTGTAGTTTTCGTCCCCTTCCTGAATGACCCAGTCAAATCCAAGGAGCTGATTGTACCCGACAAGATTTCGCTCCTCGAAGCCCAACTTGAGTCGTGAGCGATTACCATCGCGCGCAAACTCTACACCGCCCAAGAGGCTCCATTGGTCGATAGTCACGACCCTGACCAACAGACGGCCGCTAGGGAGCCGTTCGGTCTCAACCCAGGCATCAACCAAGCGACAATTGAGACGGAGGTTTCTGGCTGTTTCCTCCGCGCGGGCCGCCGAAAATGGCTCTCCTACCGCCAGTAATAGCTCACGCCGTACCACAGTTTCTTTCGTGACGATGTGCAGTCGGTTGGCCGTTCGGAAGAGGAAGTTGTCGAAGCGGGGGTCGGAGGTATCGTAAATCTCCCGATTGTCAATCACGAGGCTATCGATGATCACCCCGTCGTCTGCCGAGATAGTGTCCTCTTCGATGACCGAGGAGCCTTCAGTTGGCTCGCTCCCGTAAACGGTGATGGTCGGACCGGCAAACGTAAGGCTGGACAAGCAAAGCAGCAGAAAAGCGGAAAGCGCGAGCAGTCTGGTCAGTGGGTGGATCATCCTTTCCCCGCCAACATACCGGGAAACCGGCCTTTGGAGCAACAGTTTGTCGCGTAAAATTTTACGCCGGTCTGCCGATAATTCCGGGGAAGAACACGTACTCAACATGGCTACAACACGCAAGAAAATCGGCGACCTGCTGGTCGACAAGGGGTATATCACTCCCGCCGTGCTGGAGGACGCGCTGCGCGAGCAGGCGTCTACCGGCAAACGGATCGGGGCGATCCTTGTTGAAAACGGCAATATCACTGAAGACCAGCTCATAGATACCATATCGGAACGTCTCGGCATTCCGCAAGTCTCCCTTTCTTCCATGGTCCTCTCCCCCGATGTTACTCAGCTCATTTCGGTGGAGACAGCGCGTCGCTATACCGTTATACCAATTTTCGTCATTGGCACCACCATGACGCTGGCCATGGCGGACCCGCTTAATATCATCGCTCTCGACGAGATCAAGTATCAATCGGGGTACGAGATAAAGCGGGCAGTCTCCAAATCCTCTGAGATCAAGCAGGCCATTGACCAATACTACTCGGTCGCGGACTCACTCCACGAGATCATGGGGGCCAAGCGGGCCGATGATACCGATCGCCGTATCACGTCGGTCCTTTCCACTGAGCGCGGTGAAGCCGAATCCCCGATTGTCAAACTGGTCAACCTTATCATCACCAAAGCGGTGAACGAGGGAGCCAGCGACATTCATATCGAGCCGGACGAAACTACCCTGCGCATTCGCTACCGCGTCAGCGGTGTGATGCGCGAGGAAGCGTCACCCTCCAAGTCGATGCAGAACGAGGTTATCTCCCGCATCAAAGTCGCCGCGGATCTCGATGTCTCCGAAAAGCGTCTGCCGCAGGATGGCCGCTTTATGATGCTCGTTGACAATATGCCGATCGACCTGCGTGTCTCCACCCTCCCGACCATCCACGGAGAGAAGATCGTCATACGTATCCTCGACCGGCGCAATCTGCTTCTCTCTTTCCGGCAACTCGGCTTCCGCGACACGCTGCAGGACGCCTGGACAAATATCATTCACAAGCCTGAAGGCCTGGTGCTGATCTCCGGCCCTACTTCGAGTGGCAAGACCTCCACGCTCTATGCCACTCTGCAGGAGATCAATTCGATAGAGAAAAATATCATCACGGTTGAGGATCCGGTGGAATACTCGATGCCGGTCATCAACCAGA
Source organism: Candidatus Zixiibacteriota bacterium (assembly GCA_041908405.1). Taxonomy (GTDB): domain Bacteria; phylum Zixibacteria; class MSB-5A5; order GN15; family FEB-12; genus FEB-12. The sequence goes on from JAYRFH010000198.1 coordinate 5,186, forward strand.
TCCAGATCAATGAAAAGGCCGGGTTGACTTTCCCCGCCTCATTGCGGTCGATCCTCCGTCAGAATCCGGATATCATCATGATCGGTGAGATTCGCGACCGTGAGACCGCGCAGATGGCGGTACGCTCCGCGCTGACCGGGCACTTGGTCTTCTCGACCATTCATACCAACGACGCGCCGTCAGCTATCACCCGACTTATAGATATAGGGGTAGAAAACTACCTGGTGGTTGCCGCCATAAAAGGGGTGCTGGCCCAGCGGCTCATTCGTCTCAACTGCAAGAATTGCCTAGAGACCTATCGCCCGCCAGAGGCGCTCCTCAAACGAGCCGGACTTCTTGACCTCGCGGAAGCGATCGAATTCAAACACGGCACTGGCTGCAGTCAATGCCGCGGCACCGGCTACCAGAAAATGACCGGCATTTTCGAGTACATGGAAGTCACGCCTCAGCTGGCCGACCAGATGCTTTCCGGCGCCTCACTCCACCGTCTGCGGACAGAAGCGCGCCGGTTTGGCTACATCCCGCTCTTTGAGTCCGGATTGGAAAAGCTGACCAATGGCCAGATATGTCTTGAAGAGCTCTTGAAAGAAACCTCCAATATAGAAGACTACTTCGACCATACGGAACGTCGACCGATAGGATCGAGCCATGCCGGCACAGTTTAGATATCAGGCAGTGGCGGTCGATGGCTCGACCCATGAGGGCGTGATCGCGGCAGTCAACGCCCAGCATGTCGAGGACTACCTTACGCAGCAGAAGCTGCTGCCGATAACGATCGCGCCGGTTCAGGAGCGCAGGCCGCTGACGATGTTCGGGATGCTCAAGGGAAATACCTACGAGGATCTCATCACTTTCACCAATCAGTTGGCGACACTCTATCGTGCGGGTATTCCTCTCCTTCGGTCCTTGACTCTCATCAAGATCGGGAAACCGACTGGCCGCTTCAACTACGTGATCCACCAATTGCGCGTCGGCGTAGAATCCGGACGACAACTTTCTGAAGTGATGTCAGATTACCCCGACCTTTTCTCCAAGGTCTATGTCGCGGGCGTAGCGGCGGGTGAGGAGTCGGGCAAGCTTGATGTCACGCTGGATGAACTCTCGGTGATGTTGGAACGGGAGATGGAAATCGCGCGCCAGCTCAAGACCGCGACCCGGTATCCGCTGATCGTAATCGGTGTATTGCTGGCGGCCGCCACAGTGATGATGGTCTATGTCATTCCGAAGTTCGTTGGGTTCTATAGCGCGTTTTCGGCCGAGTTGCCTCTTCCGACAAGAATACTTATTGGCGCTTCCAGCTTCGTCACGAATTATTGGCCGTACACACTTGGCTCTATCGTAGCGGCGGGATTTGCCTTTCGCCATCTCCTCAGCAATCCAAAAGGTCGGGCGTGGTTTGACAGGAAATTGGTTTCACTTCCCATCTTTGGCGACCTGATCATCAAAAGCAATGTTGCCCGATTCACCCTGATGTTCCGAATCCTCTTTCGTTCAGGGCTTCCCATAATCAAGTCGATCGACCTGCTTATCGGCGCCATCAAGAATACGGCTATCGCGGCTGAACTCATCACTCTCCAGGATCTGTTCCGCAAGGGTCAGGAAATTGGGACTTCACTCGACAAGTTCAAGTACTTCCCTGAGATGGCCTTGCAGCTCATTGCTATCGGCGTGGAGTCCGGGTCGCTCGACCGGACGCTGGAAGAGGTCGGCAACCACTACTCCAAGGAAGTTATGTACCGCAGCCGCCAGATGACGGCCATCATAGAGCCGATCCTGACGGTGGTTCTGGGCGTATTTGTCCTGATCCTTGCCCTGGCGATGTTCCTGCCGATGTGGAACCTCATCAAGGTGTTCAAGGGGTAGGGCTGCTCAAGAATTGTACAGATTTGCCGACAACCAGATACAAGACAACTCTATACACGATTTGCTCAATAAAGGAGAGACCATGCGTCTAACAAACGTACTGAACCAAAAGGGCTTCACTCTGATCGAGCTGGTGATCATCATCGTCGTGCTCGGCATCCTGGCCGCCGTGGCGATCCCGCGCTATCAGGACATCACGTCTGAAGCAAAAGAAGCGTCCGCTCGCGCCGCACTCGGCGCACTGCGCTCGGGTATCACCATCTTCTACGCCAACAAGGCCGTCACAACTGGCACGGCGACCTGGCCGACTCTCCCTCAATTGGCCGCGGTTGACACGGTCATGGCGCAGGCGATCCCGAAGAACCCGTATCAGTCTGACACTAACGCTCCTGACTCAATCGTCACTGGCGTGACCAAGGGTGTCGTGGTGGGGACTCGCGGTGGATGGGCCTATAAGCCGAGCACCGGCGAAGTCTGGCCGAATACCAACGTTTCAGGGGAGAATGCCTGGTAAGCTCCATGCTTTTACCAGTGGTGGACAAAGATCGACAGCTCGGTCGGCGTGGCTTTACGCTGATCGAGCTGGTCATCATTATAGTCGTATTGGGGATCCTGGCCGGTTTCGCCGTGCCACGATTCGCCGATATGACTACGAGTTCCAAGCGAACCGCGACGTTGGATGAAATGAACGCCCTCAAGAAAGCGATCATCGGCAATCCAGCGGCGGTGGCCGGCGGCGAGTATGTCGATCGCGGGTTCGAAGGGGATATCGGATTCGCGCCATCGCGATTGCAGGATCTATCCGCCAAACCAGACAGCATTGGGAGCTACAACAAGCTCAGCCGACTCGGGTGGAATGGTCCGTATATCGACAGTTCTGGTGGAGTCTACCTGACTGATGCCTGGGGCGCGAATTACGCGTACGACCGGGCTGGTCGACGCATTGTCTCAACCGGCGGCCCCGACAGCCTGATCGTAACATTCTAGAGAGCTACACACCATGATCGGTCTCGACCTCCTCAAGAAAAAAGCACCGGCATCGGCGCAGATCCCCGAGGATCAGCATTCGAAGTCGACCTATGTCGAGACGGCGATCTCGCCAAAACCGAGTTTTGGCCTGAAGCGTAAGATCAGCGTCCATATCGATCAGACTGGCATTCAATTGGGTTGCAGTGTACAGCGCGGCAAGACGGTCAAGCTGCTGGATGCACGCAAGTTGTACTTCTCATCCAAAGATGAATCCGAGTCCACTCGCGTGGCGTTTGTTTCGGACTCACTGTCGCAATACGTGAGTGAACATGGGGGACGTCGCGCGGAAATAGCGCTCACTGTTTCGGGACCGGAGACCGCGTTTCGCGTCTTTAACATCCCTGAATTGGCACCACGCGCGCTCGCGTCCGCGGTGCAATATGAAGCCAAACGGCAGGTCCCCTTTCCGCCCAACGAGTGCTATTTCGATTTTCGGCCGGTCAGCAAGATACAGAGCGGTTCGCGAAAATCGCTGAAGGTCGCCTTACATGCGGCCACCAATCGAGCGATCGAGGAACGGCTGGCGCCGTTTCGACAGTTGGGCTACAACGTCGAACATATCTACCATACGCACGACGTTATAGGCCAATTGCTGCGATACCTTCCGAACTTCGCGGATGACCAGCACTATACGCTGATAAACATCGAGAAAACGCGGACCGAGATCTCTTATTATCATGGGAGCAACCTTGAGTTCTACCATAACTGCTCAATCGGTTCGTCTTTCTTAGCGCGACGTTCGGACCCGACAGTCTATGAGTATTTCGCCGAATCACTAGCGAGCGAGATACAGAACTCACTGGACTTCTACACCGGGCAATACTCCGGGCTGTTCACGACGCGGATCTATATCCATGGCGACCTGGCCTATACAGATGAACTGCTCGAGATGCTTCATAATCGGTTTGGGTACGAGTTCCGGCGGTTTCCGACAGAGACGCTTTCCGTGCCGGTTGCCGGTGACCGTGGGAGGCTTGAAGATCTGGCGGCCTGCCTGCCGGTCGTGGCATCCGCCTGCTGTTCAGTCGAACTGGCTAATCTGATCCCGGCCGAGTTGTTGTCGTTGGCGCGTTCGCGTCAAATCGAGCGCTATGCGTTTCTTGGTGTCGCCGGATTGGTCGCTATCCTTATGATTCTATGGGCGACTGTGACCATGCAGGCCTCCGCGTCTTCCTCACGCTTGACCCAGATCAATCAGGAGATAGGGGGATTCCAGCAGTCTTCTCTCTTTGCCACGTACAATGACCTCAAGCGCGAAATCGCCGCGGGGAACGCGTATCTGGAGAAGGTCAAGGCGGCGCCATCCTATTTCAGTCTGCTGCTCAAGGAGCTTTCCAACGCCGTCCCCAGTTCCATGCAGTTGAGCAATTTCAACTTCCAGGCGGCTGAGCCGACGCAGAACCTGACAATGGACGGGGTCGTCGTTCAATCAGCATTGCCACCAGAGGTAACCCTGGCTGAATTTGTGGAGACACTGCAACGGTCGCCGCTGTTTGATTCAGTGACTGTCCTTCGATACACCAAACGAACGGAAAATGGCCGCGCGATCCTGAATTTCAGCGTGGCGATGCGGGGTGTGAAGTGACACGCAAGACTTCCATACTGGTCGCGGTGGCGGTTCTCCTGACTGCCGGGTGGTTCGTATTTCTGTATCTGCCGGCTTCGGGACGACAGGCAAAGGCACACGCCGAGTTGAAGTCGGCTGAAGCCCAGCTTCGCGACTACGAATCGACACTGGCGCAGGTGCCGGTCTTTATAGCGGCCCGATCCGAGCTCCGCAAGAAACTGCAAATTGTCAACTCGAGCCTTTACGCGAAAGAAGATCTGGTCGATCTGTTCAATGAACTGGAGCGCAAAGCTGGCGGGTTCTCTCTTCGCACCGTCGAGATAACGCCGCCGGTGGAGGAACTGCTCCAGCTCAATCGGTCCGTTCCGAGTGAAGGTGAGCCGCAAATACTCAGCCTGAATATCGTGCTGAAGGGGAATTACATAGACTTCGGACGGTTTGTGGAAGCGCTGGAAAATGCGCCCTATTTCAGGACAACCCAGAGCTGCATTATCACCCGTCTGCAGGACGGAAGCGATCAAGTGACCTATTCCCTTGGTTTCAAGGCGCTACTCGGCGTGACAATGGAGGGAGTGTCATGACCGAAGCCAAACGCAAGAAGATGATGTATGGCATCCTGGTTGTGGCGGTGATCTGGGGGGCATGGAATCTTGCACAGCCGCGTCGTGCATCGCGGACGGTTGAGACCCAGCCGGTTGCACAGGAGATTGCGGTCCAGGAAGTGACCGTGGAGGCTCAGCCAACTATCGACATGGCGGCGAAACGGAGCGAGCCGTGGGGGCGGGATCCGTTCACCGGCAAGCTGGCCAAGTCCTCTCCCCCGCGCGAATCGAATGGCTCTCCTTCACGAACCAGTGAGGTTGGCACGAAGTCCAGCAAAGGGTGGTCGCTGACGGGCATCATAGACAACGGGACGACGCCATTTGCGTTCATCAATGGAAAGATGGTCAAAGTCGGTGACCTGATAGATCAGGCCCGTGTGGTCAGTATAGAAAAACAGAAAGTCACGCTGTCTTTGAACGGCAGCCAATTCGCCCTGAAGGTAAACAAAGGTTGAGCATATGAAGACGCTCGTGATCCTCGCATTGGTCCTGGCCGCAGGTTGCATGTCGATAGCCGCGCCGCTCGATTCAGGTCAGCGCCTCACGCTGTCACTGGAGTCTGTGCCGTTGGCGAAAGTACTCAGCATGATCGCGGCGCAAAACAAACTTAACCTGGTCATGAGCGATGACATTGACGGCGAGATCTCGTTACAACTTGAAGATGTCGACCTCAAGACCGCCCTTGACGCTATTCTCACGTCAAACGGCTTTGCCTACGTCGTGCGGGAAAATGTGGTGGTAGTGACCTCGGCCGAAAAGGCCTCAGCGGATATACTTGCCTCGCGAGTCATTCGCTTGAATTATGTTGATCCAGTGACGGTCAAGGCCGCGCTCGATTCGCGCAAGTCATCCAAAGGGCAGATAATTGTTCTCGATAAAGTGATGGCCGATGCTTCCGGCTCCTCGACGAGCAGTGGTTCAACCTATCGCCCCAATCGGATATTGATCACGGATTATCCGTCGGTTATTGAAGATCTGGCGGCTCTGGTTGCCGAGATAGACATCCCCGAACGTATTGTGCAGATAGAGGCCCGCATAGTCGAGACCAAGCTGAGCGATGAGACGCGGCTAGGGTTCTCGTGGCCGACCTCGATGTCCGCAAAGATCGCCGGCGCAAGCGATGGAACGTCAAGTGGAACTGACGATGCTACCACTTCGACCAGCGCCCTCGGCTCGATGAGTCTCGAAGATGGCCAATGGACCTGGGGAACATTGTCGGTGAACCAGCTTTCGGCCGTGCTCGATATGCTTGACCAGAACGGCAACAGTAAGCTGTTGTCTGACCCCCGTATCACGACGGTTGAAAACCACGAGGCAGAGATCAAGATCGCGACAGTCATTCCAATTCAGACAATCAACCGCTTTACCGAAGCCGCAGCGACGCAGGATATCGTGACCTTTCAGGATTTCGAGGTAGGAATCTCGCTGAAGGTCACGCCGCGAATAAATGGGGACGGGAATATCACGCTAGATGTAGAGCCGATTGTGGAAGATATCATCGGCTACAGCGGCCCGACCGGCAATCAGAAGCCGATCACCGCGACCCGGTCAATCAAGACCAGAATAACGGTCAAAGAAGGCGAAACCGCCGCGTTGGGTGGATTGCTGAAGGAAGACGTGATCGAGTCAACGCAGCGGGTCCCCTTCCTGGGACATATTCCGCTGTTGGGAAAAGCGCTTTTTACGAGCAAGTCTCACGAGAAGTCGACTACCGACTTGATCATTCTCATTACGCCCAGACTGCTCCAGTAAGCTAGTCGGGGCAGACCTGCCAGCGTTTCGACTTGCTGAGCATCATCTGAATGATGAACAGCATCGCGACGAGATCAAATATCAACGATTTCCAGGCGGAGCCAGTCGCCCCCTGAGACGCCTTAAAGCATCCGCAGTCAATATCGATCCCCCGAACGATAGTCGAAGCCAGCGCGACAATGAAAATGACCATCATAATCGCGGACCAGACTCTGGCGCCCTCGTAGAAAATGCCGAGTATCAGGGCCAAACCACAGAATAGTTCAAGCCACGGGAGGATGATCGCCATCAGGTTGATCAGGGAGCCTGGCACGAGGTGATAGAACCAGATAGATTTGGCGAAGGATGCCGGCTCGATGATCTTGTAGTAAGAAGCATAGATAAACATGATGCCGATGACCAGGCGGGAAAGCATGGTCAGATAGTCGTTGTGTACTATTCGCATTGCTTCCTCCGCTCGACCTCGAGACCGAATTTCTGCCACTCTCTCGCCCCGCCGAAGAAGATCGCGATATTGGTGTACCCCTGCATCTGGAAATTGCGACCGAGGTGGAGCGACAGATCACACTCTTCGCCAGAGCAGAAGACTATCAGCATCTTGTCCTTGGGAACGGCCAGCACGGAATCGAAATACTTGCCAACATCTCCCTCGGGGATCATCTCAAACGGTAGATTCACTGACCCGGGAATAGTGCCGCATTCAAAATCCTCGGGATTGCGGGCATCGACAAACAGCGCCTGTCCGGCGGCATGTTCCATCTGGGCGACATTGATGTCAATAAAGGGTGGGTCGTTTGGTTCGGCGGTTGGCGGGACGATGGGACCTTCGGAATTCGAGAGATCCCGATATTTACCGATAAGGTCGACACCATTCGGTGAGATCGCGTTCACGCCGATACTGACTGCTACCGAGATAAGCAGCAGGACTATAACTTGGCGAAAGGTTTTCAATATGGTTGGCTCCGTTTGGTTTGGAGATTATACCCGGTCTTCAGTGTCTGGTTCGGCCCGATTTAGTGGACATGTTCGAAACCAAAGCCAATAAGAGCCATCACCAGTAGCCCCAGCACTAGCAGGGCGAGATTCTGCCACCGCTTCGATTTGGAGTGGAAAACCTCCGGCAGCAGGTCCCCGGTGGCCACGTACAGAAACGTTCCGGTCATACACCCGACAATGATCGAATAAGTCTGTGCGGAGCTGTTTTCAACCAGCGGGGCAAAAAGCAACGCTCCTATGGGGGGCATAGCCGCAAAAAGGGCAAGAAGCCCAAGGACTGAGCTTTTCTTTATCCTCGCCAGGGAGAGCAGCGACCCGACCGAGAACGCTGCTGGCAAATGGTGGGCTAGTATCGAGTAGAAAACAGTCTTCCCAAGGTGCGGGTCAACCGAGGTCACGCTCATGCCCAAGCCATCGATCAGCGAATGGACCGACAATCCGATAAAGGCGGCTATCGAGATGACTTTGTGGCTGTGAACCTCACCTGACCCTCCTCTGCTAAACAGGAACTTTTCAACAAAGAATATCAGCAGGTAGCCAGCCAGAATGGCAATGCCGACGGTCTCGCGATGTTCAACCTCCATTGCTTCGGGAAGCAGTTCAAAAAAGACGGCTCCCAGAAAGACCCCGGCACCAAAGGAAATAAACAAATGGAGCCACTCGTCGGACCATTTCCTCACCAGAGTGAGGGCGCCGAAAAGAAACGCGGCGACGAATAGAATGGCTGAATACAGTACCAGCGAGTTGCTCACGGTCGCCAATCAAGGCGTCGCAATCGGCATAGTCAAGTGAAAATCAAGGGGTTAGCAAAACAAAAGGGCCGGCAATGGACCGGCCCATAACTTTGTCGACCATGGAGGTCAGCTCTGTGCTACTGGCAACTCAGGTACTGAACCACACCGGTCTTCCCGATCAGGCGGATGCTCTGTCCTCCATTCTCGAGTTGACCAAGACATAATTCCCTTTAAGAATGTTTCCCACGACCCGCGCGAACTTGCCAGGGGCAAGCACCTGAAGGCTGTAGGAATGCCAGCAATCCTTTTTGCCAACGTTGGCAAACACTTCGGCTTCTTTTCTCTTTGGCATGTGCAACTCCCTATTCTTTCGTCCCCTCTACTTTGAAGTAGTTACCCAAATAGGACAGTAGATTGCAGTGAAAGTAAGGGATGCCGTCTACTGACTGTTACCACCTCCTTCGGATTGCAAACTCTATAGGCCACCAAAGTCTATTTTAGCAACGTAGTGTCTCTATTAATAGGGGGCGGCTTGACATACAGCACCTTACCGCAACTTCTCGTGTAATTTATTGAATGCCCGTGTTTTATAAATGTGCACTACCTGCTGGGTCACCCCTAATTGGGCGGCGATCTCACGCTCGGTGCAGCCGATGAGATGAAGTTTGAGGACTTGTTTCTGACGCGGTGAAAGTGAGTGATTCACATGCCAGGTGAATTTCGCGATAAGCTCCGCCCGGCGCTTTTCATCCATCGCCACATAGTAGCCGTTGGCATAAATCGAGTCCTCGTTCGCCTTGGATTCGACGAACAGTCGCTCAACCAGAGCTTCGGGGATCTTCCTGCTTGGCACGTTCGAGCCTCGCGAGTTGGGCTATTGCTTCACGCTGTCACTCTGCCGGATCTTGTCCAGTTCCGCCAACGTGATCGCAAACTTCTTCGCGGTTTCGTCGCGGAGCTCATTGAGCGCTACTCTGCGCTCATAGTCGGAAAGGTCCTTCGGCAGATCATTCAACCGTCGTTTGTAGTAATCAAGTATCTGGGTATGATTCAATTTAGCCTGCGTCGACGCAGGTTTGGTTGCGGTCTTGGTGGACTTGGCCGATCTGGCCTTCTGTTTCAGAGAAGTTATCTCGGAGTCCTTTTGAGCCAAGAGACCTTCCAGTGAGTCTGATTGCTCGCCATAATAGGAACGGGTCGCCTCGAGAGAATCGCGGTAGCGCTGAATCGCGTCATTCATCGCGCCTGACACGGAGTCGGCGCGTTTGGAAGCCTCGACAGACTCCTTACTCCCTTTCTCATATCCCGAGTCGTAGCGCTGCTGGAGCTTCGCCTGAGACCTCATAGAGGAGACATAGCTTATGCCGACGAGCAGGAGCAGTAGGGCAAAGGCAAGGGCGAGCTTCTTCATGGCAGTATTTTTCTCTACTGCCGGAGTTTCCGGAAACTGGGAGAAAGTGTCAAGTTTGAACTTGGTGAGCGGCCGGAGGGTCAGTTGGAGTCGCTGGCGACTGCCTCGGCCTCGAGTCTCTTGAGGGAAAGATGCTCTTTCCGCAGGAAATAGAACCCCATGATCGTTATCGGGATATACTGGGCGGCGTGCAGGACAATGGCGAAAGACAACGCCTGTTCCTTGCTGACGGAGTACTGAAGTAAAGTCCAGACGGTACCGGCATGGTAAACACCAACAAAACCGGGTGACGACGGGATCAGGATAGAAACGGACACAACCACCAGAAGGACATAAGACGCCGCGATCGGCAGATCAAACCCGAAAGCAATAAAGACGAAGTAATTGGAGAGTCCCATGACGATCCATATCAGGACAGTCTGCGACGTGACGGAGATGAGCGCCTTCGGGTCGGTAATGAACTCAAGTCCGCGCGCGAACCGAAGAACTATCTGCTGAACTCGTTCTTTGACACTCTCAGGAGCGAAGAAGAGATATCTGGTCAGCATCCCCCCTGCTTTCGCGGGTCGATGCGCCATGAGAAGCATGAAGGCTACTCCCAGCAGGGCGATCACAATGGCGATCCCGAGGCCGAGCCGCATCTCTTGCGGAATGGCCAGGTGGGTATATGGAAGGACCGCGCCAAAGATGACCAGTAGCGCGACCAGATCGAACACCATGCGCTCAACGAAGATGGTCGCAAGTGAGGCTGATTTGGTTATTTCGGTATCCTGGTAGGAGAGCGAGTAAGCTCTGACAAACTCGCCGAGGCGAAGCGGCAGAACATTGTTGGCCATAAAACCAATGGTTGTGGCGGCCAGCAGATTTGGGTATTTGACCTGCTTTATTGGGGCCAGCATGAATCGCCACCGGTAGGCTCGCTGGTACATGGTAAAGATCACCAGACCAATGTTAGGCAGGAGCCACCAGTAATTCGCTTTCGCCAACGCCTGACCCAACTCATTGAAATTGATATTCCGGAAGAGCAGGGCGAGTAGTCCGACCGAGATGACTATTCCCAGGATAATAAACAGGGTTCGCTTCTGTGAGTTGGTCATCGACGCCCCGCGACATAATCTGTTATCAGGCTGTCAAACCTCTTTGCGGCATCATCCCAACTGAATTTCGCGGCCCAGGCGAGCGCACCCTGCTGAAGTCGCTCGCGCAATGTCTGGTCGGTCAGAATTGAGAGTAGCTGGGATGCCAACTGGTTGTTGTCACCGTATTCGTAGAGCAGACCGGTTTCGTTGTGGCGGACGGAATCTCGAAGGCCCGGGGTGTTGGCCGCGACAACGGCGGTCCCAACGGAGTTTGCTTCGATATTGGTCAGGCCCCATCCTTCTTTCAAGCTGGGGAGAACCGAGACATGTGCCCGTCGCATCCGGTCCACCTTGTCGGCAGAGCTGACGAAGCCCGGGAACTCTACTGAATCATTGAGACCCAGAATAAGCGCGAGCTTCTGGAGTTCGGGGAGGTAGTCACCGGTTCCTACGATCATCAATCGCGCATCCGGCAATTGCTTCTTCACCTGACTGAACGCCACGATGAGGTGCTGGATCGATTTGTACTTTTTCAGCCGTCCTAGATAAAGGACGGTCGGGCGGTCATATTTCGGGATATCGGCGCGATAGGAATAGAGGTTTCGATCGATCCCGCAGTGGATGACCGAGATATCTTTGTGCGGTACACCGCGCGCCTCAATTTCAGCCGCGGTGGACTCTGAGATGACGTTATAATGCCGTCCCTTGTATACGGCGATCAACGGCTTCTCGGCGAGATAGATATAGGTGCCAAGGACAGCATTGATCTCCTGAAATACGGTCGTGGCGAACAGATGCGGGATCACGACCAGCGTCTTAATATCCAAGTAGAGAGGAGTGTAAAACGGAATCTTATTGATATCCTCGATCAGGAGGTCGAACTTGTTCTCTCTTACCAGTCGGCGAAGATGTATCGGCGCGATCAGATTGAAGTTGTAGCGATTCCCCCGGCGGATGATGCGCACACCCTCAATCGTCTCCTCCGGAACACAATCATCCCAACCCGAGCAGAACAGGGTCACCTGGTGACCGTAGGTGACGAGCCGTCGCAGCAGTTCTTCGAGGTGAACCTCTGCCCCACCGGCGAATGGGTTTTTCAGGTCGTTCCAGTTGAGCGCGAGGAGATTCATTTGGCGGTGTCGGCCTTCTTGTTCACGCTGATGAACTGGTCGAGTTGGCGGATCATGTTAGCCGTCTCGACATCGTCGGGATTGGCTTTCAGCCAGATCTCAAACGTGGTGCGCAAGGAGCTGTAATTCTCCTGCTCGTTATAGAGCATCAGCAGTTCTTCGTAAGCCGCTCGATATTTCGGGTCAGACAAGAAGACTTGATTGAGAGTGGCCTCGGCCTGTTGGTACTTTTTGGCAACGCGTAGCTGTCGACCGAGGAGGACGGAGAGCCACTTGGGATCGCCCGCCCCACGCTTCTCCATCAATTTTCGCAAGCCATCTTCACGGCCAATATCGGTGTACATTCCGGCGAGGTAGTTCACCAGTTCATTATCGAGCGGGAGGGATTCGTAGCCATATTCAAGCAGCTTGATCGCTTCGGCGTGACGTCGCGCTTTGCGCAACGAATCCGCGACCATCAACATCGCGTTCGAGAAATTGCGCGGGAGCCGGAGTTGATTGTCATCTTTGAAGATGGTCGTGTCAAAGATGCCGCGCATTTGGAAGCGCGAGCGGTCAGAGAAGTACGCCAGCGCTTCATCGACGGCGACCTGCTGGCCATCGGCGCTGTCGCGCATCCGCCAACTGAGGCCGGTCAGGGTCAACGCAGGATCAACCGGACGGCCAAGATATTTGCGGGCGTCGTTGGCGACGGTGATCGAGAAGTTGATGGGGACGCGATGACGATTGTGCGTGATCACACCATCGACCACCTGATTGTTCAGGTAGAAGGTCAAACCATCCTGTGTTCGGAATGGCCGCATGTCGTCAATCTGCTTCTCGGTTTTCCCCAGATCGAGGTTCATGTACTCCTGGACCTGCTTGATGTACCATTTCGTGTTGGCCAGCGACAGATTGACTATCCTCACGTCTTTGCGGAATCCATAGGCTTCTTGCAGGCACCAGAGCGGGAAAGTGTCGTTGTCACCATAAGTAAAGAACGCCGCATTCTGGTCGGCTGATGATAAGAGCGACCTGGCATAGTCGTACGCAATCCAGTTCTTACTTCGGTCACACTCGAAGTAGTTCCCCGCCAGCGCGAAGGTTGGCAGGAGGAAAAGTACCAGCAGCGACCCCAAGATGACTTTGCGCGGCATACCACTGAAGTGCGAAAGACCATCGCGAATGAACTGGATCAACGCCGTTATGCCCAGACCGATAGCCAATCCGAAGAGGACATAGGCGGGCGTGAAGAAGTAATCGCGGTCGCGGACTTCGAGATAGTCCTCGCCGGTCACAGGATCCTGGCGGGTGCCATCGGCGAAGTTCATATACAAGACCAAACCGACGGACGAGACTATGATCAGGAGGACGAGCGCAAGGCCCAGTTCCGAGCGCCTTCGAACTGCCTCCCACAAACCGAGAATGCCGAGAATGAAGACGGAGAAAAACGCTCTCCCTGAAATGCCGTACTGATCCTGGAAGAAGCCCCAGTACCCCATACGGCGCCATGTGCCGAACTGGTTTTCCCACGAACCGCGACGCACAAACATGCGCTCGGTCATCGACTGGTTGCCGTATTGCTTGCGCTCAAGGAACCCGCGCATCTGCGCCCAACTCTGGGAAGGGTTGTTTTCGTTGATATACGGTTTCTGGGCTGAACGAACCCAGATGAAATGCTGGACTGAGAAACCGGCGACGGCCATGGCAAGCACGAGCAGTGCCGCACGCCAGCCGACAATATTGAAAAGCAAACCCATCACCAGGACTACCGCGGCGGCGATGATCGTTCCCCAGATAAATGGATAGATGCCGATCATGACCAGAGAAACACCGGCAATCGCGATTAGCACAGGCCAGCGGATATGTTTCCAGAGCAAGAGCCCGGTCCCACCCATCAGGAAGACCGAGAGCATGAGGAAGGTGTTGTATCCGCGCATGCCCGCCAGTAAGAGTCCGGCCATGACCGAGGCTACGAGCACAAAGGCCGCGGCGGTCGCAAGTTCTGGCTCGGGTGCTTCCTGACTCGAATTGCGCTGCTTCAAATATGTAAATAGGGCAACCAAGCCGAGTATGAAGAGCGCGGCGAATCCAGCTCCTCCTATCACGTTTAGTATGGTCGAGGCGGGGGTGGTCGCGCTTCCACCGCCGGACCGGATAAGTGTAGAGATCGAACCCAAAATGGGTACCGATGCGACCAGCCAGGCTCCGGCGATGTACAGAAGAAGTCTTGGCATCGACGGCACGGACATCAGATACATCAGGTAAACGATGAAAACAACAAAGAGAGGCAGATATATCGAGACTTCGTTGGGTCGCGAGGATAACGCAAAAATGAGGAACAGTTCGAGGATCAGGAGCGTCGCGGCGATGAACCAGAACCTGACGGGAGTCCCTTTCTTGAGGATGAAAAACAGCGCCAGGATCGGCAATACGAGGAAGGTCGTCATATGGACACCTATACCGAGAAACGCGATATAGACAATCGCCAGCATGATCCTGTCGGCGGCGGATTGATCCGATGTTTCGTAGTATTTGAAGGCGAGCCAGACCGCGGCCATGAACATGAGCATCGACAGGCCGTAGACCTCGGCTTCGGTCGAGTTATTCCAATGAGTTTTACTCCAGGCAAAGAAAAGCGCGCCAGCGGCCGCGCCGGCATACATCGTTATCCTGGCATAGAGATCCTGGCGGTCAGCGATCCAGTAACGCAGCAAACGAACGCCACAGAGATAGGTGAACAGCGTCGTGAACGATGAACTGAAGACCGAGAGGAAGTTTATCCGTGCGGAAGGTTCACTGATGAACGGATTGAAGGTGAAGAACTTTCCGACGAGAACGTACAGAGGAGTGCCCGGCGGATGTGGGATACCAAGGATGTAGGAGACCGCGATAAACTCACCGCAATCCCAGAATGTGACGGTCGGAGCCATGGTCTTGAGATAGACCACAATCCCTACCAACCAGACACCCAATGCGATCAGTGCATTGGTTCTATCAATACCTTTTATCCAGTCTCTCATTATTCGAAGGGTCCCGCGTCAAAGCCGATAATATACGGTCAGATTTCGGCTTGTAAAGCTCGTTCTGATTTGTGGTTATACGCTGATTCAACCGGCGGGAGGCAAAAAGAAAGCGCTCGGGAATGGCTTCCCGGGCGCTTCGCTACTATTGGCGTTATCAGGCTCCGGGCTGAGGCTCCGTCTTTTTGACGTAGCTGTCCAGAATACCGTTTATGAAGCTGGCAGATTCCGCTGTCGAATACTTCTTGGCCAGTTCGATCGCTTCGTTGATGACGACGCGCACTGGTATGTCCGGCATCTCACGGAGTTCCGTCATGGCCATGCGCAGGATGATCCGGTCGATCTCGGCAAATCGCTCGATCTTCCAGTTCACGGCCAGCAGGCTGATCTGCTGGTCGCTCCATTCGCGCAGGTCGCGTACTTTGGTAAACAGCGCCTTGGCGTAGTCCTGGTTTTTGCCCGAGAGGGACTCATCTTTGATGATCTGCGCAATGACATCGCGCGGATCGTTTTCAGTCACCTCACATGCATAGAGGCCGTGGAGCACCAGTTCACGGGCACGGCGCCGGGGTGAATCGCTGAGTTCTCGTTCGTCTGTGGTCATTTATCCATCGCTTTATAAAGATTCACCATCTCAATGGCGGTTTGCGCGGCGTCCCAGCCCTTATTTCCGGCCTTAGTGCCGGCGCGTTCGATCGCCTGCTCGATAGTGTCGGTTGTTATCACGCCGTAAACCACCGGAATATCCATTTCCATGCCAAGCTTGGCGATCCCCTTGGATGATTCCGCGGCAATATAATCAAAATGCGGCGTATCGCCCCGAATAACCGCGCCAAGGCAGATAACCGCGTCATACTTGCCCGACTTGGCCATGCGAGCCGCCGCAAAGGGGACTTCGAACGAGCCGGGGACATATGCCACCGCGATCTTCTCTTGTGAGCCATTGTGACGGACGATACAATCAAGCGCGCCATTCAACAACTGGTCGGTAAAGAAGCTGTTGAAGCGGCTAACCACGATGCCGAACCGCAGTCCGGCGGCATCGAGTTTTCCTTCAAATTCTTTCACGTTCATAGTCTATCTCCAGTCTTTCAGAAATTCAAAAGATGTCCGAGCTTATCGCGTTTGGTCTCAAGATACCGCGCGCTGTGGCTGGTCGGTTCGATTTGGAGTGGGATCCGCTCCGTGATCTCGAGCCCATACCCCTGCAGTCCGATGACTTTTTTCGGATTGTTGGTCAGGAGTCGTATCGAGGTCAGGCCGAGGTCGGAGAGTATCTGCGCACCGATGCCGTAGTCGCGGAGATCGGCGCTAAAGCCCAACTCCTCATTCGCCTCGACTGTATCGCGTCCCATATCCTGCAGTTTGTAGGCTAGTATCTTGTTGGCCAGCCCGATCCCTCTCCCCTCCTGGCGCATGTAGAGAACTACACCCGCGCCTTCCTTATCGACCAGTTGCATCGCCTTGTGGAGTTGCGCGCCGCAATCGCATCGATGAGAATGAAAGACATCGCCGGTCAGGCAACTTGAGTGTACGCGCACGAGCACATTCTTTTTTCCCGTCACATCTCCTTTCACTAAGGCCAGATGGTGGTGGTCATCGATCTCAGATTTATAGAGATGCAGGTTGAAGGTCCCGAACTCGGTCGGGAAGGTCACCGTGGTCATGTGCGTGACCAGCTTTTCGGTTTTGTGGCGATACGCGATGAGGTCACGAATCGTGATGATCTTGAGGCCAAACTGTTTGGCCAGCGGGAAAAGTTGCGGTACGCGGGCCATAGTGCCATCGTCATTCATGATCTCGCAGAGCACGCCAACGGGATTAAGCTTGGCCAGGCGCGCCAGATCGACGGAGGCCTCGGTATGTCCGGCGCGAGAGAGCACTCCGCCCTGTACCGCCTGGATCGGGAAGACATGCCCCGGACGACCCAGATCCTCGGGTTTGGTTGTTTCGTTAGCCAGCGCTTTGATAGTGATCGCCCGATCGCTGGCCGAGATACCGGTAGTGGTACCATGAATGGCGTCAACCGAGACGGTGAAGCGAGTCCCTAACTTGGCGGTGTTGACCTCCACCATCGGGTGGAGTTTCAGTTTTTCCAGGCGCTCACTCGGCATGAGAACGCAGATAAGTCCACGCCCATGTTTGGCCATGAAGTTGACCGCCTCGGGTGTGACCATCTCCGCCGCCATGACCAAGTCGCCTTCGTTCTCGCGATCTTCGTCATCGACGACAATAATGAATTTTCCGGCCCGGATATCCTCGATCGCTTCCTCGATCGTATTAAATCTGAACTCGCCGCTCATACTACCATCCGCTTTCAAGAAGTTTGTCGAGTGTCACTCCCGACTTTTGGGTAAGGCCGCTCATCCGAGCGACATATTTTCCTATCATGTCAAACTCCAGATTTACCTGACTCCCCGACTGGAGCTTGCCTAAACTTGTTTCTTTGACGGTGAAGGGAATGATGTTTACCGAACAGGCTCCTGAACGAACGGTATTGACGGTCAGGGAAACGCCGTTGATGGCGATCGAGCCTTTTTCGATCACCAGAGCATCGAAGCGCCGGTCGTAGCCGATCATCAGTTCAAGCGATTCGCCGATCGGTTTCAGATATTCGACCGTCCCGCGCGTGTCGATATGACCGGAGACCAGGTGCCCGCCAAGTCGACCATTTACTTTCATGGATCGCTCCAGATTGATCCTGGAACCGATTCGATAGCTTCCAAGGATCGTCCGCGCCGCAGTCTCCTGGGATGCTTCGACGACGAAGGACTTCGCGTCGAATTTCACAACAGTCAGGCAGGCGCCATCGCAACAGACCGACTCGCCGTCGGTCAATTCAGCGCAGAATTTGGCTCCGATTGTCAAGACACGGTAGTTGCCGCGACTTTCCAGTCGCTCGAGAGTGCCGATATCTTCGATGATTCCGGTAAACATCAACGATTCCTCTTCGGATACCCGGCAAAAATGAGGTCTTCGCCACAGATAGCGAAACTTGCACGCTCGAACTGAATGGCGTCGTCAATCTTCTGGGTGCCGAGTTGGCCAATAGAGTTCAGACCATCACCGATCAACTTGGGAGCTATCACACAGACCACTTTGTCGACGAGTCCCTGACTCAAGAGCGAGGTCGCCAGGCGACTGCCGCCTTCGACCAAAAGTGACCTGAATCCGAACTGGCCCGCTTTGGCGATGAGGTCACCAATATCCAAGCCAAATCTGCTTTCTTCTTTGACAGACCAGTAGATGAGATCCGGGTGGTTCGGCTTTCCGATGAACTTGGCAATGGCTTGTTCGGTCGACGCGATAATTGTTTTCTTATCGCTGTTATTGTGCAGGAGTTTCAGATCGGAGTCAAGGTTGAGCGAACTCGATACGACAATGCGGTGCGGATTGAGCCCTTTGACCAACCGCACGGTCAGTTCGGGGTTGTCTTTTCTGGCGGTCTCACCGCCAACAACCACCGCCCCAACCTCGCTGCGGAGTCGATGGACATATGCCCGCGATTGCTTGCCGGATATCCATTTCGAATCGCCAGACTTAGTGGCGATGCGGCCATCGAGCGATTGCGCCAATTTGAGAATGACAAACGGAAGGCCTGTCCGCTGGTGATGGTGGTAAGCTTCGTTGAGTTCGAGAGCATCCTTCTTGCAGACGCCAATCCGAACGATGATTCCGGCTTTGCGCAGTTGCTTGACGCCTCGTCCATTCACGCGGACATCAGGATCAAGAGTCGCGATTACGACAGTCGATATCCCGGCTTTGATGATAGCCTCGGTGCAGGGTCCGGTACGGCCGGTGTGGCAACAGGGTTCCAGGGTAACAAAGAGAGTCGCGCCTTTGGCGGAGCCTCTGGCGGATTTCAGGGCGACTATTTCGGCATGATCTCCCCCGACTTTGCGATGATACCCTTCGGCAATGACTCGTCCACGCTTGACCAAAAGCGCACCGACCAGCGGATTAGGATAGGTCATCCCCCGTCCTTTGGTCGCAAGCTCCAAAGCCCGCAGCATGAATCTCATGTCAGCCGAATCGGCCATAAAAAAACCCCAAGCAATGTAGCATCAGGGCGATTAGCGACACGACCGCAACCACCACGGCGTACCAGCCGGGCTGCGTTCATCGACTCATCTTCTTCCATCCGGACTGTACCGTCGGCACCTGAATCTCACAGGTTCAGCCGGGATTTCTCCCAGGTCGCGGGCTCTACCGCCGATCGAGGAATTTCACCTCGCCCTGAAGAATAGTTGTCTCTAATATATCGACTTTGGAGGCAAAGGCAATTGAATTGTATTTTTGGGTATCCAACGAGAAGAAGCGCTAGGACGTCACATTAAGTAGTCGCTGTAATTCACTGATGCGGAAGGGCTTATCTATGACACCGACAATCCCGGCGATTTCTCGCTCTGCCAGTGTTATTCTCGCGCCATAGCCGGTAACAACAATAACCGGAAGCTTGGGTTGGACCTTATGGGCCTCGACAGCTAGTTCTATTCCCGACATTCCGGGCATACCGAGGTCGGTTATCAGCAAATCATAATTACGGGCCTTGATGAGTTCAAACGCCTCGAAGCCGTCATCCGCAGTGGAAACATCATGGTCATCGAGTTGGAGAATATCGCTGACCGCGCCAAGCACACGCGGGTCATCATCGACCACAAGGATGGTCAGGTGACCGGGGAGTCCTCTCCTTTCGGTACTCTCACGCATGTGCGTCGACCTTCTGAGACCGTACTTCGAAGTGCTGCCGCGCCTTGTCCATCTGCATCCACAAGCTGATATACGCGGCGACAGATTCGAGCAGTTCTGATTCGGCGGAGAGATAATCTCCGGCGCTGGGGGCACTAAAGACTGCAACACCGGCCACGCCATTAGGAGTAGTGATCGGGGCGTAATATTCGGAAAGAATGTGGTGAATATATCGCTCTTTGGCGACGCTGTCCGACAAAAGTCCGCTGCGGACATCCTCGACCACATACAGTTTGCCGTTGAGCAATTGTTCGCGAATGGTCGCCGGTATTGTCAATTCCAGTCTCGCGACCTCGGTTTCGCCGTCCTGCTTCCGCTGGATCATCAGACCGCATGGATCCGCTTGCGGGTCTATTCGGCAGAGGATTGCCAGTCGGGAGAGAGAGATCTGCTGGGAGAGCCATCCCCATGTTTCAGTGAGCAGTTGCTCAAGAGTGATATCGGCTATTCCTGAACGGGCAAGTCGGGCGAAACTCTGTACCAGTTCGCCGCCGGAGGCGAATTGGAACTCCTGCAGCCCGCTGACCAATCGCGCGTATTCTTTCAGTTTTATCGCCTGCGAGCGGCTGATCGCCCCCGGGCCAGACATCAGAATGAATTGTTTGTTGCGCGGAGAAAGCATCCCCTCATGGACGAAGAGGAAGTCCGGCATGACATCGAGAAAGGTCGGGTAATCACCCAACGTATCGGCCGGAATGAAATTTTCCTGTCTATACACTGACTCCAGCATCCGCATGGCGGCTTCGGGATAAAACTGTCGCTGCAGACGGAACCATCGGCTGACATCGCCGATAGCCAGGTTCAGCCAATAGGTTCCCTGACATTCGGTGTAGAGGCCGGCGCAACTGCGCGACCAGTTGTTGGTCAAAAGGGACAGTGCGCGCTTCATGAAGAGCTGGGGTGAATCGCCCCCGCGGAACAGTTCACGCACGAA
>JAYRFH010000199.1:0-11486 GCA_041908405.1 Candidatus Zixiibacteriota bacterium
CAAAAACCAATTTGGTGGTGGCGTGGACACCAGTCATATAGCCGCCGCAGGAATGGATGATTCCTTTGGGTTTACCGGTAGTGCCGGAGGTGTAGAGGATGAAGAGCGGATCTTCGGCATCCATGTATTCGGGCTGGCACCAGGGGTCGGCATCCTGCATATGGCGATGATACCAGTGATCGCGTCCTTCCTTGACGCGGAGCAGGAACTCGCCGCGTTTGACGATGATCACGTTTTCAATCGAGGGACAATCCATCAGGGCGACATCGGCATCATGCTTGAGCGGGATGATCTGGCCGCGACGGTAACCGCCATCGGCGGTGATCAGAAGTTTTGCCTGAGCATCGTTGATCCGGTCGCGCAGCGATTCGGGGGAGAAGCCGCCAAAAACGACAGAGTGAACAGCGCCGATCCTGGCGCAGGCGAGAACGGAGATAACCAGTTCAGGGATCATCGGAAGGTAGATCGCGACGCGATCACCTTTGGCGACGCCGAATTTTTTCAGGACGTTGGCGAATTTGTTGACCTGACGGAAGAGGTCGTAGTAGGTAAGAACGCGACGATCTCCGGGTTCACCTTCCCAAATGAGCGCAGCTTTATTACGACGGGTAGTGCCGTTAACGAGGACATGACGGTCGAGGCATGATTCGGTGACGTTGAGTTTGCCGCCGACGAACCATTTTGCATCGGGGGCTTTCCATTCGAGCCCTTTGGTCCACTTCTTCTTCCAGACCAGTTCTTCGGCCATCTGTTCCCAGAATTTGACCGGGTCAGCCTCAGCCTGTTTGTAGATCGCTGCATTGCCGGCGTTGGCCTGTTTGGAAAATGCAGCTGTCGGCTTGAAGAGCCGGTTCTCGTGCAGAAGGGAGTCGATTGGTGTTTGCGGGACTGCCTGGCGCGAGGCGGTTTTTTTGGTCGCCATTGAACTTGCTCCTTACCCTGAAGACTTCGTACCGACTATCAGGACAATATTCGCTTGGCGAGTCTATATTGTCAAGTATTGACTGGAGAATCGATGATTTCAGACAATCCGCCGAACAGAATTCGACGCAGGAACTGCCCCGGTGAAGGTACAGCGCAGATGGGTGGAAAGTGGCGATCATAGCAATTATAATCTACGTTTAGGCCGAAGATGGGCTGCATAAATGCGGCAAAACGGGAACGTCGGAAATGGGGATAACTGGTCCAGATTTTGTGGGGTGGGTAAGGATTGGCATAATATGTCACGTTGGTTGCATAGTCTGTCACAACCTGAGTGGAGGGAGTCAGTCAACCACCATGTAAGGCAGCGAATTACAATCAGTTACCAATTGGCCCGATTCTTGCAGTGTAGGGGGTCGCTGAGGAGTGGCCTAGTGACAATTTGGGCAAAGGACGTATCTTGGATGGGTACTAACAGCAACATAATTACTACCTTTGTCTACTGCCCTTTGGCCCTTTCGGGCTTGATGGTAGCCGGGAAGTTAATACAATATTCAGCGTCAAAAGGGGGGGTGGTGCATCCATCATTCCCTGCTTTCGCGAACCTGATGTCGCAAGCCTAACAGCTCATTTTGCTTGCGATCGCATTTTGTCTGGAGGAAAGATGAAGCGGTTGACATCTTTGTTCACCCTACTCATATGCAGCTTCGCGGTCGTACTGCTCGCTGTCCCGATGGCAGCGGCCCAGGACCAGCCCGATCCGTTAACGGATCCTGCCTGGACCCCGGAGATCACGTTGAAGCCGGACACCAGTTACACGTTGTGTACTGGTGATTCCGCCTGCTTCTGGATCAGCGGGTACGATTTTGACGCCAACGATACGTTGACGCTCACGCTGCTCGATGGTCCGATCAGCTACAGCCCGCGGAAATTCCCCCGCGAGTTCACCACGCAGATCTGCTTTGCTCCCGCCCAGTCGGGAGTCTATCGTTTTATCTGGCAGCTTTCCGACAGAGCCAACCGCAAAGATCTGGACACTGCCTTCTACACGATAGTGCTGAACCACCGTCCGACCATTCTCGACACATATCTCTCAGCCAAGTTCTGCTATGGCCCGGAAAAACGAAAGATCCAGATGCTGGCCACCGATCCGGATGGCGATGCATTGACCTATACACTTTTGACCGGACCTGGCTCGATCGATTCAAATACCGGCCTTCTGCAGTACCTGCCGACCGGCGAGGGAATTTTCAGTTTCTCAGTGGAAGTCCGCGACCGTTGTGCCGCCGACACCGCGATAGTAGTCGACACGATCAAGCTTAACCAGAAACCGTATTTCTCCTGGACCGATTCGACATTTTACCTCTGCGCTCCCGACCAGATCTGTGCCGTGATACAGGGGATCGATCCTGAAGGCCTGGATATGGAGATCCGCCTCGAAGAGGGAGCCGGTACTTTGACCCGCTTGTCCGACTCGACCGCCCGCCTCTGTTTCACGCCTGCGGATGTTGACTCGGCTACCTATACGTTTGTCGTATGCGTTGCGGACCGTTGTCCTGCCGATGCGATGTCAGAAGAGACTTCTGCCTGGCCGGTCTGTTACAAAGATACACTGCATTTGACGGTGGTCATCAACCAGCCGCCGCAAATCGTTTGTCCGGGGCCAATCGACCTTGGCAATTGCAAGAGCGAAGGATGCTTTGAGATTAGCGCGACCGACCCCGAAAGCGGAGCGTTGACCTATGAGCTCCTCTCCGATAACGCGACGATCGACGGCACCACTATCTGCGTCACCGGCGAAGGAGACAGCCTGCTGGTCGTCGTACGCGTAACCGACGACTGCGACAACTCAGACACCTGTTCTATCTCGGTGAAGCGCGGTAACGGCCACCCGCCCTACGTTTCGCTGCCGGAAGATTTCTACATGACGATCTGCCAGCCTGAGCAGATCTGCCTTGATGCATTTGCCGATGACCAGGATCTGGATATCGCGACTGTAGTGACCAATATTGGCACATACAATCCGAACGATAACCGGCTCTGCTTTACAGCCGACACCACCGGATCCTACCAGATCATTCTGACTGCCACTGATCAGTGCGGTTCGATCGATGCCGACACCGCGTGGGTGATGGTGCAGGTGAATAAGCTTCCGACCGTGCAGTTCGGTGAGCAGCTCGACTCAGCACTCTGTATTTCAAGTGAGCTTTGCTACGACCTGAATATATCCGATGACAACCTCAAGACCGTCTGGGTCAGCGAGGGAAGCTACAATAGCGAAACCGGCAAGTTCTGTTTCACGCCGACTGCCTCCGGCACCTACACGATCTTTGCTCGCGCCACCGATGATTGCGGTAAGATCGCGGAGGATACGCTGACGGTGGTGGTGACGCTTGGACATGCTCCTATCGTTTCGCCGCTGCGGGATACTGCGGTCACGCTCTGTCAGCCGACGTATGTCTGTCTGCCGGTCAGTATCACGGATCCTGACAACGATGTGGTTTCCGTGACGGTCAATCGTGGTCAGTACAAGAACGGCACGATCTGTTTCGTTCCTTATTCGCAGGGAAGTTACCCGATCATTATCACGGTCACCGACGGTTGCGGTTTTGTAGTGAAGGATACCGCGATCGTAACAGTCAAGACTGATCAGGCGATCGTTTTGAACTGCCCGCGCGATACGACGATATTCCTTTGCGCTCCGGAAACGCTTTGCTTCCCGGTCGGCGGAGTGCCGGCGGATGCCCGCGTCCGGGTGATCGGTACCGCGGCGTACTGGAATGCCCAGACGCAGTCGATCTGCTTCTATTCCGAATGCTGTCTTGAGAATACCATAAAGTTCGAAGTAACGAGTGCCTGCGGCACGGTTCGTTCCTGTCAGTTCACGGTGAAGGTGAAGACCAACACCGCTCCGATCGTCCTGCTGCCGCGCGATACGACCCTGGGTGCCTGCGCTAACGGCCAGATCTGTATTCCGGTGGGCGTGAGTGACCAGGACAACAATATCGTTTCTGTCCAGGCGACTGGCGGCACGTACGATCGCAGCCGCGGAGTTGTCTGTGTTAATACGACGAATGGCGGCTCGTATGTTGTGACCGTCACCGCGACTGATGCCTGCGGCGCGATTTCGACCGATCATATGACGATCATGACCACTACCAACCTGCCTCCATTGGTTGACTTTGGTCCGACCGACACGCTGTTCGAGCAGTGCAAGCCGACGCAGATCTGCCTGCCGATCGCGATCTCTGACGGCAACAGCAATATCCAGTCGATCACTACGACGCTTGGATTCTATGACGCTCAGCAGCGAGCCGTCTGCTTCACTCCTGAAGGTGCCGGACGGTACTGCGCCCGAGTCGTGGTGATGGATAGCTGCGGCAGAGCCGACACAGCGAATCTCTGTATCACCGTCAAGGCAGGCGATTTTGTCAGCCTAACCTGCCCGCCGGCAAGCGACCCGATCACGCTCTGTGGTCCGGACACCATTTGCTATGAGCTTGGCATTACCGGGCCGTACACGAGCTTGACCTCCAGTTACGGTACGCTCAATGGTACCACGCTCTGTCTGCCGCTGGATACGACCGGAATTTATACCGCGATCATCATTGCGACGGGGACCTGCAACGCGGATACCTGCGCGATCATTCTTCCGGTCAATTCGACTTCACCGGTTGATGTCTCCTGCCCTGGCAAAGACAGCAGCTTGTTTGTCTGCGAACTGCCGGTGAATCTTCAGTTCCCGGTGACCATTGGTGGGACGGTTGACCAGCTTACAGTATTCCCGGCTGGTGCCTTCTACGACAACGGATTTATCAAATTGGCCGTCACTCAGCCTGGTACTTATCAGGTTGGACTGGTGGCTGAGAATGGTTGCAGCAAAGATAGCTGCTCGTTCAGATTGAATATCTCGGTAAATCAGCCTCCGACGGTGGTGGCCTCGCCCGATACGACGATCCTGCTCTGTGGGGACACCGGCTACGTGGCGTTCACCTATGCGGTGAGCGACCCGGATGGTAATATCAGTGAGATCACCAGTTCGCTTGGCATTATCGAAGATAATCTCGTGATCTTCCGCCCGACCGCGGCCGGCAGCTATCCGGTTGTGCTGACAGTCAAGGATGCCTGCGGCAAGGTTGATATAGATACCACAGTGGTGACCGTCGTGACGGTGCCGCGAGTCGACATCCAGTGCCCGCCGAGCCCGATCACTCGTCTGATCACACTGCCGGACACGGTCCGGGTGGCAGTTGGGATCACACCGGTCAATACGCCGGTTCAGGTCCTTCCCGAAGGTTACTATGACTGGTCGACCGGTGAGGTAGTGGTCTATGCACCGACCTCCGGAAATTACACTTACACGTTGATCGTAAATGGCGAGTGCAATAGTGATACGTGTACGTTGAAACTTGACCTCGGCCAATATTTCCCGCCGTTCATCCAGTGTGTTGGTTCTCTCGATACGCTGCTGTGTCTGAACAGTATTGACACCATTTGCTTGCCGGTGACCATTTCCGGTACGGGCGTCTCAGTTTCGGTGACGCCGTATGGTACGTACGAAAATGGCTCGGTCTGCCTGCCGGTCTCTGAGTCCGGCACCTACACAATGCAGATAGTCGCCAGTAATTCACAGGAAGCAGATACTTGTTATTCAACCATCGTGGTTCGTGTTAACAAGGCGCCATCAGCCATATTGCAGGCGCCATTCTCTGCCAGCTTGTGCGATCCGACTGACATCATCTGCTATCAGTTGACGACCAATGATCCGGATGACAATATCGCCTCGATTCAGACAAACCTTGGTTCGCCGGTCTTCCAGGACGGCAGCGTACAATACTGCTTCAGCCCTGACACTGCAGGAACCTACCGCATAATCGCTCAGGTGACTGACTCGTGTGGCCTGACGGCATACGATACGACTTTCATCACGGTGAAGTTTAATACGCCGCCGATGGTGACTCTTGGACAGGATCAGTCCGGCGCTTTCTGTGCCAACCAGACTATCTGTCTGCCGCTGACGATCACTGATAACAATATCGCATCGGTCATCGTAACCGGGGGCCAGTACAACCCGGCTACGGGTCAGGTTTGTATTCAGTCCGGCGATCCGGGTGTCTATACGATCATTGCGACCGCTACCGATAGTTGCGGCGCGATGGATGCCGATACGGCGGTTGTAACGGTCAATCCGAACAGTGCGCCGAATGTCTCGCTTGGACCGGATACCAGCATTTATCTCTGTAATCCACAGAGTGTCTGTCTGCCGCTGAACTACAGCGATGCCGACGGCAATATCGCAAGCATCACGGTTAATCGCGGTCAGGTGACAAACGGTACGGTCTGTTTCGTTCCGTATGCCCAGGGAACATATCCGGTCATCGTGACGGTTACCGATTCTTGTGGGCTTCAGGATGTCGATACCGCGATCGTGACAGTGCAGACCGATCAGGCGATCACGCTGACCTGCCCGCGCGATACGACGATCTTCCTCTGCCAGCCCGAAACACTCTGCTTCCCGCTGGGTGGCGTGCCGGTCGGTGCGACTGTGCGCGTTCGCGGAACCGCAGCTCACTGGGATGCACAGAAGCAGTCGATCTGCTTCTATAGCGAATGCTGCCTTGAAAATACGATTACTGTGGACGTTACCACGGCTTGCGGTTCAGTTCGCACCTGCACGTTTACGGTGAAGGTCAAGACGAATACGTCGCCGATCGTCCTGCTGCCGAAGGATACTTCGATGGTCCAGTGCAGCTACAGCCAGATCTGTATTCCGGTCGGTATCACCGACAACGATCACAACCTGACGAATGTCGTGGCAACTGGCGGAACATACGATGCTTCTCGCGGAGTCGTCTGCTTCACGCCGACAAGTTCGGGTCGCCACACTATCACTGTGACTGCCACGGATGGTTGCGGCGCAACGGGGACGGATCAGATTGATGTGACGGTTCGTCTCAATACCAAGCCGTTCATAATCTACACCCCTGGCGACACGCTCTACACCCAGTGCGCCTTCGAGACCATTTGTCTGCCGATCCAGGTGATGGATGGGGATAACAACATCGCATCGGTCAACGTAATCGGTGGAACCTACGATGCCGCCAACGGCAAAGTCTGCTTCCTGCCGACCGCAACCGGCCGCGTGTATGTCTCGATCGTCGCGACCGACCAGTGCGGTCTGAAAGATTCTATCCGAATCTGGGTGCATGTCAATGCCGGTGGTGTTGCCGATATCGCCTGCAATACCGTACCGACGCAGACGCTTTGCAAGCCGCAGCAGGTTTGCGTGCCGGTGGCTATCACCGGACACGATTACGTCGTGTCGACCTCGATAGGGACCTACTCGGCCGGCAATCTCTGCTTCAACGCTGACACCAGCGGCCTCTACACGATTCGCGTCATTGCGACCGGAAGCTGCCAGTCCGATACCTGTGTGGTGAATGTACCAGTCACGATCCAACCGGCGG
Source organism: Candidatus Zixiibacteriota bacterium (assembly GCA_041908405.1). Taxonomy (GTDB): domain Bacteria; phylum Zixibacteria; class MSB-5A5; order GN15; family FEB-12; genus FEB-12. The sequence continues at coordinate 7,389 of JAYRFH010000199.1, forward strand.
TGGAGTTTACTTCCTGCCCGGGGAATCAGACCGCATTCCTTTGCGGACCTGACACGCTCTGCTACACGTTTGCGGTGTCATCATCGGCAACCAATGTCCGGGTCAGCACGGGTGGGTTCATAACCGGCAACCAGATCTGTGTACCGATCACTCTGGCCGGAACCAAGACGGTTCGCTTAATTGCCGAGGGGCAGTGTGGAGTTGACACCTGTTTGTTCACGGTCACGTCGACTTTCAACTCGGCTCCGACCGTTACGGCCAGAGACAGTGCGCTGACGATCTGTAATTTGCCGCAGATCTGCATACCGTTCACGGCAACTGATCCGAACAACAATATCCAGACTATCACGAGTTCGCTGGGGACGGTGGTCGGTTCGACCATCTGTTTCACGCCTGCGAACTTTGGAGTCCATAATATCACGATCACCGCAACCGATTCTTGCGGCATGGCCTTCCAGAAACTGGTCAGAGTGACCATTCAGCAGGGTCCGAGTGCCGTGATCGTTTGCCCTGAAGGTGATCAGTTCATTTCGCTCTGTAAGTCTGACTCGGTACATATCATTGTCCCGATCTCGCCGACTGGCGCAACCGTGACCGTTCTGCCAGCCGGACGTTATAATCCGACTACCGGTAGAGTCTCGGTTTGGGTGACTGCCGGCGGAACCTATCCGATCACCGTTATCGCTGCCTCGCAGTGCGGTGCGGATACCTGCACGTTCAACCTGAAGGTTGATATGGGCCAGGCTCCGGCCGTGACCTGCCCAGGCACGATCGACACGACGATGTGTCTGGTTACCCCGGATACGCTCTGCTTCCCGGTGACTGTCACTGGTACGGGCGTCCAGGTGACGGTGACGCCTGCTGGGGCGTACTATCAGGCCGGTTTCGTCTGCGTGCCGGTGACCGCAACGAGCCAGTTCTATGTGAAGATCAATGCTGCCGGCACTTGCGGTGTGGCGAGATGCTCCACGCTGGTTGACCTCACGGCCGACCAGATGCCTGTCCTGAACTTGCCGGCGGGCCTGACATATGAACGTTGCCCCGATGATACGACTACCGTCTGCGTAAGTGGCATTACGGCATCCGATGCCGAAAATCCGGTTACCGTCACCAAGCTGTGCGGCCCAGGTTCGTTGGCGGTCGATGGTAACGGCTACAAGATCTGCTTCAAGCCGGGATCGATCGCGCCGCAACTGTTCTGTATCCAGGTGACCGATGGTTGCCATACGCTGGTCGACACGCTCGAAGTAGGTTTCACGTTGAAGCCCGACTGCGATGTTTGCGCTCGTGTTGAGATCGATGGTGGCACCTGCACGCCGGTTGGTCAGCGCAAGAATGCCGACCTGAAGATCATGACCAATGATCCGATCGGTGGTTTCGATATGCTGTTGAGTTTCGACCCGACTGCGCTGTCGTTCCAGACGGCACTGATCTCCGGAACGGATATTCAGGGATGGGAGTACTTCACGTACAACCTGAACAATGCTTCGTGCGGGACGGCCTGTCCGCCCGGACTGGTGCGCCTGATCGGTATCGCTGAGGTGAACAACGGTTCGAACCATCCGCCCGATTCGACCTTCATGCCGAACGGCTTGCTGGTCCGGATGGAGTTCCAGGTCTCCAACAATCAGAACCTGGGCGACCAGTACGTACCGATCACGTTCGTCTGGTACGATTGCGGCGACAACTCATTCTCCGACAAAACCGGAAACATACTCTATATCGATAAGCGGATATACAACTCTGAACGGATCCTGATCTGGGACGAAGACAACAATGTGCTGTATCCTGAAGCGAACCGTCAGTTCGGTATGGGTGCGCCCGATGCCTGTCTGTCGGCCGGAGCCAAAGGGATGCCGTTGCGCTGTATCGACTATATCAACGGCGGTATATGCATCATCCATCCCGATTCGATCGATGATCGCGGAGATATCAACCTTAACGATCAGGCGTATGAAATTGCCGATGCGGTCTTGTTCAGCCGGTACTTTATCTATGGTCTCTCGGTCTTCACGGTCAATCAGGCCGGGCAGATCGCGGCCACTGATGTCAATGCCGATGGCTTGACCTTGACGGTCTCTGACCTGACGACGCTGATCCGCGTCGTGGTCGGCGACATTCCGCCGGTACCGAAGCTCTCGCCGTACCCGGACAAACTCGAGGTTACGACAGAAGCCAGCGACGGAATGGTAACGATCAACACGGATGCGGTCGGTACCATAGGAGCAGCGAGCTTTGTCTGCAAACTGACCGGTGGGGCGACGATCGGCGAGCCGAGGCTGCTTGGCGATGCCTCGAATATGCAGATACTGTCGTCGGTCAATAGTGACGAAGTGCGAATCCTGATCTTCGATATCGGCAAGGCGCGCATCAATGCGGGCAGTCAGTCGCTGGTTGAGATACCGGTTACCGGAAACGGCACGCTGGTGATTCAGAAAGCCGAGATCTGCGACTACGAAGGACGGCCGTACTTGACAGCGGCGAAGAACAACTCAGTGCCGAGTGACTTCACGCTTTCGCAGAACTATCCGAATCCGTTCAACCCAAGCACGACGATCAGCTTCGCGCTGCCGAACGCCTCAGACTGGCACCTGACGATCTACAACGTCAATGGCAGCGTGGTGCGTGAATTCGACGGCCAGAGCGAAGCCGGCATGAGAGATGTGGTCTGGGATGGAACCAACGAGACCGGAACCGTGGCTGCATCGGGTGTCTACTTCTACCGCCTTCAGGCTGGGGCATTCAGCCAGACGAAGAAGATGATGCTACTGAAATAGCAATATATCCCCTTTTATCTTTCCTCAGGAAGCGCCCTGGAGCTGTTAGCAGGGCGCTTTCTTATTGGGATCTATTTGTGATAACTGGTGTTGTTCAGGATCGTGTAGCCACGGTAGAGCTGCTCCAGCAGCACCAACCGGACCAACTGGTGAGAGAACGTGAGCGGGGAGAGGGAGAGCGCCAGGTCGCACGTTTTGATCAGGTCTGTTTCGAGACCGAAGGGTCCGCCGATAAGGAAGGTGACAGTCCCGCCCGATGAAACCTGCCAGCGCTCAAGCTGTTTTGCATAGGCTACAGAGTCGAAAGATTTGCCGGAATCAGCAAGAGCGATCGTCATCCCTTTAGCCAGTCTCTCACGAAAGAGTGCTGCTTCCTGCTTTTTGATCTCATCCGGAGAAATTGAGGAGGAGGATTTTGAAGAGGGGAGAGGGACAAACTCGACCGATGCGTACTTCGACAACAATTTTGTAAAGTGCGCGATTCCCTCAGTGACCCAACGATCTTTGTCCTCGCCGATCGCCAGTATTCGGATCTTAAGCATCGGGGAGGACCTTGACAATCAGTTTTCGATGGCGAGGGCCGTCGAACTCGCAGAAGTAGATCCCTTGCCATGTCCCAAGCACCAACTTTCCCTTTTCAAAGAGGACGATCTGGGAGAATCCCATCAGCGACGCTTTGAGATGTGAGTCGGAGTTCCCTTCGGCATGGTGGTAGCCATCCGATTGCGGAATCTCCTTGCGAAGTTTATGCAGCAGGTCGCGGCGAACGTCAGGATCGGCATTCTCGTTGATCGTGATCCCGGCAGTCGTGTGTGGCACAAAGCAAATGACCTGTCCGGACTTGTGGCCCCTTGTGCTCACAAGCTCCTGAATGCGGGAGGTGATATCGAGAAACTCGTCCCGAGCGTTGGTCTGAATGGAAAGTTCGTGGATCACGAGGCAAATAGAGCTTCGGCGAATTGCTTTGAATCAAATCGTTGGATGTCTTCAAGTCCCTCGCCAACGCCGATGAAATCAACCGGCACGCCCATCTCTTCGGCTATCGCGATGATCACGCCGCCTTTGGCGGTACCGTCCAGTTTGGTGATCACCAGGCCATCGCAACCGACGGCATCGGTGAAGATCTTCACCTGTGACAGCGCGTTCTGGCCCGTGGTGCCGTCGAGGATCAGTTTGGCGTAAATGGGGGAGTCCGGCACCGCTTTCTGGACGACGCGGCGGATCTTGCTCAGCTCTTCCATAAGATTGCTTTTGGTATGCAGACGGCCGGCAGTGTCAATCAGCAGAATGTCGGTCCCACGGGCACGGGCAGCCGAGGCAG
>JAYRFH010000200.1:0-3765 GCA_041908405.1 Candidatus Zixiibacteriota bacterium
AGGGTCGGTGCTGATCGTGTCATAGCTGACATCCGCATAACAGATCCGGAAATCACCCTTTGAGCCATTCCCATCGGTGTCGACGCCCGGATTGTCATACACCCACGATGCCCATACGGCATTCAGCCCAAGGTCATCAAAATTGACGTTCTTCAGCCACTCTTCCGGATTGTAATTACTTATCAGATTATTCTGCGTATTGCTGGGGATCGTATGGAAATTCTCACCCCCCACATACGCGACCGAGATCGGCGCCGCCTCTCCGGGCTGCAGGGTGAATGGACCGAATGAAAGCAGATACCGTGTGTCAAACCCTACAGATAACGCTCCTGACAGCGCCGGATTAGGGTAATCCCAGAGCGAATCAGAGATCGCGATACTGGCCGTGAATATCTGCGGATAGTCAAATTCCTTGTTTCTCAGGAAGTAGTATTTATTGCGATCCCCTTCCGGCGTCCCTTTGCCACCGGTCCCAAGGTCGCGCAGTTTCTTGCGTTCCTGCGGACCAAAATCCAACTGGGGAGAACTATTTCCCACCCACCAGTTAAATGACACATCCAGCGTCTCCGCGGGTGTCCTGATCACGCGGCTCCCTGTGATGTTGGGAACGCGCACCTGTTTATTCAGGTCGCCGTCGTTGTCGGCGATCCAGGCGATGAAGACCGTATCACGGAAGTAATCGCAATTCCCCGAGAACACAGCAGGGGAGGGGATATCGTACAGAAATCCGCAAACATCATCCTGTGCCGCGTCATTGCTGTTCGCCTCACCGACATCGGCATCGATGTACAACCCCATGTAGACATTGTCCAATCGTTCGTTGCTGGCATTGGTGATGGTATAGTCGAACAGGACAAAGTCTTCCGCGTAGGAATACGACCACGCATATGAACGCTGTGAGACATCAATATACAGTGGACGGTGGTTTCGACCATCCAGGAAGTCCGTTCCCAAACCGGTCACGCCGGTAGTAAATGAGTCAGTATATCGCGCGATATAATCCTGCTCCGAAACGGCTAACTCAAAATCGGGCGCGGACGGGTCGATTATCGACCGTGTTTTCATTACAGATTCCGGGTTGGCGAACTGGTCGTACGGGTTCATCTCGCGACGGCCGAATATCCAACCGTCCGAACCGGCCGAAACCAGCGTGTCTTCACCCTTGACCGCCCCTATCCAGAGCGACCCGGAATAGAGGTACCACGCGCTGCTTCCCTTGGGATACTCGCACGAGGGCACCGCTTGCGCGGTGAAGCAGTCACCGCCGCTGCCGACTATCGATCCGGAACCGGATCCAAATATTCCGTAGTTGGTCACCCCGAGCACGATCTTGCCGACATTATGTGTCGCTAGGCAATACGCCGGTGAGGCTGTCGCTGAGCCGAGTGGGGGACGTGTTGAATCCGGTTGTGGATCAGCCGGACGCGCGAACGCTGTTGACACTACCAGAAGACTTAAGGCGAGCGCCAACATCGCCCGCAAAAGCACGCTGTGTGACATGACACACTCTCAATATCGAGGTTTCGGGCGGCTTCAATGCCGCCGCAGTTCCCAGTACCTTCCATCCGTCCAAGCGTAACCGCCTGAACCGGTTAATTGTAGCAGATTTCCTATGTCCTGGCAAGCGGTTTTAGAGCGCACGCTCCCTTCGTATGACGTCCCAGCCCCCGAATTGTGGAGCAAAAAGGTTACTTCCACTGACTTGCGTCGCCGTTTACCAATACAAAAAGGAGCCGGGTAGGCCCGGCTCCTTAGACTAACCATTACCGCAGAGTTTTACGGCTTTTCGAAACTCCCCGCTGGAATCGTTCCGTTGACCGTCATTTCGCTCAATTTCACGACCATAACCTTTTGGCCGTTCATGCTGACCGTCGTGCTCATCGGCATCAACACGCCACCGGATTTAGTGAAGTCACCAAAGACTTCCTGCACATTCCCCTCACCCATCATGGTCGGCCCCCAGTATTCTTTGCTCACCAAATTGCCGGATTTCGGGTCGATCCCGACCGTCACGTATGCTTTACCATCCTCGCCGAGGATAGCCACCAGCTCGACCGGCGAACCACCGGCTTCACCTTCACCCGCGTAGCATGCCTTCAAATTCGGGCTATCAGATTGCCCCAGGAGTATTACGGTATTCCGCAGGGTCTCTTTCTTGTCGTCAGCGATATCATCGGCCGTTTTTGGCACCATCGTTCCAGCGCGTGGGTCAGACTTCCAGCCCGCGTCACCGTTTCGGATATCGTAAAATGTCTGTCCCATGACATCCATCTTCTGGCGGATTTTGTCCGGGAGTTGATAGGTCATCTCGACATTGAACGGAAAATCTCCCTGCGGTGTGGAGACGGTATTCACCCCTTTGACGGAGAGTGTTCTGACCGCCTTGATCGCTTTCAGGCCGCCATGCGCCGTCGCCGACTTGGCCAGGATAGCTTTTCCTTTTGCCAGATTCTCCTCAGTCACCGCCAGTTCACGCTTTGGCGCGGCAGCGGGTATGGTAATATCCAGCGTTGTGACCGGACCCAAGCCAAGTTGATCAAGCGGCGTCTCGAAATCCTCCCCTTTTCCTACTACCACCAGCTTCAGCGCGTCCGCATGAATAGCGCGCTTCGCCGCCGCCATCACATCCTCAGGCGTTACTTTCTCGACCGATTCCTTCTCCTTCGCCAGGAAATCCTCCGGCAATCCGTAGAAATCGTAATACATCATTCGCCCGATCACTTCCGACCGGCTGTCGAAATTGAACACGAACGAATTCAGGTATCCATCCTTGCCGATCGACATCTCCGCCGGAGTCGGTGGTATTGTCTGCATCGACTTGATCTGCTTGATTATCTCGTTGATCGCCTTGGCGGTCGTCTCAGATTTGGTCGACGCGAACGAGTAGAATGTCCCTGGGTAGGTTACGTTCGCCGTGTAAGCGCCACCCACAGAGTAGGCGAGACCTTCCTTTGAGCGGACATTATTGAACAGACGACTAGCGAATGAACCACCCAGGATGTTGTTCATTACGATCAACGCCGGATAGTCAGGATCAGTCACCAATCCACCGATATGCCCGAGAATGATGTTACTCTGATTGACGTCCTCTTTCGCTACATAGTAGACGCCCTGTTCGTACTTGTAGTCAACTTTCGGCGGCTGGGGGATAGGCACCTGGCCTTTTTCCCAATCCCCGAAATACTGCTTCATTTTGGCGACAATATCATCCTTCTTGATATCTCCCCAGATGGCGATCTGGAAATTCTCCGGATGGAAACAGATCTGGTGGAACATCACCAGGTCGCTCTTCGAAACCGCGTCCACTGTCGCGTATTCCGGATAGCGCGAATACGGCGAGTCCGGTCCATAGATCGCCTTGATGAACTCCCGTATCCCAATGGTGAACGGATCATCATTGCGGCGTGATATCCCTGACCGAATACCAACCTTGGCCAGATCGATCTTATCCTGCGCAAAAGCCGGACGGCGGAGCACTTCCGCCAACACTTCTAACCCGAGATCAAGATTTTCAGTCAGCGTATACATCGACGCCGACCCACTCAAATTGCCGATACCGGTTTCAACCGATGCGCCAACCGATTCCAGCGCCTCATCGATCTGGTCGCCGGTCCACTTCGAGGTTCCTCCGGTCCGGAGCACTTGCCCACAGATCTGAGCCAGCCCGACTTTGTCCGCCGGTTCCAGATAGCCGCCGCAGTTGATTCGAACCGAAGCCCGTACAACCGGCAGGCTGTTGTCCTCGAGAATGTAAAGCCAGAGCCC